>NZ_QULD01000006.1:0-211046 GCF_003481425.1 Blautia sp. OM06-15AC | reverse complement strand
CGCACGCCTGATAAGCGTGAGGTCGGTGGTTCGAGTCCACTTAAGCCCACTGGATTTGAGTTATTCAAGTCCAAAAGATGTACCTTGAAAACCGCATATACAATCTATATTGAAAACGTTAAAACGTTAGAGATAGGAAAAGACATCCGAGGCATCATGTGTGAGAGCATGTGATGTTATCAAACCAGAAGGATAAATCGAAAGATTTAATCATTCAAAATGCTTTTAAAGCAAGAGAACACAAAGTCTGTTGCCAACGCTATGGCGACAGCGGACCAAGAATACAGGTCAAGCATTAAGAGCGCAGGGTGGATGCCTTGGCACTGAGAGCCGATGAAGGACGTGATAAGCTGCGAAAAGCTTCGGGGAGGAGCAAATATCCATTGATCCGGAGATATCCGAATGGGGAAACCCACTTGAGCAAACCTCAAGTATCCATACGCCAATCCATAACGTATGGAAGGGAACCGGGGGAACTGAAACATCTAAGTACCCCGAGGAGAAGAAAGAAACCTCGATTTCCAAAGTAGCGGCGAGCGAAATGGAAAGAGCCCAAACCGTGGTGCGTGCACCGCGGGGTTGTGGACTGCATAAGGTACTCGAATCAATAGCCGAACAGTTTTGGGAAATCTGATCAGAGAGGGTGAAAATCCCGTAGGCGAAATTGATGAGAGGCTGGCAGGATCCAGAGTACCACGAGACACGGGAAACCTTGTGGGAAGCAGGAGGGACCACCCTCCAAGGCTAAATACTCCTCAGTGACCGATAGCGCATAGTACTGTGAAGGAAAGGTGAAAAGGACCCCGGGAGGGGAGTGAAAGAGAACCTGAAACCCTGTGTTTACAAGCTGTGGAAGTGCCTTATGTGCACAACCGCGTACTTTTTGTAGAACGGTCCGGCGAGTTACGTTTACTGGCAAGGTTAAGTACTATAGGTACGGAGCCGAAGGGAAACCAAGTCTTAAGAGGGCGTGAAGTCAGTAAGAGTAGACCCGAAACCGGGTGATCTACCCATGTCCAGGCTGAAGCTGCCGTAAGAGGTAGTGGAGGGCCGAACGCACATCCGTTGAAAAGGGTGGCGATGAGGTGTGGGTAGGGGAGAAATTCCAATCGAACCCGGAGATAGCTGGTTCTCCTCGAAATAGCTTTAGGGCTAGCCTCGATGGAGTCTTACGGAGGTAGAGCACTGAATTTCTAAGGGGGCGTCAAAGCTTACCAAGGGATATCAAACTCCGAATGCCGTAAAGATGCTCATCGGGAGTCAGACTGCACGAGATAAGTTGGGCAGTCAAAAGGGAAAGAGCCCAGACCTGCTGCTAAGGTCCCAAAGTACGTGTTAAGTGGAAAAGGATGTGGGATTTCGAAGACAACTAGGATGTTGGCTCAGAAGCAGCCACACATTCAAAGAGTGCGTAATAGCTCACTAGTCGAGAGGTCCTGCGCCGAAAATGTCCGGGGCTGAAACACGACACCGAAGCACAGGATACCGTATGGTATGGTAGAGGAGCATTGCTGGCGCGACGAAGCAGTACCGGAAGGAGCTGTGGAGTGCCAGGAAGAGAGAATGCCGGAATGAGTAGCGAGAGAGAGGTGGGAATCCTCTCGGCCGAATATCCAAGGTTTCCAGGGTAAAGCTGATCTGCCCTGGGTAAGTCGGGGCCTAAGGAGAGGCAGAAATGCGTATCCGATGGACAGCAGGTTGAGATTCCTGCACTATCTTAAAACAGAACTGTGGGGACATTTGTGGAGAGCACAGGCGCGGAATGGAAAGCCGCGTGCAAGCGAAGGAGGAGTCACATAGGAAAAACCGTGTGGCAATCCAAAGGCGTGATGCGGACCGAACTAAAGTAGGGAAGTGTGTGAGCCATGAATCAAGAAAAGCCGCTATTGTTTTTAAGATACCCGTACCGTAAACCGACACAGGTGGATGAGGAGAGAATCCTAAGGCCGGCGGAAGAAGCATTGTTAAGGAACTCGGCAAAATGACCCCGTAACTTCGGGAGAAGGGGTGCCAACGAGAGTTGGCCGCAGAGAATAGGCTCAAGCAACTGTTTAGCAAAAACACAGGTCTATGCAAAACCGTAAGGTGAGGTATATGGGCTGACGCCTGCCCGGTGCTGGAAGGTTAAGAGGAGAGGTTAGCGCAAGCGAAGCTTTGAATTTAAGCCCCAGTAAACGGCGGCCGTAACTATAACGGTCCTAAGGTAGCGAAATTCCTTGTCGGGTAAGTTCCGACCCGCACGAAAGGCGTAATGATTTGAGCGCTGTCTCGACAATGCATCCGGTGAAATTGAAGTACCAGTGAAGATGCTGGTTACCCGCGCCAGGACGGAAAGACCCCATGGAGCTTTACTCCAGTTTGGTACTGGGGTCCGGCAGTGCATGTACAGGATAGGTGGGAGGCTGTGAACCTGGAACGCCAGTTTCAGGGGAGCCATTGTTGGGATACCACCCTTGTGCTGCTGGGCTTCTAACCAGCGGCCTTTATCAGGCCGGGGGACAATGCCAGACGGGGAGTTTGACTGGGGCGGTCGCCTCCGAAAGGGTATCGGAGGCGCTCAAAGGTTCCCTCAGAATGGTCGGAAACCATTCGAAGAGTGCAAAGGCAGAAGGGAGCTTGACTGCGACACCGACGGGTGGAGCAGGTACGAAAGTAGGACTTAGTGATCCGGTGGTATTAAGTGGGAATGCCATCGCTCAACGGATAAAAGCTACCCTGGGGATAACAGGCTTATCACTCCCAAGAGTTCACATCGACGGAGTGGTTTGGCACCTCGATGTCGGCTCATCGCATCCTGGGGCTGTAGTAGGTCCCAAGGGTTGGGCTGTTCGCCCATTAAAGCGGTACGCGAGCTGGGTTCAGAACGTCGTGAGACAGTTCGGTCCCTATCCGGCGTGGGCGTAGGATATTTGAGAGGAGCTGTCCTTAGTACGAGAGGACCGGGATGGACTGACCTCTGGTGTACCGGTTGAACCGCCAGGTTCACGGCCGGGTAGCCAAGTCGGGAAGGGATAAACGCTGAAGGCATCTAAGCGTGAAGCCCCCCTCAAGATGAGATATCCCATTCGAAAGAAGTAAGACCCCTTGAAGACGACGAGGTAGATAGGGCAGGGGTGGAAGTGCCGTAAGGCATGGAGCTGACTGTTACTAATCGGTCGAGGGCTTGACCTGAATGGTTGTGTTCACAAAAAATGGAATGATAGATGTGTAGTGTATGCGGTTTTGAAGGTATATCAAATATCTTCAATTAAATAATCCTCGATAGCTCAATGGTAGAGCATTCGGCTGTTAACCGAAGGGTTGTTGGTTCGAGCCCAACTCGGGGAGTGAATGAGACCTGCAGGGATCCTGCAGGTCTTTTCGTATATTGAGTTGCCCTGTGTGATGTGATACAATAAGGCGTAGCTACTGTAAACGATGAAGGAGAAAAGAAAGATGAATGAAAGTTATACCAGTTTTGCCCAGGTATATGACATGTTCATGGACAACGTGGACTATCCTGCCTGGAGCAAATATCTGATTCAGCTTTTAAAAGAATATCAGGTGGAAGACGGACTGGTGCTCGATCTTGGCTGCGGAACGGGAAACATGACCGAGCTGCTCGCCAAAGAGGGCTACGATATGATCGGCGTGGACAATTCTGAGGATATGCTCGAGATTGCCAGTGAAAAACGCGCCGAGTCCGGCTTAAACATTTTATATCTGCTTCAGGATATGCGGGAATTTGAGCTCTACGGAACCGTGAAGGCGGTTGTGAGCATCTGCGATTCTATCAACTATATTCTGGAGGAAGATGATCTGCGGGAAGTATTCTCACTCGTCAACAATTATCTGGATCCGAAGGGCATGTTTATTTTTGATCTGAATACAAAGTATAAATATGAACAGATGGGTGAGACTACGATTGCGGAAAACCGCGAAGAGGCAAGCTTCATCTGGGATAATTACTATGACCCGGAGGAAGAAATCAACGAATATGAGCTCGCCATTTTCATCCCGGAGGGAGAAGATTCCGATCTGTACCGTAAATTTGAGGAGGTACATTATCAGAGAGCGTACGATCTTGCGACGATCTGCCGCTTATTGGAAGAGGCAGGCATGGAGTTTGTAACGGCCTACGATGCATTCACAAAGGATGCGCCGAGACCGGAGAGCGAACGTATTTATGTCGTAGCAAGAGAAAAAGGAAAAAGTGAGAAATAGGAGAGAAACATGGATTATATTGTAAGAGCAACAGCGGCAGACGGACAGATTCGTGCGTTTGCAGCGACAACAAGAGAAACCGTAGAGACAGCACGCCAGGATCACAACACGAGTCCGGTTGCAACCGCAGCGCTGGGCCGCCTTCTGACGGCAGGTGCAATGATGGGCGTTATGATGAAGGGAGATAAAGACCTTCTGACCCTGCGCATCCATGCCGGCGGACCGCTGAACGGCATTACCGTAACAGCAGATTCCAAAGGAAATGTAAAAGGTTACGTCGGAAACCCGGACGTCGTGATTCCGGCCAACAAAAAAGGAAAACTTGACGTGGCAGGTGCTGTCGGCGTCGGATTCATGGATGTCATCAAAGACCTGGGACTGAAAGAGCCGTACGTCGGACAGTGCGTTCTGCAGACGAGTGAGATCGCAGAGGATCTGACCTACTATTTTGCAACGAGTGAGCAGGTTCCGTCCAGCGTCGGACTCGGTGTGCTGATGAACAAAGACAATACCGTCCGTCAGGCCGGCGGCTTTATCATTCAGCTGATGCCGTTCTGCGATGAGAAAGTCATTGAAAAACTGGAGCAGCGTCTGGCAGAAGTCAATTCCGTTACCGCATTCCTTGACGAGGGCCTGACTCCGGAGCAGATTCTTGAAAAACTGCTTGGAGACATGGACCTTGTGATCAACGATACCGTGCCGACCCAGTTTTACTGCAACTGCAGCCGTGAGCGTGTATCGAAAGCGCTGATAGCGGTCGGAAGAAAAGAACTGAACGAGATGATTCAGGAAGCAAAACCGGTGGAGCTGAAATGCCATTTCTGCAACAGCGCCTATGAATTTTCTACCGAGGATCTGAAAGAATTATTGCGTAAGAGCAAATAGCAGTACTGTTTCAGGCGAAACGGAGGCTGTGAGAGCTTCTGTTTGCAGAAAATCTGTAACAGGGAACCAGATAGTGGAGGAAGAAAGAGATGAAACAGGGATTCGTAAAAGTTGCCGCCGCTTCCTGTGCGGTAGTGGTAGCGGATGTCAGAGAAAATACGAGAGTCATTCTGGAAACGATTCATAAAATGGAGGGCGAGGGAGCAAAGGTGATGGTGCTCCCGGAGCTGGCTCTCACCGGCTACACCTGTAGTGACTTATTCTGGCAGAGTCAGATGATTGATGCGGCGAAAGAAGGATTAAAGGAAATTGCCGATGGTACGAAAGAGACCGATGCGCTGATTTTTGTCGGACTGCCGTGGGAACAGGGCGGAAAGCTGTTCAATGTAGCCGCTGTGCTCTGTCACGGAGAGCTTCTCGGCATTGTGCCGAAAAAGTATCTGCCGAACTACAATGAATTTTATGAGCTGCGTCATTTTACGCCGGGAAAAGAAGCGGTGACAACAACGGAATTTTTTGGAAAAGAGGTTCCGTTTGGCATGAATCTGCTCTTCCAGTGTGAAAAAATGCCGCGTCTTAAGGTTGCGGCAGAGCTCTGTGAGGATCTCTGGACCCCAAATCCGCCGAGTGTGGCGCATGCGCTGGCCGGTGCGACAGTGGTCGTAAACCTTTCTGCCAGTGATGAAATGGTTGGAAAAGACAGTTACCGGAGAAGCCTTGTGAGCGCACAGTCGGCGCGTCTGATCTGCGGCTATATTTATGCGACAGCAGGTGAGGGCGAGTCGACGACAGATCTTGTCTTTGGCGGACAGCATCTGATTGCTGAAAACGGAACCATTCTTGCCGAGGCAAAACGATTTGAGAATCAGATCATTTGTGCAGATCTCGATGTGGATCGTCTCACAAGTGAGCGCAGAAGGATGACCACGTATCCGGAGCAGAGAACCGATGGGTATCAGGTCGTTCGATTCTCCTTGTCAATAGAAGAGACAAAGCTGACCCGTTACTTCGATCCACGGCCATTCGTACCGTCGGATAAGCATAACCGCGATCAGCGATGCGACGAAATTTTAAATATTCAGGCTATGGGACTGAAAAAACGTCTGGCGCATACCCATTGCCAGAGCGCAGTTATCGGTATTTCCGGTGGACTTGACTCGACGCTGGCATTGCTTGTAACGGCAAGAGCATTTGATCTGCTCGGGATTCCGAGAAAGCAGATCCTGTCTGTAACGATGCCGTGTTTTGGAACGACAGACCGTACGTATCAGAATGCATGTGAGCTGACGAGATGCCTTGGCGCAACCTTAAAAGAGATCGATATCAAGGAGGCTGTCAATCTTCATTTCCGTGATATCGGACAGAATCCGGAGAAACACGATGTGACGTATGAAAACGGACAGGCGCGTGAGAGAACCCAGATTCTGATGGATCTTGCCAACCAGTCCGGCGGTATGGTTATCGGAACGGGTGATCTTTCCGAGCTGGCACTTGGCTGGGCAACGTACAATGGCGACCATATGTCGATGTATGCCGTCAATGCGTCCGTACCGAAAACCCTGGTGCGCCATCTGGTGCAGTATTATGCGGACACCTGCGGGGAAAAAGCACTTTCCGATATCCTTCTGGATGTGCTCGACACGCCGGTCAGCCCGGAACTGCTGCCGCCGAAAGATGGTGTCATTTCTCAGAAAACAGAAGATCTCGTCGGACCGTACGAGCTTCATGATTTCTTCTTATACTATATGCTGCGTGTGACGTACGAACCGCTCAAGATTTACCGTGTGGCAAAACTTGCATTTGCCGGTGTCTACGATGATGCGACGATCTTAAAATGGCTGAAAACGTTCTACTGGAGATTTTTCGCGCAGCAGTTCAAACGCTCCTGCCTGCCGGATGGCCCGAAGGTCGGAAGCGTTGCGGTATCCCCGCGCGGCGACCTGCGTATGCCGAGTGATGCGTGCGTGAAGCTCTGGAGAGAGGAACTCGACCAGCTGTAAAAAACAAAACAGGAAATACGGAAAGAAACAAAGATAATCCAAATTGGTGCAGACAATCAAATTTTGAGATGCACGACAGAAAAAAGGCTTCGGAGCAGAAGAATGCTTCGAGGCCTTTTCGCATGGAAAGATCAGGATTCTGAGGAGGAAGGATTTTGAGCCTGTTCGAGCGCCTGATTGATCGCGGAGACGAGCAGTTCGGAGGTGTAGCGGTCGTCCTCTCCGTAGATGAGGCCTTCCGTCGTCTGATTCACATAGATCTGGCTTGCGATGGAATCGAGCGCGGGCTCCATGAGCGGATACATGGCGGCGGTGGTTTCACTTAAGTTATTCAGTGAAATCGCGGTGATGCGGTCCTGCTCAACATTGACCTGCACATCGAAGGTCTGGTCGCCGAGGGAGATCGTGGAGGTGTAGATGCCGGGAATGTAGCGTGCATTTTCGGCGGAAGCAGCAGTGGTGACAGAAGGTTTTTTCGCAGAATCCTTCTTCCCGGAGAACATGATCAGAAACACCACGAGAAGAATCAGCGCGAGAGCAAGAAAAACAGCGGTGTAAACCACTTCTTTCATATGTAGTACAACAATTTTCGTTTTGGAACTCATGGGCGGGCACACTCCTTTTTGAAAAGCCGTCTGCGGGGGCGGAACAGGCGGGCGTTTTTACTATAATGTATGTGGGAAGAATGGTTTTTATGAAGGTTGTTCTACAGCAGGTTGATTGCATCAAAAAAAAGAGTCTGCTATACTGTAGCTATGTTTATTTTGGGGCAGAAATGGATCAGAACAGGAGGAGCAAGGTATGAGTCTGCAGTTTATTATGGGAAATTCGGGGGCTGGGAAATCGAGGTATGCGTATGAAAAAATTCTGGCGGAAGCGGCGTGCCACCCGGAGAAAAACTATCTGATCGTCGTGCCGGAGCAGTTTACGATGCAGACGCAGAAAGAGCTCGTGTCACTGCATCCGGCGGGCGGTATTTTAAATATTGATATTTTGAGTTTCCAGCGTCTGGCGTACCGTATTTTTGAGGAGACCGGAGGCAGCCTGTATCCGGTGCTTGAAGAGACGGGAAAAAGTCTTGTGGTAAAACGCGTTGCACAGGAAAAGAAAAAGGAGCTGACGATTCTTGGAAGCACGTTAAAGAGAACCGGTGCAGTCTCGCAGATGAAATCGCTGATTTCCGAGCTGAAGCAGTACCAGATTGCGCCGTCCGAGCTCGATATGTGGGCGGAAGAGACGGGGGAGAAAAAGCTGCTGGCGGCAAAACTGAAGGACACCGGTGTGATCTACCGCGCGTTTGAGGAATATCTGGAAAACCGTTATGTGACGGCGGAGGATGTGCTGGAAGTTCTGGCGGGGAAACTGGAAGAATCGGCGTTGATCAAAAACAGTGAGGTGCTGGTGGATGGGTTTACCGGATTTACGCCGGTGCAGATCGGTGTGCTTGGAAAACTGTTCCGGCTCTGTGCGAAGGTTTATGTGACGATTATTATGGATGAGCGGGAGGACCCGTATAAAAAGGCGATTCCGCATCAGCTTTTTGCGATGAGCCGCCAGCTTGTCCAGCAGCTCATGAAAGCGGCAGATGAAGCAGGGTGCCCGGTGGAGCCGGAAATCTGGGTCAGACGCTCGGGACATGGCCGTTTTCAGCCGGGAAGCACGATGGATCAGCTGGAGCAGAGACTGTTCCGGTATGGAAAGAGAGGATTTTCCGGAAATGGAATAGAAAAAAGACCAGAATCAGGAACGGAAGCAAAGACAGGAAATCCGGCAGCAGGATACGAGGCGAAACAGCAGGGCATCTACATCAGCGTCGCGCCGAATCCGCGTGCCGAGCTGGAAGAGACGGTGCGTCTGATCCGCCGCATGGTGCGCGAGGAGGGCATGCGTTACCAGGATTTCGCCGTTCTGACCGGAGATCTTTCTGTTTACGGCACGTATGCGCGGGAAATCTTTGAAAAATGTGGTGTTCCGTATTTCGTGGACGAAAAGCATTCCGTGCTGATGAATCCGTTCGTGGAATTTCTGCGTGCGGCGATCGAGATGGTGGTACAGAGTTTTTCGTACGAGAGCGTCTTCCGCTATCTGCGCTGCGGTCTTTCGAGTCTGGACCGCGAGGAGACGGATGCGATGGAAAACTATGTGCTCGCGCTTGGTATCCGCGGGCTGAAAGCGTATGGGGAAACCTGGACGAGGGGCTACCGCGGCATCAAGCCGGATGAAGTGCCGCAGCGCAATCTTCTGCGGGAGAAGTTCTATGCTGAAGTGCAGCCGTTTGCGGAGCGGATGAAGAAAAAAGATGCCACGGTGCGGGAGCGGACGGAGGCCCTGTACGCGTTGGCGGTACAGAATCAGATGCAGGAAAAACTCGAGGAGCGGCGGCAGCAGTTTGAACAGCAGGGCCAGGAGGCATTTGCAAAAGAATACAGTCAGATTTATGGCATCGTCATGGAGCTGCTGGACAAGATCGTCGAGGTGCTGGGTGAGGAGAAGATGACACTGGCAGAGTATCAGGAAATTCTGGAAGCGGGATTTGCGGAGGCATCTGTCGGTATTATTCCGCCGACGGCGGACCAGGTACTGATCGGTGATAATGAACGGTCGCGTCTGAAGGACATCCGCGTGCTGTTTTTCGTCGGCGTGAATGACGGGCTGATTCCGCGCCACGACGCGGGCGGCGGCATTCTCTCGGAATATGACCGCGAGGAGCTGGAACGGGCGGATGCGAAGCTGTCCCCGACGGCGCGGGAGACGATGTATCAGCAGAAATTCCATCTCTACCGAAATCTGACAAAACCGTCGGAGCGGCTGTACCTTTCCTTTACGAAAGCGGGCGCGTCCGGCGAGGCGCAGAATCCGTCGTATCTGATTAACGAAATCCGAAAACTCTTCCCGGAGATTCCGGTGCGGGATATTGAAAAAGAGGAAAAACCGGAGGAAAAACTGGAAATGCCGCGTTCCGGCGAGGCACTGTTTCTGGAGGAGCTTGGCAGAGCGGCGGAGGGAGAGATCGATCCGCTGTTTGAGGAGCTTTACCGCTGGTATGCAGCACATCCGGAGGCGGGAATTCCGGCGGAGACGTATCGAAAAGCGGCGTTTCTGCGCTGTGCGGACGGTGTAATCGGAAAGAGTGCGGCATCGGCACTGTACGGAGATACGTTAAAAAACAGTGCAACGCGGCTGGAAAAATATGCGGCGTGTGCGTTTGCCCACTTTATGGAGTTCGGCCTTCAGATCCGCGAGCGGGATCAGTATGAGCTGAAAGCGGCGGATATGGGAACGGTCATGCATGAGGCGCTTGAGAAGTTTTCGAAAAAACTGCAGGAGAACGGTGAGACCTGGAAGACGGTGACCGATGACACGCGTGACCGTCTGATTGAGGAGTGTGTCGAGGAGCCGATGGCGGACTATGGAAACACAATTTTTCAGAGTTCAAGCCGGAATCAGTACCGCATTATCCGCGTGAAGCGGATCCTGAAACGAACTGTCTGGGCACTGCAGCAGCAGATCCGGCAGGGAGAATTTGAGCCAGGGGAATTCGAGGTTTCGTTCTCGATGGAGGACTCGCTGTCGGCGATCAACATCGATCTGTCGGAGCATGAGAAAATGTGTCTGCGCGGACGGATTGACCGCGTGGATCTCTGCGAGACGGACGATAAGGTCTATGTGAAAATTATCGATTACAAGACGGGAAATACGTCGCTCGACCTGGTGGCGCTCTATTATGGACTGCAGCTGCAGCTTGCTGTTTATCTCGATGCGGCGATGGAACTGGAGCAGAAAAAGCATCCCGGCAAGCAGGTGGAGCCGGCGGGCGTGTTCTATTATCATATTGATGATCCGATGCTTGATCAGGAGGAGGATGAGACCGACGAGGCGTGGGGCCGGCGGATGCTGAAAGCGCTGCGGATGGACGGTCTTGTGAATGCGGACCGGAAAGTTGTGGAGCTTCTCGACCGCGTGCTTGAGGACGGAACGACATCCGATGTGATTCCGGTTGGAAAGAAGAAGGATGGAAGTTATACGAGCTATTCGAAAGTAGCATCGCCGGAGCAGTTTGATGTGATCCGTACGTACACCAGAAAGAAGGTGCGTGAGATCGGCGAGGGCATTTTTTCGGGCAATGTAAAAATTTCCCCGTATCAGCGGGACGGTGCGACGGCGTGTGCGTACTGTGAATATCAGGGAATCTGCGGTTTTGACCAGAAAATTCAGGGATACGAGTACCGCAAACTGAAGGGCATGGACACGGAACTGCTGATGAAGGCGATGCAGGAGATAACACAAAGTGATCAAAAGGAGTGACTGCCTTCCGGAAAGGAAAGAGAAATGCAGTTTTCCATGTATGAGAAAGTAATCAGCCAGAAAGAAGAGGGAGAGATAAATGGCAGTAAAATGGACAGCGGAACAGCAGAAAGTCATTGATACGAGAGACAGGAATCTTCTGGTCAGCGCGGCGGCAGGTTCCGGAAAGACGGCGGTTCTGGTAGAGCGGATCCTTGCGATGGTAAAGGATCCTGTGCGTCCGATCGATGTTGACCAGCTGCTCGTTGTGACTTTTACGCGGGCAGCGGCAGGTGAGATGAAAGAGCGAATCGGCCGTGCGCTGCAGCAGAGTCTCGAGGAAGATCCTGAGGATGAGCATCTGCAGAGGCAGCAGACCCTGCTTCACCATGCGCAGATCAGCACGATTCACGGATTCTGTTCGTACGTTATCAAAAATTATTTTCAGATGATCGATCTTGATCCGGTGTACCGCATGGCGGATGAAGGGGAGATCCGTCTGATGAAAAGCGATGTGATCCAGAAGGTGATGGAGGAGCGGTTTGCGGAAAAAGATCCTGCGTTTACACGGTTTGTGGAGAGCTACGCGGCGGGAAAACAGGATGACGGACTCGACGCGCTCGTGCTGAAGCTGTATGAATTTTCCATGAGTTATCCGTGGCCGGAGCAGTGGCTCGAAGAGTGCCGGGCGGCGTATCAGATCGATTCGCCGGAGGCGGTGCAGAAAAGCATCTGGGTACAGGTACTGATGGCTGAGGCGAAAAAGCGGCTCTCGAGTATTCTGGAAGGAATTGAGGAAAACCGAAAAACGGCGGTAAGCCCTGGCGGACCGTATCTGTATGACGAGGCGCTGGCATCAGATCAGCAGATGGTGGAAGAGCTGATCGAGACGGAATCGTTCGACGGAATGGTGCGCGCGATGGCCGGAATGAAGTTCAAAGCGCTTTCGCGGAAAAAGGCAGACGATGTGAGCGAGGCGCTGAAAGATCAGGTGAAGGCAGAGCGCGATGTATGCAAAAAAGAACTGCAGAAATTAAAAGAGCAGTTTTTCGAGAAGGACAGCGCCGAGATTGCGGAGGAGATTGCGGACTGCCGGGAGCCGATCGGCGTGCTGATCGATCTGACGGAGCAGTTTGCGAAAGCGTTTGCAGAGAAAAAACGGAGCAAAAATATTCTTGATTATGCCGATCTGGAACACTTTGCGCTCGAAATTCTTGTGCAGCAGGAGGACGGCCGTCTGGTGCGGACCGATGCGGCGCGGGAGCTTTCGGAACAGTTCCGCGAAATCATGATCGATGAGTATCAGGACAGCAACTTTATCCAGGAGGCACTGCTCTCTGCAGTGTCCGGCGAGGAGGAAGGCAGATGGAACCGGTTTATGGTTGGCGATATCAAGCAGAGCATCTACGGATTCCGCCTGGCGCGGCCGGAGCTGTTTCTGGAAAAATATCATACGTATGCGAAGGACGGGGAAAGCCAGCAGAGAATTGATCTCGACAAAAACTTCCGAAGCCGGCCGGAGGTGCTTGCGACGGCGAATTATGTATTCCGCAAGCTGATGAGTCCGGAACTCGGCGGCATCGCGTACGATGAGGCGGCGAGCCTCCATGCGGGAGCAGCGTTTCCTGCATTGCCGGAAATGGAAGAGGAAAAGACGGAAACGTGGCATGCGGCATATGAAACAGAACTTCTTCTGCTGGATGACAAGGCGCCCGAGCTGGAAGATGATAAGTCGCGTGAGACAAAGATGGAAACGGAGGCGGCTGCCGTTGCGGCGCGCATCCGCGAGATGGTCGGAAATGAGGAAGTCGTGGGCAAAGAGACCGGGGAATACCGGAAAATTCAGTACCGCGATATCGTAATTCTGCTTCGTGCGGTCAGCGGATGGGCGGAGACGTTTTCGCGCGTACTGCAGGCGGCGGGAATTCCGGCGTACAGCACATCAAAAACGGGATACTTTTCCACACAGGAAATCGTGACGGTGCTGAATTACCTGCATCTGTGCGACAATCCATGCCAGGAGATTCCATTTACGGCAATCTTACGCTCGCCGATCTGCGGATGCACTGATGCAGAGCTTGCTGCGGTGCGTTGTGTGGATAAAGACGTAAAAATTTATGAGGCGTGTGGAAAATATGCGGCGATAGGTGAAGATGAGGCGCTTCGGGAGAAACTGCGGCGGTTCCTCACACAGCTCGAAATGCTGCGGAGCCGTGTGCCGTACACGCCGATTCATGAACTGATTACGCAGATTCTCGAGGAGACGGGCTACGGCGGCTATGCATCCGCGATGCCGGGCGGCGTACAGCGGCGGGCAAATCTGGAGATGCTGGTGGAAAAGGCGGTGGAATTTGAGGCGACGAGTTACCGTGGACTGTTCAACTTTATCCGTTATATCGAGCAGCTTCAGAAGTATGAAGTCGATTTCGGCGAGGTGAATATTTACGGGGAGAGCGCAGACACGGTGCGTATCATGAGTATTCACAAGAGTAAAGGACTGGAATTCCCGGTTGTGTTCCTCTCGGGCATGGGCAAATCGTTTAACCAGATGGACAGCCGTGCGGCGCTTGTACTCCATTCCCGGATGGGCATCGGCGCGGATGCGATCGATCCGGAGCACCGCGTCCGTCAGGCGACACTGCAGCGGCAGATCATCCGGCAGAGCATGAAGCTGGAAAATCTGGCGGAGGAGCTGCGGGTGCTTTACGTTGCCATGACGCGCCCGAAGGAGAAGCTGATTATGACGGGCATGGCGTCGAAGCTGGAGAGCCGCGTGAAGCAGTGCGCGGCACATGCGGGGCGGCAGGAGGAGCTGCTGTCATATCAGACATTGAGCAGTGCATCCGGGTATCTCGACTGGATTTTGCCGGCATTTTCGAGAAACCGGTGTTTTGACGGGCTGTATGAACAATTCGGTCTGGCAGGGAATGCGGACAATCCGCTGTATGCGGAGAAAATTCCGGTAACGATCCGCCTTGTATCACCGGCAGGACTTGTTGAGGGAGAGGTGCTGCATCAGATGGAGCGCGCGGTGAATGAGCAGAAAATCATGGAAATTCCGAAGCAGCCGCCGAGAGAAGCGGCGCTGAAGGAACTTGTGGAGGAGCGGTTTGCCTACCAGTATCCGTATGAGAAGGAAAAACAGATTCCGGTAAAAGTTACCGTTTCGCAGCTGAAGAAGGCCGGGATGGAGGAATCCGAGATCGGAAAAGAGCTGTTCGCGCAGGAAGAACTCGTACCAATTGTGCCGGGCTTTCTGAAAAAGGATCATGTTGCGGCTCTGACGGGCTCTGACCGCGGAACGGCGTACCACCGCCTGCTGGAATGTCTCGATTACCGCAGAGCGTACAGCATCACAGAGCTGATGGCACAGACGGAGGAATTGATTGCAGAAGGAAAGATGACGAAAGAAGCAGCGGAATGCATTTATTTCAAATCGATCCTCGCTTTCGCAAAAAGTTCGGTTGGAATGCGGATGCGGAATGCCTTTTTGAATGAAACCCTGAAACGGGAGCAGCCGTTTGTGATGTCCGTTCCGGCAAGTGAGGCAGATCCGTCCTATCCGGAAGATGAAACCATTCTCGTGCAGGGAATCATTGACGCATGGTTCCCGGAGGGGGATGAGATTGTTCTTGTGGACTACAAAACGGACCGTGTGAAAGAAGCCGGGGAGCTGAAAAAGCGGTATGAAAAACAGCTCGCCTACTACCAGCAGGCACTGGAGCGGACGACAGGGAAGAAAGTGAAAGAGAAAATTATTTATTCGCTGGCACTGGATGAAGAGTTGGTATTGTAGGAAAAAACTACTAGAAAAAACAACTGTCAAAACAGGGATAAAGTATGATATCATGGTTGAGAAACAAACAGGTATTGAGAAACAAAGAGAAAAAAGGAGATTCAGCGATGATTCGAAAAATTGTTCAGATAGAGGAAGACAGATGTACAGGATGCGGGCTTTGTGCGCATGCCTGTCATGAAAGTGCGATTGCGATGGTTGACGGGAAGGCAAAGCTGATCCGGGATGACTACTGCGACGGATTCGGCGACTGCCTGCCGGTTTGTCCGGCAGATGCGATTTCGTTTGTGGAGCGGGAGGCGCTGCCGTACGATGAGGAGGCGGTAAAAGAGAACCAGCGGAAGGCAAAAGAGGCGGCCGGGCAGGAGAATACCGGAGCAGGAAAAGCAGGTGAAAACAGCTGGGCGATTGACCGTGCAGATGCGCAGGAAAATTCTGCAGCAGTTCCGTCCCGGCTCCGCCAGTGGCCGGTGCAGATCAAGCTGGTGCAGGAGCGGGCTTCGATGTTTGCAGGAGCAGACTTTCTCGTTGCGGCGGATTGTACAGCGTATGCGTATGGAAACTTCCACCAGGATTTTATTCGGGATCATGTCGTTCTCGTAGGCTGTACAAAACTTGACGATATCGATTATTCCGAGAAACTTGCGCGGATTTTCATGCGGAATGATATTAAGAGTATCACGGTTGCACGCATGGAGGTTCCGTGCTGCGCAGGAATGGAGCGTGCCGTGAAGATGGCACTGAAAGAGAGTGGAAAGAAGATTCCGGTGAAAACTGTGGTGATTTCTACGGATGGGGAAATTTTGTAGAAAATCAGATATAGTAATTAGCGTGTGCCCTTAAAAGTATTTTTAAAATTGGTACATTCTGCTTTGTGGAATACGTAAGACGAAAAAAATGAAAAGCTCGGTAAGAGGTATTAGAAAAATGAGTATGACGAAGATACAAGAGGAGCTTCTTGGTGCGCTGATCGGTCTGGCCCGGTCGGTAGATGGAAGAGGAGAAGCAGCAAAAGGTGAATCGCAGGAGTTTTCCAGTGGTGACAGCAATGGTCACCGCCCGGACAAAGCCACGCATGAGATTCTGCTTGGCGGAATTTGCGCGGCAAATCCGGAAAAAGAGCTGAGGGAAGAAGAGGGGAAATCCTGGATTGTACGCGTGGAGGCAGAAAAGAACCGTCTGAATCCGGATTGCGCAGTGTGCAAGGGAAAATGCGGCAGAACAGATAACTATGATCTCGAAGAAATGGAGACAGATGAACCGTCGGACCGGGCACGAAAAGAGCAGATTCTTGCGGAATTGTTTCCGATGGCAGAAAAACTGCAGCAGCTTCGGAAAGAAACAAAAGAGCAAAACGAAGAATTGCAGGGGGCGGTTAATTTTTTGTATAAGGCATTGTTTGCGATTGGAAACTATGTCGGGGAAAAGAGTCTGCAGAGTGTGGTGCAGGAGATGAATACCCTTTTTGTTAAATTGGAAAATGTATTGAAATAAGTAGAAAATAAGAAAAATCCTCTGTCCGGAGTGTATAAAAAACCCCGGAAACAGGGGATTTTTTGCGTTCTGCGCCAAGTGCATAAAACGTATTATCGCGTTTTCACAAAGTTTTGCAAAACAGGACCCTGTTCACCAGAACTGCCTGGGTAGGCGCAGAGCGGTACGTGATATTGTGAACACGTACGATCCGAAAAGGCGTTTATGAGGAGCGCCGTCTGATCAGAAGAAATATCCGCGGACTTCACGCAGAGCAGTATCAGGGTGACCTTACGAATGTGAAAATTCTGGATCACGGACCGGTGTTTATCAAAGTAGAACTGATCTTTACACTGAAGGGAACGTATCACAGCAGTGTTGTGATGAAAATGTACCGGCACCTTCCGAAAATTGAGTTTTCTTACCGCGTTACCGGACAAAAGATCAGACGATTCTGGTTAATACTTTTGACACACCGTTACTTTACATGGGGGAGATGGAATCCCACCCAATCCTTCTGTGCGATAACAAAGAGGAGAATAATAAACGGCCGGTTTACAGCTGGATTATGAATAACACATGGGAAACAAACTTCAAGATGGACCTGTCCGGATTCAGTGAATTCCGCTATGGAGTTGAGATTGTGGAGCAGGGAACCGCAGAGAAAGATATGGAAAGCCTGTCAGATAATGACAAGGGTGTGGTTACCTTTATTTGCGGGTAATCATTGTTCCGCGGTTTTACGGCGGTGTCAGGCAATGAGGCCATGGCTGTCTGGCGGTAGTATGAAAAACAGCAGAAGATGAAAAAAGACAGCGGGGAGTATGACAATTAGACGAAAAAGTCAGACTTTCCGCTGCTTTTTCGTTAAAAATGAAAACAGGCGAAAAAGTACTGCGTTAATATTAAGATGTTATGTGACTTAACACAAGAACACAGATTTTCTGTCTAAAAAATCAAAAGAAACAGAAGAATACTCCTCGATCTATACAAATTAGGACTGGAAAATAAGAATTTTAATATACAAAATAACGAAAAGGCTATTGACAATCTTTCTAAAAGATGTTAACATCTAAACACAAGTTAAGAAACAAATAGAGGGGCTGTTGGTAACATGGCAGAGAGAAAATCAGTATCCATGCAGGACCTGGCAGATAAGCTGGGCATCAGTAAAGTAACAGTTTCCAAGGCGCTGAACGGAAAAGACGGCGTGGGAGAAGAACTGAAAGAAAAGATTTTTGCGCTTGCGAGAGAATCCGGTTATGTCCTTCCGGACTACGGAAAACGGAAGAGCAAAAAAGTCGGTATCATCATGAGTCCGCGGTTCAGCTCCGGAGACGAAGGAAAATTTTATATGGCAATGTACGAGCGGATCATCTACGAGCTGCAGAGAGCATCCTGTTCGAGTATCATGATTTCTCCGACAACAGCAACACTCCCGTCGGACATGAACACGATACAGACCAGAGGGCTGTTCGACGGCCTGATCTTTCTTGGTATTCTCGATAAGGGTGTCCGGGAGCAGATTGCACAGATTGATCTCCCGAAGGTGTATGTGGACATCTACGATCAAACCCACAAATCCGATTCCGTCATCACCGAGAATATTTACAGCTCCTATGAGCTGACCAATTACCTGATCCAGCAGGGCCACACAGACATCGGATTTGTCGGAACCGTAGGAAGTACAACCAGTATTTCCGACCGATATCTCGGATATCTGCGGAGAATGCTGGAGGAGGGAATTTCCCCGAAAAATGAGTGGAGAATCCCGGACCGAAGCGATGAAGGCATTGCCATTCCGCTTTTGCTACCGGAGAAGCTGCCCACCGCATTTGTCTGTAACTGCGATGCCACCGCATTCAAATTAGTGCAGGCATTAAAAGAGCGTGGAATCTGCGTACCGGAGGATGTTTCCGTGACCGGTTTTGATGATTCCATTTATGCACAACTGTGCAGTCCGTCGCTCACCACGGTTGCGGTTGACACCGACGCGATTGCACGTCTTGCGGCAAAACGTATGATCAAACATATGAATGAACCGCAGAAAAAGAGCGGCGAGGTATACCGCATTCCCGGAAAGATTATTTACCGGGATTCCGTTTGTAAGATAAACGGATCAAGTGATAAGCCCGAGCAATCGGGAGAAGGAGGAAAAAATCTTGAGTAAACCAAGCAAAAAGAAAAAAGGACGCTGGACCAAGAATGACACGGAGCTGACCGTCATGGCGCTGCCGACCACCATCTGGTATATTCTGTTCTGCTTCCTGCCTATGTTCGGTCTGATCATTGCGTTCAAGAATTACAAAATCACCGGCGGAAAGAGTTTCATTTATAACCTGCTCCACAGTGACTGGGCCGGCTTCAAAAACTTTTCGTTCCTGATCAGATCCAACGACCTGTTCGTCATCCTGAGAAACACAATCCTGTATAACCTTGCATTTATCGTTCTTGGTATGGTATTTTCCGTAGGACTGGCTATCATGATCAGCCTGCTGCACAACAAAAGAGCGTCGAAGGTATATCAGACGATGATGTTCTTCCCATATTTCATGTCATGGGTTGTAGCTTCCTACTTCCTGGATGCATTCCTGAACCAGGACAACGGTCTGATCAACAGTATAATGAGAAATGCAGGCAAGGAACCGATTCAGTGGTACATGAGTGCCGGTGTATGGCCATTTATCCTGATCTTCATGTATCTGTGGAAATCTACCGGATACAACATGGTTATCTACCTGTCCAGCATTTCCGGTATTGATACCACACTGTACGAGGCAGCCGTTATGGACGGCGCCAATAAGAGACAGCAGGTATGGCACATTACCCTGCCTTGCTTAAAGAGTGTCATCATCATGATGTTCATCCTGAATGTCGGAAAGGTCTTCTACTCCGACTTCGGACTGTTCTTCCAGCTTTCTCAGGGAGCAAGCGGTTCGATCTTCAAAACGACAGCAACTATCGACACATATGTATACAACGCACTGCAGTCTTCCACTCCGATCGGAATGACTTCTGCGGCAACATTCTTCCAGTCTGTTGCATGCTGCATCACCATCCTTCTTGCCAATGCCATTGTGAAGAAGATTGATGAAGACAGCGCGATTATTTAAGGAGGTACAAAAATGGCAAAAAAGAAAAAAGATCTTGATCTGGCTTCCTCTTCACATTTAAATCAGATCCAGGGATCTACAAATGCAATTTTCAATGTTATTTTTGTGATCCTTGCCCTGGCCTGCATTATCCCGGTGGTATTCATCTTCATGATCTCGATTTCTTCCGAGCATTCGATCAAGATGAATGGCTACCAGTTTATCCCGAGTGCATACTCGCTGGATTCCTACAAATTCCTTCTTCGGGAAGGACAGATGATTGTGACTGCACTTGGCGTTTCCGTTGCGGTAACGGTTATCGGTACGGTAATCGGAGTTGCCCTTACGATGCTGATGGGTTACGTTCTTTCCAGAAGCACCTACAAACTGAACGGATTCTTCACCATGGTCGTTTTTATTCCAATGATCTTCAATGGTGGTATGATTTCTTCTTATGTAGTTAACACACAGTTCCTCAACCTGAAAAACAGTATCTGGGCGCTGATCCTTCCGCTTTGTGTTTCTTCGTTCAACGTTGTTATCTGTAAAACGTTCTTCAAGACCAACATTCCGGAATCCATCATTGAGTCGGCACAGATCGACGGAGCAACCCAGTTCCAGATTTTCGGAAAGATCGCCCTGCCGCTGTCGAAACCGCTGATGGCAACGATCGCCCTGTTCCTCACCTTCGGTTACTGGAACGACTGGTTCCAGTCTTCCCTGTACATCAGCGATACCAAGCTGTATTCCCTGCAGGCTCTGCTGGATCACGTACAGAGAAATATTGAGGTGATGGCAAACAACCCGTCTCTTGGCGTTACCACGGCACAGTACATGAACTCGATGCCAAAAGAGGGCGCCCGTATGGCGATGGCAATCATCATCATCATCCCGATCGCATGCTGCTATCCGTTCTTCCAGAAATACTTCATTTCCGGTCTGACGGTCGGTGCGGTAAAAGGCTGATCGACCATTTACCTTTATGGATCTCATACTGAAGCAAAAGGCTTCGGTTAAGGATAATTTCAACATTCTATATTTTATATCAGGAGGATGCTACAATGAAAAAGAAACAGTTTTTAGCTCTTGCACTTTCTGCTGTTATGGCCGGTGGCATGCTGGCAGGCTGCGGAAGCAGCAACGGAAGCAGCAGCTCTTCAAAGAGTGATGCAAAAGATGAAGTTGTTACACTGAAATGGATTCAGGTTGGTAACGGAATGCCGAAGGATTATGATGAGTGGCTTGCACAGATCAACCCATATCTGGAGGAGAAAATCGGCGTTAATGTAGACATGGAAATCGTTCCGTGGGGTGACTGGGATAACAGAAGAAGCGTTATCACAAACTCCGGCGAGTATTTCGATATCCTGTTCACCGACCAGAACCGTTACTCTTCTGAGGTGAACACCGGCGCACTGATGGACATTACAGATCTGCTCAAAGACAACGCTTCCGAGCTGTATGACATGATTCCGGAAGATTACTGGAAAGCAGTAGAAGTAAATGGAAAAATCTACGGCGTACCGACCTACAAAGACAGCTCCCTTTCCGAGTACTTTGTATGGGATCAGGATATTGCAGACAAATATAACATTGATGTAAATTCTGTAACAGATTTCAATACTCTGTACGATGCTCTGAAGACAGTAAAAGAGGGCGAAGGCGGATCTCCGTACTTCATGTCCAAAAATGGTGCAAACTTCCTGCTGAACCTGAACTACGATGATTTAAGCTCCGGACTTCCGGCAATCGGCGTTAAATACGGCGATGACAGCAAGACCGTTGTCAATCCGCTGGATGACGAAGAAATCCTTTCCAACCTGGATATCGTTCGTAAAATGTATCAGGAGGGCATCATCAACGGAGACGCTCCGACAGCAGATGATTCCAGCAAATACGCAATGTTCTTTGTTGCACAGGGATGGAGCGGCGCTGCAAAAACAACATGGGGTCCGAACAATGGTATCGCCAATTGTTCAGCAGTACAGTATGGCAACACAGTCGTTTCCAACACAACTGTACGTGGTTCCATCAATGGTATTTACTCCGGATGCAAGCACCCGGACAAAGCACTTCAGCTTCTGAACCTGGTAAATACGGATTCCAAAGTACGTGACTGGTTCTACTATGGAGCAGAAGGAAAAGACTTCGAGTACACCGATGACAATAAGGTACACCGCCTGACCACTGACTGGGGTATGGCCGGATATACCCAGGGTACTTTCTTCAACGTAACTCAGACAGACGATGTTGACTTCAACCAGTGGGATGAAGTAGAAGAGCTGAACGAGAAAGCAACTCCGTCTGAGATGCTTGGATTCAACCTGGATACCTCCAACATCGAAACAGAGCTTGCAAACTGCCGTGCCGTATATGAGAAATACTATTCTGAGTTATTCACCGGCGCACAGGATCCGAGAGAGCTTGTAAAAACAATCGATGCAGAGCTTGAGACCGCAGGCTGGGAGACCATCCGCGAAGAAGCTCAGAAACAGATTGACGCACAGAAATAAGTCTGATACATTAATTTTATAAGAACTACAACAGGGCATTTTCGATTGCGGAGATGCCCTGTTGTAGAATAACGGGAAATGAGAAAAATTGAGCGAAAGGATGAAAAAAGAATGAAAGAGACCTTACCAAAGTCCATTCAGGAGCTGATTTTAAGCCTGAGAGAAAAACTGAAAGACGAGCCGGAAATCGTTGATATGTTTGAACGATGCTACTCCAATACCCTCGACACAACCGTAAAGAAAATGGAGGACGGCAGCACCTACGTCATCACCGGAGATATCCCGGCCATGTGGCTGCGTGACTCGGTAGCACAGCTGCGCCCGTACCTTGTTCCGGCGCAGAACGACCCGGAGCTGGCTGACCTGATCGCAGGCCTGATCCGCCGCCAGTTTATGTGCATCAACATTGATCCATACGCAAACGCATTCAACGAAGGACCGAACGGCAACTGCTGGGAGAAGGACGAGACCGATATGGGACCGTGGATCTGGGAGAGAAAGTATGAGATCGATTCTCTCTGCTATCCGCTGCAGTTCTCCTATCTGTTCTGGAAGAACACCGGAAGAACGGATCAGTTTGACGAGGTTTTCTGGGAAGGTGTTGACAAAATCCTGACTGTATTTGAGACTGAAATGAACCACGAGGAGAAATCCCCGTACAGCTTCATCCGTAAAAACTGCTCCTACACCGATACGCTTTCCCGCGATGGAAAAGGTGCGCAGGTAAAATCCGGCATCGGCCTGATCTGGTCCGGCTTCCGTCCAAGCGATGATTCCTGCCGTTACGGTTATCTGATTCCGTCCAACATGTTTGCGGTTGTCGTTCTGAATTATCTGAAGGAGATCGCAGATTTCGTCGGCGGAAAAGAGGAGATTGCGAAGAAAGCAGAAGAGATGGCAAAGACCGTAAAACAGGCCATTGAGACTTACGGTACCACCCATATCTGGGGACTTGGCGATGTTTATGCTTACGAGGTAGACGGCTTTGGCCAGTATAATCTGATGGACGATGCCAATGTACCGAGTCTTCTGGCTATGAGCTATCTCGGCTACGAGCCGGAAAGCCAGGAAGTGGCTGACAACACAAGAAAGCTGATCTTAAGCGAGGCAAACCCGTTCTATTATGCAGGAACGAAGCTTTCCGGTATCGGAAGCCCGCACACACCGGTCCGCTACGTATGGCACATCTCCAAAGCCATCGAGGGACTGACCGCACCGACAAAAGAGGAGAAACATCAGATGATCCACGAACTGATGGCAACCGACGGCGGTACAGGACTGATGCACGAGGGTGTTTTCGTAGATGATCCGACCGTTTACACCAGAGAGTGGTTCTCCTGGGCAAACGCAATGTTCTGTGAGCTGGTGATGCAGTATTGCGGATATGAGATTAAGAAATAAAGATGAAAAAATAAAGATGAAAAACACGAAAAGAGGAGGCTGTGCTCAGTGCACGGCCTCCTCTTTTACCTACACCACAGAAAACTGTCTGCGACAGCCTTCACTGAAAGGAGAGACAGCAGTGGGGAGAATACTGCTGTCCCAGGGGAATATGGGATTTTCATCCCGCTTCTTTTCTCTGCCCACGGGGTATTATACACAGTTTTTTGCGATATGTAAAAGATATAATTGATATGAAAGATATAATAAATTGGCATGATGAAGAAATGTAAAAGAATCTGAGCATCAGAAAATCTTAGGAAATCTATAGGGATTTCTTTGGAAAAGAAGAAGCGGAATCCTAAGAATGTTTTGGTAGAATCCTCTTATCAAGTGAAGATGAGAGAGGAAAGAACATGACCTGGAAAAACGAGAAAAAATCAAAAGCATTACTTGTGGTATTCGGCATTTACCTGGCGCTACTTGTCTGGTGCATTTTATTCAAATTCGCTCTGCGCCCGGAAGAAATTCCGCACCTGCGGGGGATTAATCTGATTCCGTATGCGGCGTCGGTTGTGGTGAACGGGAAAGTGCAGATTAGTGAAATTATCGAAAATATGCTGGTCTTTCTGCCGTTCGGCCTCTGCATCTCAGCCTTCTATCCGGACAGCGAAATCCAGAACCGCATTCTCCTTGCATCGGGACTGAGCCTGTTTTTTGAGGTGACGCAGTATATTTTTGCGATCGGCGCGAGTGATATTACGGATGTGATCGATAATACGCTTGGCGCGGTGATCGGAATTCTATTGTATCTGGGGATGAAAAAAATCTGGAAAGAGAAGACGGGAAAGATCATTACCATTCTGGGAGCGGTGCTGGAAGTGCTGTTTCTGGCGTTGTTGTTTTTTACGTTTGCGGCGAATGGGATGTTTTAAGATTGGAATTCAGGAAAGGATAGTGTATAATCGAGAAAAGGACAAATTCCGAAAGCAGGTGTGATGGATGGAAAAAGTAATCAGTATAGGAAAACAGAATTTTGCATCCTTAAGGGAAAACCATTATTTCTTTGTGGATAAATCTCACTTCATCAAGGACTGGTGGGAAAACGGAGATGAAATCACCTTGATCACCCGCCCCCGCCGCTTTGGCAAGACACTGAATATGAGTATGCTGGACTGCTTTTTCTCTAATAAATATGCCGCCCGGGGCGATCTGTTTGAAGGACTTGGCGTTTGGAAAGAAGAAAAATATCGGGAACTGCAGGGAAAGTATCCGGTGATCTTTTTGAGTTTTGCAGCCGTGAAAGCAGATCAGCTTTCGGAAGCAAAAATTCAGATCAAACAGCAGATTGCGAGAGTGTATGAAGAAAACCGTTATCTTCTGGATGGGGATCTGCTGAGCGGAAATGAGAAGAAAGCATACAACGAGGTCAATCTGCATATGGGTGATGCGGAGGCCGCAGCGGCACTCAATAATATGAGTATGTATCTGGCGCGGTATTACGGCAGAAGAGTGATTATTCTGCTGGATGAGTACGACACGCCGATGCAGGAAGCGTATGTCCATGGCTACTGGGCGGAATTTACAACGTTTGTGCGGAGTCTGTTTAATGCGACGTTTAAAACGAATCCTTATCTGGAACGTGCGATGATGACCGGAATCACGAGGGTTTCGAAAGAAAGTATTTTTTCTGACTTAAATAATCTGCGTGTGGTGACGACGACATCGGATCTGTATGCGGACTGTTTTGGATTTACCGAAAAGGAAGTTTTTGCATCTCTGGACGAGTTCGGAATGGGAGACAAAAAGGACGTTGTGAAGCAGTGGTATGATGGATTTATCTTTGGCGGACACCGCGATATCTACAATCCATGGTCGATTACCAATTATTTAAAAGAAAAGAAACTGCGCCCGTACTGGGCAGATACGAGTTCGAACGGTCTGGTGGGAAAGCTGATCCGCACCGCCTCGCCGGAAATCAAAGAGTATATGGAAGATCTACTGAACGGACAGGCAGTCACGGTGAACTTTGATGAGCAGATGGTGTTTGAACAGCTGGATTACAATGAAAATGCAATCTGGAGTCTGCTGCTCGCGAGCGGTTATCTGAAAGCGGAAGAGGTGGAGTATCGTGGAATTACTTTGAAGCCGTGGTATCAGCTCCGTATCACCAATCTGGAAACGGTGAGCATGTTTGATGATATGTTCCGCGGATGGTTTGAAGCATCGGAAGCGGGGTACAGCAGTTTTGTAAAAGCACTGATGCAGGGCGATCTGGAAGCGATGAATTATTATATGAATAAAGTGTCCCTTGCGACCTTCAGCCATTTTGATGTCGGCGGGGAAACAAATGAAAGCCTGGAGCCGGAACGATTCTATCATGGCTTCGTCCTGGGACTGATGGCAGAACGCGCAGAGTGTTATCAGATCCGGTCGAATCGGGAAAGTGGATTTGGACGGTATGATGTGATGATGATTCCGAAGAATAGAGAAAAAGATCCGGCGATTATTATTGAATTTAAAGTCTGCAGCCGGGTAAAAAAGGAGACACTGGAAGATGCGGTGCAGGAGGCTTTAAAACAGATCGTGGATAAAAAATACGACGCAGAACTGGTGGCCCTTGGCGTGCCGCAGGAAAGGATCCGGCATTATGGGTTTGCATTTGCGGGGAAGAATGTGTTGATTGGAGCAGAATGAGAGAAACGGGTGATGAAGGTCATCCGTTTCTTTTGGCGTAAAATGGTATTCCTATTGACTCACTATGATATAGATAGTATGATAAATTTAATTTTTAAAATTTATTTTTACGTGAGGATATTTTATCTATGAAACGATTTTCTTCCACTACCTTAAAAACTGCTTTCGTAAAATCCATCCCGATTTTCTGCAGCTACGTTTTCGTCAGCATGGCCTACGGCATGATGATGGCATCCGCCGGCTTTCCCTGGTATGATTCACTGCTGGTAAGTCTGACGGTCTATACGGGCGCGTTCCAGTTCGTTCTGATTACGTTTCTTTCTAGCGGCGCTTCCCTCATCACCATTGCGCTCACTGCACTTCTGATGAACAGCCGCCAGAGTTTTTACAGCATTACCTTCCTGAAGGAATTCAAACAGATGGGGCGCCGCAAGCTGTACATGATTCACACGATGACCGATGAGACATACGCCGTAAACTGTACCTTAGATCTTCCGAAAAAAGAAAAAGAGGACACCATGTTCCTCGTCGCTCTGTTCAGCCGCTACTATTGGATAGTTGGTTCGGTTCTCGGCGGCATTTTAGGCCAGATCGTTCCATTTGACCTGACGGGCCTTGATTTCTGTATGACAGCCCTGTTTCTCATTATCTTCATTGACCAATGGGAAAAAGCAGAGAAGCACACGCTGGCGCTGTCTCCGCTCTGATCACCTTCGGACTCCGTGCACTCCCGTTTCTTGCATTTTCCGGCAGCCGTAAAATGCCCGCATCACTCGAACGACTCGGCCAGGCACTGCCGTCTGCCATCATGGCGGTACTGATCATTTACTGTATGAAAGATATTCCCACCGGCGGTATCTCTGCCGCAGTACCGAAACTGCTCGCAGCAGCGGTCGTTTTTATCACCTACAAATGGAAACACCAGACCCTCGTCTCCATCCTTCTTGGAACCATTTCGTATATGATGCTTCTGCGTCTCTTTTAAAAAGAAACGGTGCAGTTCTGAATTCATGGCAGAAATTCAGAACTGCACCGTTTTTCTATTCTCTATATGCATTAGAAGGATTGGCAATTATTCGATGACTTCGTACTCTCCGTCGCCCGTCTTTTTGAATAACGGAAGCTTCTGCAGAAATACAATATCTTTTCGATCAGCAGCATCGCCCTCAGCAAGGATCGCTGCTTTTTTTACAACCTCTGCACTGGCATTCGCCATCAGGCATTCCAGTGCGTGCAGGGACTCGCCGGTGGAAATGACATCATCCAGCAGGCAGACACGTTTGCCGCGGATTTTATCTGCGTCTTTTCCATCCAGACAAAGATGCTGCTCACCCGCTGTTGTAATCGAATGAACGGATGCGGAAACCACATCTTTCATGTAGGATTTTGTGCTTTTTCGTGCAACGATAAATTCTTTATGGCCCAGCTCTTTGCTTACTTCATACGCTAGGGCAATACCTTTCGCTTCTGCGGTGACAATGGCATCGACTTCTCCGATTTTTGCGGCCAGCTCCGGCGCACATGCACTTACCAGCTCGGTGTCACCAAGGACAACAAAGCTTGCAAACGCCATCTCCTCACTGATCGGGATAAATGGAAGTGTTCTTTTCACTCCGCAGAGCTCCATGCTGTATTCTTTCATACGATTTTCCTCTTATGTTACTGAATTTATAATCCAAGCAGTTTTGCAGCAACACCGGCCAGCATTCCGAGGAACGGGTTTGTTACTGCAGTGACAACCATTGTGGTTCCGCCGACGGCTGCATTGATAGCGAAGGCAGACGGCGCATCCAGTACAACGGTTTTGAAGATACCGAGTACAAACAGGAAACCTGCGATCGAAGAAGACGGAACAAATTTTCCGATTTTCGGAAGCAGTTTCAGAAGCAGAATTACACCGATCACAACCATCATGATGACACCAGCCCATACAGCGTGCGGTGCATTGGCAGTTGCGGAAATGATTGCCTCAACCGGGGCTCCTCCGAAAAAGGAAGAAAACATATCGGCCAGGGAAGAAATCACGGTCAGGTTATCGACGTTGTAATTTCCACCGGTTGCCATTCCTGCGGTAATTCCGCCGAAGGAAATGTTGGAACCAATGTTCAGGCAGACCATACCGAGTGCGCCGAGAATTACGTTGGCATTGATTGTAAATTTCTGGCGGACAAATTTATCATCCTCTACGACAATGCTGGATTTCTCTTTGTTGAAAAATGCATTGGCAATGCAGGATGCTACAACGGAAATGACGATGGTATAAACCAGGGTATTGGCACTGTCTTTGGTAAAGTAATAGGTGATCAGTGCTGCGGCCAGGGAAACACCGCCGGAAATGGCATCACTCTTGATCATATCGATCGCGGCCTTTACCAGAATGATACCGACACCGGCCATCATTCCATAGGCAACATCCTCACCTACAAAGTTTACGATTTTTGTCAGCAGTCCAAACACTCCGATCAGAGCCATAATCACACCGCCGATAAAAATCATCGTACAGCGTTCCGAACGGTCTTTTCCAGCCGTTCCGGCGTAAGTGATCGTCTCCGCCTGGAAGGAAATTGGTGCGACACTCTGCGTAATCGTATTGCCCACCGCACCAACAAAGAATGCCAGCGCCGTCGGAACCGATGCAAATCCAAACGTCAGAGCAAGAAGACCCTGCGGCAGACCATTCAGCACAACGCCGATGATTGCCAAAAGATCTGTTAAAATGGCTTTCATACTAAATACTCCTCCTCACTATGAAATATGTCGTTTTGAAGCAAAGAAAAGTGTAGCACCAAAACCGGTCAAAGTAAACCAGATCAGTCATGAAAGGTTTTTGTCAGTGATAATAAGTCAATCTTATATACAAAATATTATTATTTCTGTGTGCTAATAAATCAAGAGGATTTTTAAATGTCTGCATAACCAATAATCAATAGTTACAAAACTGGGTGCCATTATTTGGAATTGTGCATATAGAAGCGAAGAAAAAGATTTGCTATACTAAATCTGTATAAGGGTTTTTATCACAGTTATAAGAAATGGAAAGGGGATTTTTACTTATGGCAATTACAGAGACAAAAACAAAATATGGACAGGTTCATGGTGTGCAAAAAGACGGCTACACGGTATTCCGCGGCGTTCCGTACGCAAAGCCGCCGGTAGGCGAAAAACGATTCTGCCCGCCGGAAGAGCCGGCGTGCTGGGAGGGCGTTTATAAGGCGGATCATTTCGGATGCGTCTGCCCGCAGACCGAGCATGAGCCGGACTCCTTCTATGGAAAAGAATTTTATCTCGACCCGGAATTCGGCATGAAGCAGAGTGAGGACTGTCTGTACTTAAACATCTGGACACCGGCAAATACAGTGGATGAAAAACTGCCGGTTGCTTTCTGGATTCACGGCGGCGCGTTTATGCACGGCTTCAGCCACGAATCCGAATTTGATGGAGCTGCTTACTGCGAACGCGGAGTGATTCTCGTTGCGATCAATTACCGTCTCGGTGCTTTCGGATTTTTGGCACATCCGTGGCTGTCCGAGGAGAGCGGTGCCGGAAGAAGCGGAAACTACGCGATTCTCGACCAGATCGCAGCACTGAAATGGGTAAAAGAAAATATCGCAGCATTCGGCGGCGACCCGGAAAATATCACCGTATTCGGCCAGTCCGCGGGATGTATGAGCGTACAGACACTCGTCAGTTCTCCGCTGACTGAAAACTGGATCAGCAAAGCCATTTTCCAGAGCGCCGGCGGCTACGACACCGGACTGAACCGCGATATGCCGCTTTCCGAGGCAGAAACCATCGGCCAGGAATTTGTAGAGCTTAGCGGAGCAAAATCGCTGGAAGAACTGCGTGCGATTCCGGCTGAGAAAATTGTGGAGCTGCAGGAGGAGTTTGGCCGCGTAAATCCATCGAGAATGCTGAGCTTCGTACCGAACATCGACAATCATCTGCTGACCTGCGGCTATAACGATGCCGTAACCGAAGGAAAAATCAAGGACATCCCATATATGCTCGGTTCAACTGCAGACGACATCGGTGTGTTCCCGGAGATGAAAGAAAAAGGCGAGCACGGCGGCATCTATAAGGGATGCATCAACTGGAGCATTGCGCTGGAAAAACTCGGAAGAAAACCGGCTTACGTTTACTACTTCACCCGTGCCCTGTTAGGTGACGACGCCGGAGCGTTCCATTCCTCCGAACTCTGGTACATGTTCGGAACCCTGGGCCGAAGCTGGCGCCCGAAAACCGAAGGCGACTATGCCCTCAGCAAAGAAATGATGGACGACTGGACCAATTTCATGAAAACCGGAAACCCGAACGCAGAGGGAAAAGACGACTGGAAACCATGCACAAAGGACGACCCGTATGTGCAGGTGCTGGATGTGAGAAAATAAGCAGAAGGAAATAAAAATGGCAATCGAATATAAAAGACTTACCCAAAAGGAACTGGATTTTTTCATTCAGATGAGAATCCATCAGCTTCGCGAAGAGGGGGCAAAAGAAGAAATTGATTTAGCACCTGCGTTAAAAGATTACTATGAACGTCATATGGCGGATGGTACTTTTGTATCTTGGATTGCTGTTGACGGAGAGAGCATCATCGCAACAAGTGGAATGTCATTTGTAGAAAAACCTCCATACTTTGGATGCCCGAGCGGCAGAATTGGATTACTGTCCAGTATGTTTACAGATCCGGCGTATCGAAGAAGAGGTATTGCAAAAGAATTGCTGTCCCGTGTGATAGAAGATGCAAAAGAATATGGATGCGGAACAATACAGATTACGGCATCGGATATGGGCGTTAAGTTGTATACAGATTTTGGATTTGTGCACAATGGGAATTTTATGCAGTATAAATTGTAATGTCCCTCAGAAAGAGATATTCTCTCCACTGGCTGCGATATTGGAAAAATATTCAACAAATAATAGCAAGGATTCTCTCACCTCTATAGGTGGTGAGATGAATTGCAAATAAGAAAGTTAACGGCAGTGGCGGGCGGAGAGAAATCGGTATCCCCCACTGACATGAGGCAAACCACAGTCAGCATTTTGCTGACATGTCAGACTCTGTGAAATTACCGACTGTGGATTGAAACAAAGAAAGAGGAAAAATTAGAATAAAGAAAGAGCAGCATTTTACCGACGTGTGAAAGGTAAAAATGCTGCTCTTTTTGCGTGGCAGAATCAGTCGTCCAGATCGTTGCGCTCGCGGAAGATCTGATAAATGGTGTCGATCAGTTCATCGTCATCGAGGCCTTCGAACTCGGCTTCGTTGACATCGAGATTCTCGGAAATGATGCGCAGAATGTGTACCGGTTCGTCATCGCCGCCGTCGGCCGGATAGAGAACGGCGTACTCATCCTCCTTGTATTCTACGATATCCAGAAGCTCAAAACGGACAGAATTTCCGTCCTGATCGGTAAGGACAATAAGATTGGAATCCATAATTGCAATATACTCCTTTGTGTGTTATTTTTGCCGCTCAAAAACATGCAAATATAAATTTATTATACTATGAGCAATTGGATTTGAAAAGAAAAAAGTGTCTGGTGCGATACGCTTGATATTTTGCGCCGATACGGTATAATGACAACAGAGTAAAAACTGGCGGCTGTGGCCGTACCCGGAAAAATTGGGTGAAAGGAAGAACTTATGAATTATCAGGTATTAGATGTCAAAGTAAAAGATACAGAAGAAACTGCAAAATTATATACGTATTTTCTGGACAACTCGCGTGAGATTGCTCCGGAACGCGTGCGTCCGGTCATCGTGATCTGCCCGGGCGGCGGTTATGAATGGGTGTCCGAGCGTGAGGCAGAGCCGATTGCGCTGAAGTTTGTCGGAGCCGGTTACCACGCTGTTGTTCTGCATTACAGTGTTGCTCCGGCAGCTCACTATCCGACGGCACTCCGCCAGCTTGCCTGGACCGTTGCACATCTGCGGGAGCATGCGGCAGAATATCATATTGATCCGAACAAAGTAGTAGTAGCGGGATTTTCCGCAGGCGGCCATCTGGCAGCATCGTACGGTGTGTTCTGGAAAAAGAAAACATTCCTTGCAGAAGAACTTGGCGTAGACGCAGAGCAGCTTCGTCCGAACGGTCTGCTGTTATCCTACCCGGTTATCACATCCGGTCCGAAAGCGCACCGCGGATCCTTCACCAATCTGCTGGGAGACCGGTATGATGAGCTGGTAGACGAGATGTCTCTCGAGAATCAGGTCAGCCTCGATACGCCGAAGACTTTCCTGTGGCATACCGCGCCGGACGACTGCGTGCCGGTAGAAAACTCCATTCTGTTCTTTACTGCACTGCATGCACTAGAGATTCCGGTAGAAATGCATATTTATCCGGTCGGCGGCCACGGCCTTGGCCTTGCAAGCGAGGAGACACAGAGCTATGAATACCAGAACGCAGTACGCGAAGAGTGCCAGAGCTGGATTTCACTGGCACTGAGCTGGATGCAGCATTTATAAAAAAATGTCCCAGAAGGGAGAACAAAGATGAAAGTATTAATTGTAGTAGATATGCAGAATGATTTTATCGACGGAAGTCTCGGCACGAAAGAGGCGGTCGGGATTGTTGACCGCGTTGCAGAGGTGATGGATTCGTTTGACGGAGCTGTTATCTGCACCAGAGATACCCATTTTGCGGATTATCTGGAAACGTCCGAGGGCAGAAAACTTCCGGTAGAGCATTGTATCGAAGGAACGAAGGGTCATGCACTGCAGGATACAATTCAGAAAATGGCGGAGAAAAAACAGGCCGTGGTGATGAATAAAATCACCTTCGGTGCAAAAAATCTGCCGGAGGAGATCGAAAAACTGGCAGGCGGCGTGCCGGAATTCATTGAACTCGTGGGACTCTGCACCGACATCTGCGTGATTTCCAATTCCATGCTGCTGAAAGCATTTTATCCGGAAGTGCCGATTTCTGTCGATGCATCCGCGTGCGCGGGCGTAACGCCGCAGAGTCATAAAAATGCATTGGAAGCTATGAAAATGTGCCAGATTGACATTGTAAACGAATAGACGGAAAAGAGGAAAAATTATGAGCACAACAAGATTATTTGATCAGGATGCGTACCTGGGTGAATTTGAGGCAACCGTAGAACGGAGCGTCTGCGAGGGCGGCATGTACCGCGTGCTGCTGGATCAGACCGCATTTTTCCCGGAGGGCGGCGGCCAGCCGGCAGATGAGGGAACGCTGGATGGAATTTTTGTAACGGATGTACAGGAAATCGACGGCGAAATCTGGCATACCGTGGAAGCACCGCTCGAGCCGGGCAAAACGGTAGTTGGAAAACTTGACTTTGAAAAACGTTTTTCCAATATGCAGAATCACTGCGGAGAGCATATCGTGTCAGGTATCGTGCATCGGATTTACGGTTTCAACAACGTTGGATTCCATATGGGAAGTGATGTCATTACCGTTGATTTTGACGGCGTTCTGACCGAGGAGCAGCTCTACGATGTGGAGCAGGAGGCAAACGAAGCCGTGCTTCGAAATGTTCCGGTTACGATCAGTTATCCGTCAAAGGAAGAGCTGGAAACCATGGATTACCGGAGCAAAAAAGAGATCGAGGGCCAGGTGCGGATTGTGACGATCGAAGGCTACGACAGCTGTGCGTGCTGTGGAACCCACGTTGCAAAAACAGGGGAAATCCGTCTGATTAAAATCTTAAGTGCCCAGAAATACAAAGGCGGCGTCCGCGTGACCATGCTTTCCGGTGAAAAAGCGTATGCGGATTACTGCTTAAAACACATCAATACCCTCGGCATTGCACGTTTACTTTCTGTAAAACCGGAAGAAGCCGGGGATGCTGTCGTACGGCTGAAACAGAAAAATATTGAGATGAAAAAAGAAATCAAACAGCTCAAAAAAGAACTGTATGCACTGCAGGGAGCACCGGAGAGAAAATAATGGCAAAAGAAAAAGAAATCAAAACAAATGCAATGCGGATTCTGGACCGCCAGAAAATCAAATACGAAGTTCTTCAATATGAATGCGATGAATTTATCGACGGGCTTCACACAGCAGAGAAAACCGGCGCGCCGGTCGAGCAGTCATTTAAAACGCTTGTGGCACAGGGAAAAAGCAAGCAGTATTATGTGCTGGTGCTTCCGATTGCAGAGGAAGTAGACCTGAAAAAAGCCGCAAAAGCGGTGGGGGAGAAATCCATCGAGATGATCCATGTCAAAGATATCACTGCAGTCAGCGGATACGTCCGCGGCGGATGCAGCCCGATCGGAATGAAAAAACAGTATCCGACCGTGATTCAGGAATGTGCGGCGAATTTTGACAAGGTTTACGTGAGCGGGGGAAGAATCGGAACCACGCTGTGCATGGCGCCGGAGGATCTGAAGAAGGTCAGCAGAGCGGAGTATGCGGATTTTATTCAGTAAAAACAGAAGAAACTGTATGGAAGCAGACCAGAACGAAGAAAAAAGTTCTGGTCTGTTTCTTTTTGCTGTGATGCGGCTGGAAGATTTCTTTCAAAAAAGGATCATAAAATAATAGCTAAAAAGCAGCGGTGAAATTGCGATACGATTCTACGAATCCGCGAAAAACGGAAAACCTTTCACACGATTTTTCTTTTGGGTGTGAGAAATTTTCATCCCGTTTTTGGAGGCAATTCACAAACCGGAAAAAATTGCCGAAAACCGCTGGACAAATCGAAAAGAGGCAACTATAATGACCTCACAATCAAGTTGACCCAAACGAAACGGGAGGTGAGAGACAAAATGTCTTTGCAGCACTGTCTGGTACTGACAGTTGCGACAGGGGCGGTATGGATGGATTTAAGAACACGCAGAATTGCAAATGAATGGATTATCACCGCATGGATCGCCGGGCTGGTTACACAGCTCATCCGCTATGGCGCCGCGGGAGCGGGTATTTTTCTTTTTGGGATGCTTTTCCCGATACTCGCACTTTACATTCTGTTCTATTTTCATATGCTGGGCGCGGGAGATATCAAACTCCTATCCGCTGTTGGAGGCTTTCTCGGAGTGCCGGCGATCCTGAAATGTATGATTGTGTCGTTCCTGTCTGGAGCGGTCTTATCTATCGGAATTATTCTCGTCTGCGGAAATTTACCGCAGCGTCTTACCAAATTTTTCAATTATTTCCAAACTTATTTTACCAAAAGAAAATACCAGAAAAAAACAGAGCCGGTTCCCTATTACGATGGGAAGTGGGGCATGGAGTGCATCCATTTTTCCGTTCCCGTGCTGATGGGAGTGCTGCTCTGGATTGGGGGATTTTATTGAATACTGCAAAGAAAAAGAGTGTTTTTGCAGTCTGTGACACGGAAATGGAATATGCACGCAATTTTATGGAATATCTGAACCAGAAGAGAAATATTCCGTTCGAAGTGCATGCGTTTTCCAGTGCGGAGATGTTCCTGGAGTTCGCAAAGAATAACGAAACAGAGATTCTTCTGATTTCGGATAAAGCGATGAAAGAAGAGATCCGCCGGTATCCGATCCGTCAGATTATCATTCTGTCTGAGGGCGTACACAGTCCGGTGCTGGATCAGTATCCGGCGGTCTACAAATACCAGTCGTCGGAAAAGGTGATCCGCGAGGTCATGGCGTGCTACGGCGTAGAAAATGGTGTCGATACATCGCCTGCACTGCTGCCGAAAAAGGAAATGCGTATTATCGGCATTTATTCGCCGGTCGGACGGACGCAGAAGACCTCGTTTGCCCTGACGATGGGGCAGATTCTGGCGAAGGAGCGGGCAGTGCTGTATCTCAATATGGAGAGCTATTCCGGATTTGAACGGCTGCTGGAATGCAGTTACGACAGGGGGATGAGCGATATTCTGTATTATGCGAGACAGGAAAATCAGGGCATCATCTACAAACTGGGCGGAATGGTCCAGTCGATGCAGAACCTGGATTATCTGCCGCCCGCCGCATCGCCGATGGACATTCAGACTGCAAAATATGAAGAATGGAAATGGCTGTTTCAGGAGATTGAGAAGAACAGCAGTTATGAAGTGCTGATTCTCGACCTCGGGGATGGCGTGGCGGATTTGTATCAGATCCTGGATTTTTGCAATGAAATTTACGTTCCGATAAGGAATGATGTGATTTCTGCGGCAAAAATGGAGCAGTTTGAAAATTTGCTGCGCCGGTGGGACTGCCAGTCGGTGCTGGACAAGATGCGGAAAATTCACGTTCCGTTCCACACGGCAAACCGGACGGGAAAAGCCTACTTTGAGGAGCTTGTCTGGAGCGAGCTGGGCGACTATGTGCGTCAGATTCTGCGGGACGGCAGAAGAGGAGAAGAAACATGACAATGCCGGAAATTCTGCGGAGAAAACTGATGGAGCGGATCGATATCGCATCCGAACCGGATGACGGAGAGGTTCTCGAAGAGATTGACCGTCTGATTTTAGGGGAAGAAGAAACACGGTATCTTCCGGTGGCACAGAAGGCGGAGCTGCGCAGACAGCTGTTCTACAGTGTGCGGAGGCTCGATGTCCTGCAGGAGCTGCTGGAAGATGCGGGAATTACAGAAATTATGGTAAACGGTTATCAGCATATCTTCGTGGAACGGAACGGCAGAATCGAGAGATACGGCAAAAGCTTTACCTCCGCGGAAAAGCTGGAGGATGTGATTCAGCAGATTGTAGGCCGGTGCAACCGCGTGGTGAATGAACAGAATCCGATTGTGGATGCACGGCTGGAAAATGGAGACCGCGTCAACGTTGTCATGAAACCGGTCGCATTAAACGGACCGATTCTGACCATCCGCCGCTTTCCGGAGCAGGCGGTGACGATGGAATTTCTGGTCTCCATCGGGAGTATTACAAAAGAGGCGGCAGAGTTTCTGCAGGCTCTCGTCCGGACCCGCTACAGCATGATGATCGGCGGGGCGACCGGATCTGGCAAAACAACATTTCTGAATGCGCTTTCCGCCTACATTCCAAAGGGCGAGCGCATCATAACCATCGAAGACAATGCAGAGCTGCAGATCCAGGGTGTGGAGAATCTGGTGCGGCTGGAAGCAAAAGAGGCAAATCTGGAATCAGGAACAGAAATTACGATCCGCGATCTGATCCGCGCAGCTTTGCGTATGCGGCCGAACCGCGTAATTATCGGCGAAGTGCGCGGAGCGGAAACGTTTGAATTATTATCCGCACTCAATACCGGGCATGCGGGATCTTTGAGCACGGCACATGCAAACAGCGTGAAAGATATGATCTCCCGTCTGGAAACGATGGTGCTGATGGGAGTGCAGCTCCCGTTGGAAGCAATCCGCCGTCAGATTGCATCGGGAATCGAAATTCTCGTGCATTTAGGACGCGGGGAGGATGGAAGCCGTCGGGTGGAGGAGATCGCAGAGATCACAGGGATGGAGGAGGACGAAATCAAAACGGTTTCTTTGTTTCGAAGAGAATATGGGAGAGGCCTGCAAAAGACAGGCGAACTGGTACACAGAGAAAAACTGGAGGGGAAAACAGGATGAGAATACGTGAGGGAAGCCAGGCAAAGACGGGCATGGCAGAGGAGAAGGAGACGAAGGGGATCGACTATCAGACCTGGGAATTTACCGGTCGGGAATATCTCGAAATAGCGGGAATCAGTCTTGGGATTGCCGCCGCTGTGAACCTGCTCTGTTACCGGGCGTGGTGGGCATGCATTGCTGTGGTTCCGGTTGGAATCGTATATTTTCACACGTATCGGAAAAACCGGATTCAGAGACGGAAAGAGGAGCTGTACGACAGCTTCCGGGATCTGATTGCGTGGATGCACACGGCACTGCGTTCCGGCTATTCCATGGAAAATGCAGTGCTGGAGGCGGCAGGACAGCTGGAACAGTCGCTGGGAAAAGAAAACATTCTGGTACAGGAACTGCGCCGGATGCGTCATAAAATGATGATTTCCGTGCCGGTGGAACAACTGTTTCAGGATCTTGCGGTGCGAAGCCGCATTGACGATATTGCGACGTTTGCAAGTGTACTGGTGATTGCGAAGCGGACAGGAGGAAATGTCTGCGAGATCTTTCAGAATACGTGGGATATTTTCTGTACGAGAATTGACACGATGCGGGAAATCCGTGCGGGCGTTTCTTCCCGGCGGTTCGAGCAGAATATTATGAGTGTTGTGCCGTTTGGAATTCTGGGATATGTACAGCTTTCCTTTCCGGAATTCTTAAGTGTGATGTATGGGAATGTAATCGGAGTTTTCTTCATGAGCGGATGCCTTGCCGTGTATCTGGCAGCATGGGTGCTTGGAAAGAAGATTCTGGACATTGAATTTTAAGAAGCAATTGAAGTTTAAAAAGTAAGACTGCGAATCATAACGATTCGTCCGCAAAAAAAGGGAGGAATCAAATGTTGTGGATTTGTCTGACCGCATGGGCGGGGCTGTTCATCTGGTATTTCCGGATGAGAAAAAAGGCGGAAGATCACAAATTGGTGAGACGGATTTTCTGCCTTGCAGCGACAGGGTTTATAGCGGGCACTGCACTCTGCCTTCCGATCGGAGTGCGAAAAGTTTCAGGAGATGAAAAAGCGGAACTTCAACTGGAACGGGGTGCCTTAGGCAGCCAACCGACAGAGGAAAAACTTGAGGTTTCTGTTGGAAATCAGAAACCGGAAAGAATTACACTGTCTGTACCTGCAAGAGCTTACAGCGCAGAAGAGATAGAAGAGGCGTTCAGTGCGGCGATAGAGGCGCTGGATGAAATCATCTTAGGTGAGAATCTGTCTTTTCATACGGTAAACAGAAACATGGATCTGGTTACGGAAATACCGGGAAGCCCGGTGGCGCTTAGCTGGGAAACAGACAGGCCGTTGTTGATTGACAGCCGGGGTTTGCTGTCAGACGAGATTCCCGAAGAAGGAGTGGAGGTTACGCTGAAAGCGGAACTGGAACTTCAGGGGGAAACAACAGAATATATACGGAAGGTTCAGGTCTATCCACCGGAGATAAAAGGGCGGGATGCGGTTCTTAGGGCACTGAAAAAAGCAGTGGAAAAAGAAAACGAAGCGCATCCCGAAGAAACAGCCTATTATCTGCCGGAGACACTGAACGGAGAAACTGTAACATGGTCAAAAGTGCCGGATCTGACAGGTCTGGAACTTATGGCACTTGCCGCGGCGGCAGGAGCAGTCTGCTGGGCGGCAAAAGGAAGGGAACAAGAAAAAGAAAGGCAGAAAAGAGAAGAACAGATGCTGCGGGATTATCCCGAAATTGTCAGCAAAATGGTTCTTCTTCTGGGTGCCGGGCTTGGGATGCGGAAAGTACTCGAGCGGATTGCAGTGGATTACCGGAAAAATCTGGCGCTTGGCGGGCAGAAACGTTTTGCCTATGAAGAGATTGTATTTACCTGCCAGGAGATGGAAAACGGTGTTTCCGAGCAGGAAGCGTACCAGCGCATGGGAATGCGTATGGGAACCGGAGCGTATCGTTCCCTTGCTGTTCTGCTGACGCAGAATCTGAAAAAAGGCAGTAAAGGACTGCTGGAATTATTGAAACAGGAATCGCAGGAGGCCTTTGAGGAGAGAAGAAGGCAGGCGAAAACAACAGGAGAAAAGGCATCGACAAAGCTTCTTCTTCCGATGGGCATGATGCTTGCGGTTGTATTGGTCATACTCACGGTTCCGGCATTTTTGTCCTTTTATGCATAGGGGATGTTTTTATCCCCACAACAGCTGGTAAAGAGAGGGAGGTGGGAATTATGAAGCTGATATCGGAGTTCTGGAAAGAGGAAGATGCGGTGGGTGTTGTGGAAGTGATTCTGATTCTCGTTGTGCTGATCGGACTCGTACTAATCTTTAAAAAGCAGCTTGTGAGTCTGGTCAACAGTCTGATGGAGAAGGTCACAAACCAGAGCAACACCGTATAAACGGGAAAATGTCCAATACGGAACTCCAAAGAAAAATTTAGAAGCCGGTACGGACCTATATGTCATTTGCATATCTGTGTCTCGGTATATCCTTTATCCGATCCACGGCATCTAAAGTTCGAAAAAGTAAAAGTAAAGTGGAAGGAGCTGTATCCCATGAGGGAAAGAGAAAGACAGAAAAGATGGGCAGCCGGAAGCATAACAGCATATTTGTGTCTCGTTCTGATACTGATGCTTTCCCTGATTTCCGGGACAATTGCGTCGGTGCGAAATGCCCATGCACGGGTGATGACGGCCTGCGCAATGGAACAGGGACTGTATTCTCTGTTTGCCGGGTATGACAGAACACTGCTGGGACAGTACGAGCTGTTTTTTTATAACGGCGGGGATAAGAGCGGTGTCTGGAAACCTGAAACCATGAGCAGAAAAGTCGCAGAAACTGCGGGAGAAGTTCTGTCCCCCACTGCATCGGGGATGGGAATTCTATCAGGCAGTTTATCTGGCGGACAGGTTACAGAAGTTTATCTCGGCGGCTATCGTCTTGCGACAGACGAGGAGGGAAGTGCTTTCTCCCGTCAGATCTGTGAGGCAATGAAAGCCAGCCTTGGAACTTATGGAATACAGCAGCTTTCCCAGAAATTAAGAGGAGAACAGGAAACCGTGAAACGTCAGGAGGACGGACAGAGCGGTTACGAGGAAGAGGAGGTTTTAAAACAGTATGAAGAATCCAAACAGTCAGAAGAGGGAACAGAAAAAACAAAAGGTGAAGGAGAATCTGGAAACGGCACGCCTTCGGAACCGGATCAGAAGCAGCCGGTACCGGAAGATTTTGTGAATCCGATTGAGGTCATTCAAAAAGTAATGAAAATGGGAATTTTAGGACTGGTCCTCCCGGAAGGGCAGGCACTGTCGCAGGGGGAAACGGATGTATCGTTTCTTGCATCAAAACGGGAGCTGCAGAGCGGGTTTGGCATGGCAGAGTGTGGAAAAGAACTGAGCTTTGTGGATAAGATACTTTCGTCCGAATATATTCTGTGGAAATTTCCGTGCTATACCAGCAAGGAGAAGAAGGAAGGGCTGCAGTGCCAGGTGGAATATGTGCTCTGCGGAAAAAACAGTGATCAGGATAATCTGGCGGGAACCGTGAACCGTCTGCTGGCGCTGCGGGAGGCGGCAAATCTGGTGTATCTGGCGAAAGATGCGCAGAAGCAGGGCGAGATGGAAGCAATGGCGGGGGTAATTGCCGCGTCGTTTGGAGTTCCGGCGGCGATGCCGGTTGTGAAAATGGCACTTGCCGTGTGCTGGGCATTTGCAGAAAGCATTCTGGATCTGCGGGAACTGCTGGATGGTGGAAAAGTAGCACTGTTCAAAACGGCAGAATCGTGGCAGCTTTCTCTGGAACAGCTTCCGAAACTGCTGGAAACAGGGGATCAGAGCAGAAAAAATGCACCGGGCGGCATGGAGTATTCCGATTATCTGCGGCTGCTTTTGATGCAGAAATCGGGAAAAGCGGTAACGTTTGGAGCGATGGATCTGGTGGAATACAATATGCGGACAGAACAGCAGCAGCCGGGTTTCCGACTGGATTGCTGTGTCGATGAACTGGAAGCCGGTTTTACGGCGGTAATTGGGAAACGAGAGTATGAGATTACGAGAAATTATGGATATGAGATGCAGGGAGCAGCCTGAAAAATGGGATGACTCCGGCAGGGATACAAAAGGGTGTTCTTCTGAACGGCACATTTATTTCTGGAACCTTATCAAAAAACTTATCCACTCTTCCGGGAATTTTTATAAATCCGGATCAGGAGAGCAGCCTTTTGTAAAACGAAAATGGAACAGGGCAAGCCTGACGGTGGAAGCTTCACTGGCACTTCCTGTTTTTCTGATCGCGGTTCTTGTGTTATTAAAAATCGTGGATCTTTACCGGCTGCATGGAATGCTGACGGTATCTCTGCAGGAGTCCGCGCGGTATCTTTCCGTCTGTGCCTACGCGGTGGATGAGACGGGAAAAGAAACGTATGAAATACCAGAAACGGCTGCGTGCATTGCTTATGCAGAAGCAAAGATTCCAAAAGAAATCCGCGAAAATGGAATGGTGACACTGGCAGGAAGCCGTGTGAAAAATGGATGGCTGGAACTGAAAGCGATTTACTGGCCGAAAATGGGAAACCGCCTCGTTCCGGTGCGGAACCGGGGAATTGCAGCGTGTGCGAAAGTGCATCTGTTCTGCGGAAAGACAGAAGAGGAGGCGGATGAAGAAGAGGGCGAAGCAAAACAGATGGTGTGGGTGACTGAGAACGGCAGTGTGTATCATACCGATTCGTCGTGCAGTCATATCAATCTTTCGATCCAGGTTTCCTCACCGGGTGCGCTTGCGTGGAAACGGAATCAGGATGGAGAAAAATATAAGGAATGCGAACAGTGCGTGGGAAATGGCGCTGCGGGTGCGGAAGTTTACTATACGAAATACGGAAACCGGTATCATAACAGTCTTTCCTGCAAAGGGCTGAAACGTAAAGTAAAACTTGTAGCACTGGAACAGACGGATGGACTGCCGCAGTGCTCGAAATGCGCGAAAAAGGCGGCGTAAGAAAGCCGGATATGAGCAGAGCAGGTGTCTTCTTTCCGGGTGAGACTGGAAAGAAGGACGGTAAACAGAAACTCGGGTTTGCGGAAAGGAGGCCGCGGCTGTGTATCAGGAAGAAGTAAAGAGTGCAATTATATTGCTGTATCTGGGGATTCTTGCCGGAATGGATGTGAGGAAACGGCAGATCAGCCTTGTCCTGACCGGTGTTTTATTCCTTGCAGGCATTGGATGGCAGATTCTGGTGGAACAGACATCGTGGCTGGAATGGCTGCTGTCCCTGCTGCCGGGAGCAGGATTTCTGACGCTCAGTTATATATCACGGGAACAGGTGGGATACGGGGACGGCCTTCTGCTTCTGACGGTTGGAATCTGGCTGGGATTTGGGCAGACATTCGGCGTTCTGACGCTGGGACTCATTCTCTGTTCGGTACTCTGCGGAGTCCTTCTGATGCGGAAGAAAATACGGAAACAGGATTCCATACCGCTGGTGCCGTTTCTGCTGCTTGGATTTGTGGGGAGGTGCGGAATGCTTTGAAAGTGAAAATGAGAAAAGCAAGTATTACGGTAGAGGCAGTTCTGGTCGTGCCGCTTGTTCTGATGGTGATTTTTCTTCTGCTGTCGCTGACCTTTTTTGTACACGCACGGAGCTGGTATACATTTGCGGCATATGAAAGCACAATGCTTGCCGCCAGTGAAGGCCGTCTGTCTGTGGAAAAAGGAGAGGCAGCCGCCCAAAGCCGGATGGAATGGTGGATTTCCCAGATACCGCTTCCGGCTGAACCGGTGACCGTACAGACGGAATGCAGAGAAAAAGAGATTCAGATAAAAGCAGAAGGAAACATTCTGCCAATCTGGAGCCGGAACGCGTGGGAATATTCGGTTTTGAGTGAAAGCAGGAGAAACAATCCGGTGAAAACGATCCGGAAGATACGGGCAGTAAAACAGATCTGGAACCAGAAGTAAGGACGGAAGCGGAGAAATGCAGATTGATTATAAAAGAGATTTGAATCATACATATGTTATTTTACAGGAGGAAAAAGAGCCGGACACGGCGTCGTATCAGATCCGTATGCTGCTGACAAACACAATCCCAGGGCTTTTGGACTGCAAAATCGGGAAAATGGATGATAAAACATTGTTTTACTATGAGGTGACATCAAGGCAGTCGCTTCAGAGTGTGTTTGAACAGCGCTCGATTGGGGCGGAGGCGCTGCGGAAACTATTTGAACAGCTGCTGGATCTTCTCGAAGAACTGGGGCAGTACCTGCTTGCACCGGACGGCCTCGTTCTGCAGCCGGAGCTGGTTTTTGCAGATGCAAATCTGGAGAACTTTTCCTTCTGTTATCTGCCGGGAAAGCAGGGACACACAGGCTGTTTTCAGAAGCAGATCCGGGAGCTGATGGAATATCTGCTGCCGAAGCTGGATCACCAGGAGCAGGATGCGGTAGTACTCGGGTATGGACTGTATCGGGAGATTTCGGCGGAGATCTTTTCGGTTGAGATGATTCAGGCACTCTTATATCAGACAGGGAAAGAGAAGAAAGAAACGACGGAGCAGGAGGGAAAAGAGCGTCCTAGGGAAGAAAATCCGCCTGTACAGATGGAGGAAACACTTTGGGGAGAACAAGAAGCGGAAGCGGCGGAAAATTTTTTTGTGGAAGCGGAGGAAGAAAAGGATGAAGGACGCTGGAAAAATATTGTGGAAGCAGTGATCTGCATCGGATTTCTGGGAGGTGTGCTGGCACTGCGGTGGACACAGGCCGAAACTGTTTGGTATCTGGTGCTGGGAGGAGCGGCGGCTGTTGTGGGAATTGTAAGTCTGGCATTGGAACTTGCCAGCCGATGGAAAAAGCGGCAGTCGGGAACAGAAACAGGAAGCTATGGGAAGGCCGCAGGAATCCGGAAACAAGGAGAAACAGGAGATGTATTTTCGGAATATCAGAATCGGAAGGGCTTAAAACAGAAAGATGGAACATGGAATCCGAAAAGCGATACAGAACAGCAGGGATGGAAAAGGGATTCCTCAGTCGAAAAAGAGAAAACATGGGAAAAGAATGAAGAACAGGAAAACAGAAAGATGCACAGCCTGATGGAATTGGAGGGGCATGAAGAGGATCTGTTTGGAAAAACGGAACTGCTGACCAGCCCGGAGGATGAGGGAAGGGCATATCTGATTCCGATAGATCCGATTGATCTTCCGCTGATTCCGATTGAACGCGGAAGCACATTGATTGGAAAACTGTCAGCGGCGGCAGATGTAATTCTGCCATACCGTACGGTAAGCCGCCTTCACGCAAAGCTGGTCAGTACAGAAGAGGGAGATTATCTGCTGGATCTGAATTCGCGGAACGGAACAACGGTGAATGGCGTTCCATTGATGGGCGAGACAAAAAAGAAGCTGGAGGATGGAGACGATATCTCATTTGCCGGGAAGAAATACCGGTATAAGGCGGGAGAGAAAAACAGAAATTAGAGAAAAATGACGCATTACACTTTTTCGATTTGGAGAAAGCGCTGGATGCGTTATTTTTAATATGGCAGAATGATCAAAGAAAAAAGTTATGCGAATGAAACAAAAATATTATAGAAAAGAAAATTATGCATAAAATTAAAAAAAGAAATAATGTAAAAAATAATGTCATAAAACGTCGAAAGCCGTCGTGAAGCGTCAATAATTGTCGAAAAACGTTTATCAAAAAAGAAAAAAATTTGACGATTTCTTGCATTTACAAGTGAATTAAATTATAATAAAAAAATAGCACAGATAAGGAAATGATGTAATGGAAGAACAAAGGAAAAACAGTTACGATCCGAACGAAGATATCGTGGACCGTATGTGGAAGAGGTCAAAAAACAGCATCAATCTGGTCATCGTTGTATGCAATATTCTGGTATTCCTTGCAGTCACACTGACCGGAGGGACAGAGAGCTCCAGACATATGATGGACTGCGGTGCGGCGTATGCGCCGCTGATTGAGAGCGGAGAATACTATCGCCTGTTTACGAGTATGTTTCTTCACTTTGGCATCCAGCATCTGATCAACAACATGCTGCTTCTTTTGTTCCTTGGGGATTACCTGGAACGCGCAGCTGGAAAGATCCGTTATCTGGTCATCTATATGGGCGGCGGACTCGTCGGAAATCTGTGCTCGTATCTGCATGAACTGTTCCTGATGAAAACAGGGGAAGCACCGGCAGTTTCCGCCGGCGCTTCGGGAGCGATTTTTTCTGCAGTCGGAGCGATGCTTGTTCTTCTGGCATTTCGGAAAGGAAGGCTGGAGGATCTCACCTTCCGGCGGATGGCCGTCATGGCTGTCCTTTCGCTGCTGGTCGGATTCCAGTCTTCAAATGTGGACAACTTCGCACACATCGGCGGTTTTTTGGCAGGTGCAGTCCTGATGGCGGTTCTCTATCCGGGAATGGCAAGGATCAGGAAAAGGGGAAAACGACCGTAAAGGTGCTTCCTTCCCCGGGCACGGAAGAAACGGAAATCGTGCCGTCGTGTGCAGTTACAATTTCCTTGCAGATGGCAAGTCCAAGGCCGGTTCCGTTTTTCTTATGTGTGACAAAAAGGTCAAAGAGAGTCGGCAGATCCTCGGCGGGGATTCCGCAGCCAGTGTCCTGCACACGGATGGTCAGAAAGTCACCGTCGAAACAGAGAGAGATTTTGATCGTTCCGCCGGAAGGCATTGCTTCCGCCGCATTTCGGATCAGGTTCAGAAAAAGCTGACGAAATTGCGTGGTATCAAGGGCAAAGCGCGGAATGGCAGATTCCTTGACAAGTTCAATGGAAACCTGTTGTTTTTCGAGGAGAACGCCGGTATCGGCACAGAGATTCTGGAGCAGAAGATAAGGATTCACGTAAGCGCGTACCGCCCGATATGAATGATTATAGCAGGAGAGCTCATCGAGCAGGGAGTTCAGAAAAGCCATATTTTCCTGGATTTTCTGAAAATAGAGATCGTTGGAAAGCTCCGGATGCGCTAAAAGAAGAAGCTGATGAAAGCTGTGGATAACCGCAACAGGATTTCGAACCTCATGTGAAATCCGGGAAATCATAGCGTGACATTCTTCCGATAAGCCCTGTGAATTGGTTGTTGGTTCTTTTGACATAGCCGTATCCTCCTTATGATGCGTAGGTAATGATTTTTGATTAGGCAAAAGTTTAGCATTGAAAAGGGGGAGCGCGCAACAAAAAGCGTTCTGCATTATTTGACATTTTTCGACAAATAGTGAGAAAATAGAGTTGTTCGGAACCGTGCAGAACGGGATTCTGAACAACAGAAAAATTAAAAAAAGTAAAGGAGAAAAAGATCATGGATTGTATTTTTTGTAAATTAGCAAACGGAGAAATTCCAACCGCGACACTGTATGAGGACGATGAGTTCCGTGTCATTCTGGATCAGGGACCGGCAACGAAAGGACATGCGCTGATTCTTCCAAAACAGCATTTTGCAAACATTTATGAAATTCCGGATGAAACCGCAGCGAAAGCAATGATTCTCGGCAAAAAAATGGCAACAGCCATGACGAAAGCGCTTCATTCCGATGGCTTCAATCTGGTACAGAACAATGGTGAGGCAGCAGGACAGACGGTATTCCACTTCCATATGCATCTGATTCCAAGATATGAAGGTGACAATGCCGGTATTGCTGCATGGAAGCAGGGAACTCTCGAGGATGCGGTAAAAGAGCAGATCATTGAGAGCGTGACGGCAGAGCTGAAGGCCTGAGAAAAGGCTGGCAGCAGCCAGAAAAAGAATCAATGACAGACGAACAGGGGCGGAGAACAATGGACAAAAATAACTTTTCAGAAATATATAAAAAGTATGTAATGACAGCCTATTCAGCCGCAATGCAGGTGGTGCACAATGAAGCCGATGCGGATGATATCGCACAGGAAACGATGGTGAAACTGTACCTGAATATTGATGCGCTGGATGAAGACAGAGTAGAAGGCTGGGTCCGTGTCGCTGCAAAGAATCTGGGAATTGATTATCAAAGAAAAACACAACGTTTTGACTGGAACGAACTGGATGAGGATCTTCGGGCGGAAGAGATGGAACTTCCGACGCTTGCAGAGGAAGAAAAGCAGGAGAGAAATCATTTTTTTCAGGAAGTGATGGATGCACTGAAAGATCATGATGAATCGGGTTATTATATTACGCGTGAAATCAAGGTGCATGAGCGTTCGGAAAAGGAAGTAGCATCCGAAATGGGTATCACCATCGGAAATCTGCGGGTGAAAATGACCCGGACGAAAAAATGGCTTTGCCAGCACTTTGCTGACAAAGCCAGAGAAAGGGGATTTCTGTAGTTACTATTTGCGTTCGCATTCCTGGATCAGGGAAAGGATGCGGCCGATGGAATCGGTGTGGCTGCTCTTCTTCATCGCATTGATGTAGGTCTGACGGTTTTCGTAAACCTCACGGATTGCGGACTGAAGAGTCTGCGCATTCACGGATTCTTCTTCCAGAACTTTACTGTAACCCTGACGCTCAAAGGAACGCGCATTTAAAATCTGGTCTCCGCGGCTGGCATTGGCAGAAAGCGGAATCAGAATGTTTGGTTTTGCCAGAGCACTGATTTCGCAGATCGCATTTGCGCCGGCGCGGGAGATGATCAGATCTGCTGCGGCGAAGAGATCCGGGAGCTCATCTTTGATGTACTCGAACTGAACGTAACCTTCGGTACCATTTAAGGATGCATCCAGTTTATCTTTACCGCAGAGATGAATCACCTGGAAATCTTTCAGAAGTTCTGGTAAAATAGAACGGACCGCATGATTGACAGCGACGGAACCGAGGCTTCCTCCGATGACGAGAATAACCGGTTTTGCGGCATTGAATCCGCAGAACTTCAGGCCTTCCCGTGCATCGCCGGACAGCAGTTCCTGGCGGATTGGCGTTCCGGTCAGAACGGCTTTGTTTTCCGGGAGACATTTAACGGTTTCCGGGAAATTACAGCAGACCTTTGCAGCGGACGGAATACACAGCTTATTTGCCAGGCCAGGCGTCATATCCGATTCATGGATGAGCGCCGGGACTTTACATGCTTTGGCGGCAAGGACAACCGGTACCGAAACGAAGCCGCCTTTGGAGAAGACAACGTTTGGTTTCAGCTTTTTGAGCAGTTTTTTTGCTTCAAAGTAGCCTTTTACGACGCGGAATGGATCGGAAAAGTTTTTCGGATCGAAGTAGCGGCGCAGCTTTCCGGATGAAATTCCGTAATACGGAATGCCGAGATCTTCGATCAGCTTGCGCTCCATACCGTCGTAGGAACCGATATAAGAGATTTTATAACCTGCTTCCTTTAATTTTGGAATCAGGGCAATATTCGGGGTAACATGGCCGGCGGTACCTCCGCCTGTCAGAACAATATGCTTCATGAGAATTCCTCCCTGGAATTTGATAATATCATTTGGCTTTTATTATCCCCTCAAGAAGAAAAAAAGTCAAGAGCGGTTACAACATGGAAAATGCCGAGGAACGGAAGAAGATGAAAAAGATAGAAAAAGAAGAACAGCTGAAAAAGAAACTGGAGCAGACGATGGAAGAAAAAATGGCTGCGGATTCGAAAACGGTGGAAGGGGAATCGGCAGTTGTAAAGGCAGAGGAAGGAAACACAGCAACAGAACAGGAGCCGGAGGCTGCGCCTGCACTTTCAGAGGAAGAACTGAACGCAATGTACGAGCGCTTCCAGCAGCGACTCCAGAAGGAAGGACTCGCGGACGCGGAAGGCAACCCGACAGAAAAAACACTGGAGATCCGCCGCCAGATCGTGGAGAGAAAGGCAGAACGCGAAAAGCAGGCGGAGAGACAGAAGAAGATTGCGAAGAGAGCGAAAACAACAAAACACTGGGTACGGACGGCAAAGGCAGCTGGTGTTGTGTTGGTTGTGGGGGCGTGCGTTTTTGGAGCGAGTATGACGAGCGAGGCGAATCGGATTCGGTTGGTGGAGACGATTAGTGGGGTTCGGAATTCGGGTGATGTGACTTGGACAGATAATGGTGAAAATCGAGATGATTCAGAATCTAATTTTGAACAAGCGAAGACAGAGATTGTAGAAAAAATTCATATTGCAGTACCAGAATTCTATTATATTCCGGAAGGTATGGAGTACAAGGATTTTTTTATAGTACCGGAAGCACAAATGGCAGTAATTAAATACAAATATAATGAAAATTTTGTATATTTTCATTTGTTGGGGAATGAAAAAGATTTGTCGCAAGGAAATTGGAAGGATAGGGAAAAAGTTCAAATAGAAACTTTAGATGATGTGTTAGATGTTGAGATGGGAACAATGTCTGAAAATGAGGAAGAAAATTATTATGCGGTTTGGAAATATAAAGATGCGTATTATGAATTAAGTGGACAGATAGAAAAGAAAGAGCTAGTAAAAATTTTAAATGAAATGCAGTATAATTTGTAATCATTTTTAAATGTGTACGTATATATAATGTAGATGAGGACGAGGGGAAAGAGGAAGTATGAAAAAGGTTATGAATTTAAAACACTTACTCTTTTGCATGATGCTCGTCTTAGCGATGTCATTGAATGTAGTAAATGTAGAAGCAGATGCTTTGGATTATCTTGGTGATACAATTGATGGATCTGTATTGACAAACGATTTAGAATCAAGCGGTGATTATCAGAGTGTAGCAAGAAGTACATATCTGCATCAGGGATTTGTTAGGATTACGAATAACGGAAATGGTTATGTTGGAATTGCTGCTGGAACGGAATGTAATGTTACATGCAACACTGTGAAATTGAATGTTTACTTAGAGCGTTCAAAGGGTGATGGTAATTTTTATAGCTATGAAAAGTGGGGAAAAGTGGACTATAACACTGAGAGTTTGTATATGGGAACACAAGTAAAGGTAGAAAAAGGTTATTATTATCGTTTACGTGGTTATCATTCATGCACTAAAAATGGTGTTACTGAAAATGGCGGAAGTTCAACTAATGGTATCTATATTGGATAATTAAAATTCTATAAAATCAATAGCTTCGAACAAAGGCACAAGTGAGTAGTGTAAACAAACGGAAACAATTTTTAGCCCAGTAGTTCACCACCTCCCTCCCCCTTAAAAAACCGGGGCCAGTCCCCTATAGAAACCTTATAACAATGAATATATTAAGACGAAAACGCAGATCTTTCAGGATTTTCAACGCGTCGAAATTCCTTTTTCCAACCACAATACAGATCTGAGTCATCATGTGTTACTATGTTCAGCGTGTGAGTGATCATACGGAACATCGGCTGGCCCCGATAAGTGAGGCATCGGTATTACTGCAGGAATACCGGTGCCTCTTTTCTATGCACTTCCGGCGGCCGATGCCCATAATTGAACAAAAATATCAAGATTGTTGTGCAATCTGCCTTAAAATTCCGTTGGAATCTGCCAGGTATTATGCTATAATAATCAAAAAAGAGAGAATAAGCATAAAATACAAAAGAAATTTCAGATTATTTTCGCGGACAACGCGTCAAAGACCATGCTGGCATGAGAACTTGATGACTGCTGGCCGCGATAACGGGCCAAACGCATAACGCGTGTTTTGACCCGTAGTGACAACATTTTGTCCCCGAACAAAACGGGAGAACAGGAGGCATCTTATGCGTCTTACATTTCTTGGAGCAACACATGAAGTGACGGGCAGTTGTTATTATCTGGAGGCTGCCGGAAAGAAGTTTTTAGTGGACTGCGGTATGGAACAGGGACCGAATATTTACGAAAACAAACCAATTCCGGTCCCGGCATCCCAGCTTGATTTTGTATTGATCACGCACGCGCACATCGATCACACCGGAAATCTGCCGCTGTTGTATGCGCACGGCTTCCGCGGCCCAATCTATATGACTCCGGCGACGGTAGCGCTTTCGGACATCATGCTCCGGGACAGCGCACACATTCAGCTTGCCGAGGCCGAGTGGCGGAACCGCAAGAACCGCCGGGCGGGAAAAGAAGATTACGTCACACCATACACAATGGAGGACGCCCTCGGCGTGATCCGCTTGCTGGAGGGCATTCCGTATCATCAGCGTGTGACACTATCGGACGGCATTCAGATCCGTTTCCTCGATGCCGGTCATCTGCTCGGTTCCGCATCCATTGAGCTGTGGCTGACAGAGGACGGTGTGACGAAAAAACTGCTCTTCTCCGGCGATATCGGAAATATCCATCAGCCGCTGATCAACGACCCGGAGTACCCGGAGAGCGCTGATTACGTGATTATGGAATCCACCTACGGTGACCGGAGCCACGGTCCGAAACCGGATTATGTACCGGAGCTGGCAAAAATCATTCAGGAAACGCTCGACCGCGGCGGCAACCTCGTGATCCCGTCGTTTGCTGTTGGAAGAACGCAGGAGATGCTGTACTTTATTCGTGAAATTAAGGCAGAACATCTGGTTCACGGCCACGGCGAATTCCCGGTTTACGTGGACAGTCCGCTTGCCGTTGAGGCAACCAATATTTTCCGCGATCATCAGAAAGAGTGCTACGATTCCGATGCGGCTGCGCTCCTTGCGCAGGGCATTAATCCGATTCTGTTTCCGGGCTTAAAGCTCTCGATTACATCCGATGAGTCGAAAGCCATCAACTTCAACGAAACCCCGAAGGTCATCATATCCGCAAGCGGCATGTGCGATGCAGGCCGAATCAAGCATCATCTGAAGCACAACCTCTGGCGGCAGGAGAGCACGGTTCTCTTCGTCGGCTATCAGGCCGTCGGTACACTGGGACGGGCGCTGATCGGAGGCGCGAAGGAGGTGAAACTGTTCCAGGAAGAGGTTCATGTGAACGCGCACATCATCCAGTTTCCGGGCATGAGCGGCCACGCAGATCAGGAAGGACTGCTCAAATGGGCGGGCAGTCTGCAGGCAAAACCGGACCGCGTTTTCGTAACGCACGGCGAAGATAAAGTGACGGAAATTTTTGCAGAAAAACTGTGGGACGAATTCCGCTACCCGGCGATGGCTCCGTTCTCCGGCACGGTATTTGACCTGAAAGAAAATGAATTCATCGAAAAAACCGTTGGCATTCCGATCCAGAAGGAAACAACGGCAAACGCAGGAACACTGCGCACGAGAAGCAGCGGAAATGCCGTCTTCGATCGTCTCGTTGCGGCTGGTCAGCGGCTGCTCACCGTCATTACAAGAAACAAAGGCGGTGCTAACAAAGACCTTTCGAAATTTGCCGATCAGATCAACAGTCTCTGCGACAAATGGGACAGATAAAGCAGTCCGGTGGCTGGAAGAAAGACTGTGCTATTAATATAGAAGAAAAACCGGAAGAAAGCAGGCGGCAGGGAAGCTGTGCTGCATCAGAAAAGAAAAAACAGAAGTGGATAAATTACAAACTCCCCGGGGTGAGCATTCCCCGGGGAGTTATTATAATAAAAAAGAGCAAGCGTAAAAAAAGTTATTTCTGGATAGCCTGTTCCAGCGCTTTTGCAAGCTGGTCTGGACATGATGTTCCGCGTCCGTTGCAGTCGATGCCTTTCATGCGGGAGATGGCTTCGTTTACGTCCATGCCCTCAACGAGTCTTGCAACACCCTGTGTGTTTCCGTTGCATCCGCCTACGAACTGTACGTTGTGTACTTTACCGTCTTCTACCTCAAACAGAATTTTTCTGGAACAGGTACCTTTTGTTGTATATTCCATCGATAGGATCCTCCTTTGTGAATAAAAAATTAGAACATTATCGTGAACTTTAGCCACGATAATTCTTCGGTTCCTGCTATTATACCATAGATTACGAAAACAGCAAAGAAAAAAGATACCACAGATCCCAAATTTATTGTATACTGTAACAGGAATTACAAAGAAACCAGAAGGAAAAGAAAATGGACTCCCGGAGTTTTCCGTTCTTACTTTAGCGGCTGACCGCTGACAAAAATGATTTCATAAAAGCAAGAACAGAAAGAATCGGAGAGTACATGTAAAGTTATTGGAGGATATCATAAACATGAAGTTAATTGGAATTATCGGTGCAATGGAAGTTGAAGTTGCAAGCTTAAAGGAAATGATGACGGATGTTACAATCCGCACGAAAGCATCCATGGAGTTCAATCACGGTTACCTGAACGGAAAAGAAGTGGTTGTTGTGCGCAGCGGAATCGGCAAAGTAAATGCCGGTATCTGCACCCAGATTCTTGTAGATGATTACGGCGTGGACTGTGTCATCAACACCGGAATTGCAGGCTCCCTGCGGAATGAAATCAACATCGGCGATATCGTCATCTCGACCGATGCTGTTCAGCATGACATGGATGTGCGCATCTTCGGATACCCGCTCGGCGAGATTCCGCAGATGGGTGTTTTAAGCTTCCCGGCAGACGAGCACCTCGCAGAGGTGGCAGAGGAAGTCTGCAAGGAAGTCAATCCGGAAATCCAGGTATTCCGCGGACGCGTGGTCAGCGGTGATCAGTTTATTTCCAGCAAAGAAGTGAAAAACCGTCTGATCGAGGAATTCAACGGTTCCTGCGCCGAGATGGAGGGCGCTGCGATTGCGCAGGGCGCTTATCTGAACAAGATTCCATACGTCGTACTCCGCGCCATCTCCGACAAAGCAGACGACAGCGCAACAATGGACTACCCGACCTTTGAGAGCGAGGCAGCCCGCCACTGTGTCAACCTGCTGCAGGAAATGGCAAAACGCCTGTAATCTAAAAAAAGCAAGAAGAAAAAATCGACAAACGGGCAGGCGAAAACCAGCGAAACCACGCGAACCGGCACGAAAGCAGTCCCCTGAAGGAACGAAAAATAAAAATTCACGCGAAAAAGCACAGAATCACAAAGAATTTGACGAACGTTTTTTGTTTCCAAATTTTTCCGGCGGTGCTATACTGTGGCACATCGGAGGAGGAGACGTCCTTCTGTCCGATATGCCAGCGGAAGAATCCTGTGCGCGCAAATTCTGCCGCGGCATCCGCCGATGCACCGCAACGGAAGCACCGGCATATGATCATGACAGGCAAATTCAAAAATCATCAGGGGGAATAAGAATGCTGGAGTTTTGTGTGAAACAAAATGTGTTCTTATACGCAATGATAGCAGCAGGAATCGCCGGTGTGTGGTGCCTGTTCTGGAATAACCGTTTCTACACCCGGGCCATCCGCGATCTCGGAAGGCTGAAGGAACCAAAGTCGAAATGGACCAGGTCGGTGCTGGAAACGTGTCAGAGAAAAGCGCATCCCTTTTCGAATGCCGGGGCGTTTATGCGCAGCCAGATTGCACAGGGCAGGTCAGCGGGAATGGCAGTCCCGACGCTTCTGCGCGGAAGCCAGAATATGATCCTCACGGTTCTGGCGCTGTCGATTCTTTCGCTGTGGGCGATCTACCGATACCGTTATGGAGAGGCGGAGCTGATGCGCTACCTCGGAACGGGCATCGCGCTCGCCGGAGGCCTTGTCTTTTTCCGGCTCTGTCTGGATTTCGGCGGAAAAGAGGAAATTCTGCTGAACGGCTGGACAGACTATCTGGAAAATGAGTTTGCAGCGACGAAACAGAGTGCGGTGCTGGAAACCGTACAGCAGACCGAATGGCAGCCGGTGCAGGCGGAAACCATGGCACAGGCAGGAACCGGAGCGGCGAAAGCAAAACCGCAGACTGCGGGAAGCGAGTCCGCCAAAGAGCGGAATGAACTGTTCGCAGACCCGGAAAAAGAAGCGAGGATTTCGAAAGTCAGGGAGGGCATCCGCCAGACCGCCGCGGCCGAGAGCAGGTTTGCCGGAATGCTGACGCCCGAGGAAGAGAAGCTGATGAGGGAAATTATCAGCGAATACGTGTAAATACCAGGGGATCAGGCCGGGGAGCATGGCATATCGACATGACCATATTTCCGAATCGGCAGTCCGCAGGTATCTAAGATAAAAATATTTCAGGCAGTGCTGTCTTTCAAAACAGACAGGCGGCACTGCTTTCCCGGATAAAGCAGAATCATCATCTGCAAAAGGAGGAACCAACATGAGACTTGTAATTCTTGAGGCAGAGTCACTGGGAAAGGACATGGATCTGTCCGGCTTTTCCCGTTTTGGAGAAGTGACAGTATATGAAAAAACAACGGAGGAGGAATGCCCGGAGCGTGTGCGGGAGGCGGATATCGTCATCTGCAACAAGGTGCGCATGTGCAGCCGCACCCTGTCCGGCGCGGAGAACCTGAAACTGATCTGCGTCACCGCGACCGGCATCAACAACATCGATCTCGATTATGTGAAGCGCCACAACATCGCCGTGACGAACGTCGCCGGCTATTCCACCGTCAGCGTGGCCCAGCACACCTTTGCGATGTACTTCTATCTGGCAGAAAAACTCCGTTATTACGATGATTACGTAAAAAACGGCAGCTACGCCGCCAGCAGTCTTTTCACCTGCATGGACAGACCGTTCACCGAGCTGGAGGGCAAGACGTGGGGCATCATCGGCCTTGGCGCGATCGGCAGAAAAGTGGCTTCGATTGCACAGGCATTCGGCTGCCGTGTGATCTATTACTCCACCTCCGGTGCACACGATGATCCGGACTACGAGCGGGTCGATCTCTATCGTCTGCTGAAGGATTCTGATGTGGTTTCCATCCACGCCCCGTTAAATGAGGCGACCGAGAACCTGATGAATATCGAAACGTTTGCCAACATGAAGCGGAACGCAATTCTGATCAACGTCGGCCGCGGCTCGATCGTGAATGAGCGTGACCTCTGCTGTGCCCTGCGCGAGGGCCTGATCGCCGGAGCAGCGCTCGATGTACTTTCCAGCGAGCCGATCCGCAGTGACAGTCCGTTGCTGAAAATGGCGGACGACGACCGCCTGTACATCACGCCGCACATCGCCTGGGCATCGAAGGAAGCCCGCACGCGCCTGATCGGACTGGTGCAGAAAAATATTGCTTCGTACCTGGAAGGCGGCATGGAAAACCGCGTGGTATAAAAGGGGTACAAAGCCAGGGACAAAATACATAAAAAGAGCCGGACATCCGACGGAACCGCAGAGGGGACTGTAAGAACAGCCGCTCCCAAGTTCCGCCGGATGCCCGGCTTTTGCATTTGCTTTATTCGCTGCAAAAACGAGAGAACATTATTCCTCTGTAATCTGAATTTCCAGATAATCAAACTCCAGCGATTCAATAAAATTATCCTGTGTGAACCGCGTTTTCGATCTCCGTTTAAACTCCGAAATATTCGTATCGAGCCAGATCGGCTTCGCCAGATTCCAGGCATCACAGATTTCATCGAGCGCACGGAAGACCTTGTGCGTTCTGGTATCCTCATCGTCGATGCAGACGGTAAGATCCTGAAGAATATGATTGTTTTCCACTAATTTTCCCCACATCTGAAACATATTAAAAATCCTCCTGAAAAGTACAAAGTGAACAGTGCATTTGGAACGACCGTGTTAATCGCTGGTAACGGTATGCAGTTCTTTAAAATCCTTCGGCGAGATCCCGTACTCTTTTTTAAACGCGCGGTAAAAACTCGAATAGTCGTGAAATCCGAACAGCAGATACACCTTTGTGACCGGTACATCGCCGAGCAGCGCTTCACGGCACCTTGCCAGCCGCTTTTTGGAAATGTACTGGTGGATCGACATACCGATTTCATCCTTGAAAACGTGTGCAATGTGATATTTGCTCACAAAAAGTTCCGCCGCCAGCCGTTCGAGCGACAGATCCTCGGACAGGTGCTCATCAATATAGAAACAGAGCTGTTCATACAGCGAGAGCTGTGCTTTCCGGGTGAGCGGGTGATGCTGCTCATACACCGTTCGGTTGATCTGCATCAGCAGGTCGCTGACGTAGAGAAAAATCTGCGTCTCTTTTCCAAAATGATCGGACCGCATTTCTTCGATCAGGCGGATGGTGCGGTACTGGATCGTGTTGAACTCGACGGAATCGAGCGGGAACAGATATTTCTGATTTTCGGCAGCGTATTCCATCAGGTAAACGTAGTCGGCGGAACGGGCGCGGAGCTGTTCTGCAAAAGCGGCGCTGACCCAGAACACAAAGCGGCGGTACGGCACAGACAGGTCGTGCATCACCAGATGATGCGGCACGCCGGGCGGAATCAGAAGAAGATCGCCGGGCGTCGGTGTGTAGAGCACTCCGTCGATTTCCAGTGAGATCGCCCCTTCGAGAAAGAGATAGAACTCATAATGCGTATGCGTATGTTCTTTTACGCCGGGCACATCGTCGGTGCTGTAATAGTATAACTCAAACGTATCCGAAATCATGTACTGCCGGGTGGCAAATTTCGTCTGCAGTTTTTCTTTCATAATAAAAGCATCCTTGCAAAAAAATGATATTTTTGAACCATAACAACAATTCCCAGCATATCACAAAACAGCAAGTTTTACAATGTATTCGGCAATCCGCACAATAGAAAAAAACAATTTGTCCGGTTATGATACAAGGGAATAAAATAAAAACAGAATGCAGAATAAATTTCAGATAAAGATCAAAACGGAGGAACAGCTATCATGAATCAGATTCTCGAACAGCTTGGAACATACGGCATTGTGCCGGTTGTCGTTTTACAGGATGCAGCAAAAGCAGAGCCGCTTGCCGAAGCTCTCTGCAAGGGCGGACTTGCCTGCGCCGAAGTGACCTTCCGCACCGATGCGGCAGAAGAATCCATCCGCATTATGAGCGAAAAATTCCCGGAAATGCTGGTGGGAGCCGGAACTGTGCTCACAACTGAGCAGGCGGACCGCGCCGTGAAAGCCGGAGCAAAATTTATCGTCAGCCCGGGCCTCAATCCGGAGGTAGTAAAATGGTGCCAGGCACACGAAGTACCAGTGATCCCGGGCATCGTGACCCCGACGGAGATGGAGCAGGCGATCGGTCTTGGGCTCACCATGGTGAAATTCTTCCCGGCAGAACCGGCAGGCGGACTGAAATACATCCGTGCCATCGCAGCACCGTACACCATGATGAAATTCATGCCGACCGGCGGCATCAACCCGCAGAATGTAAGAGAATACCTGGCATACGACCGCATCGCAGCATGCGGCGGAAGCTGGATGGTAAAAAATACGATGATTGAAAACAACGAATTCGACCGCATCGAAGGGCTGGTGAAAGAGGCGGTTGAGATCGTAAAGGAAAGCCGGACGTGACGACATCCTTCCCGCAGCCGCTGGGCACCGACCGTTGACCTCGAGCGTGATCCGAGATGGGGAAGAAACGAGGAGGGCTACGGCGAGGACCCTGTGCTGACCGGAAAAATGGCCGGCGCTTACATCGAGGGAATGCAGGGCGACGATCCAAAATATCTGCGCTGTGCATCAACCCTGAAACACTTCTATGGAAACAACACCGAGGTCGGCCGCGGCTGGAAGAACTCTTCGATTGACCCGCGGAATAAATACGAGCTGTATCTCGAGCCGTTCCGCAGATGTATTGAGGAGAGCGGCGCAGAGGGCATCATGACGGCGTACAACAGAATCAACGGCACCGTCGGCGGAATGGTCCGGGAAAACATGGAAAACTCGGAATCCGTCATCATGAAACAGGCGGACCAGAAGATGTATGAAAATAAAAAAAGTTCACGGTGAATCGCCGCAATGGATTGTCCCCGCGGGTCTTTTCGTGGTACAATGAAACATAACCGATAAAAAGAAAAACGAGGGCAGAACATGAACGAATTATATGAAATGATTGAAAAGAAAATCAAAGAATCCGGCTATCCGCGGCCGATTTCGGGAAGCGATGTTTACGATGACATCTGCGACCAGATCGAGGGAAAAGAGAACGGTTCCTATGTGGTATTATCGAAATTTGATGATGATGTGATTTTCGAGTACCACATCACGGTGATGGATGATGAATTCAACCTCGGCGTGCTGACGATGCGCACCCCGGAGGGCGTGTTTGAGGCTGATTTTGACCAGTAAAAGAGAAAAGAAAGAGGTTGTTACTTATGCCGAATGTTGAAAAAATCACAAAACAGACGGAAAATCCGTTCGTAAATCTTTACCTGGTGGAAGGAACAAACAAAGTAAACCATCACTTCCGCTATTATGTGGCTTCCCGCGCAAAATCCATCGAGCAGATGAAGATCAAAACAAGAAAAAATACGCCGGACGGCGTGCTGATGTACAGTTTGTACGGGGAAAAGCGCGACAAAATTGTTCTGGTGCGCCAGTACCGCGTTTCTATTGACGACTACATCTATGAATTCCCGGCAGGGCTGGTAGAACCGGGCGAGGAGTTCCACGAGGCCGCCGTGCGCGAGATGCATGAGGAGACTGGTCTTACGTTTCACCCGTTGAAAGTAGATCCCTGCTACGAGAAACCGTTCTTCACCACAATCGGCCTGACCGATGAAGCATGCTCTGCCGTTTACGGCTGGTGCGAGGGCGAGATCAGCCGCAAATACCTCGAAGAGAGCGAAGTGATCGAAGTTGTCCTTGCTGACCGCGAGGAGGCAAAGAGAATCTTAAAGGAAGAAAATGTAGCGATTATGTGTTCTTATCATCTGATGCATTTTATTCATGATGAGGAGCCGTTTGCATTCCTGAAATAAGTGGGGGGAGCCAGAAAAACACAACCCCTGGAAGTTCTTAGCACGAACTGCCAGGGGTTGTGTTTTTCTGACTCCCATTTACGTTGTGGGGGACGGGAGGGTGAGGACTCAGGTGTAGTATTGGGCCTGGGTTTCGTAAAGATTGGCGTAGATGCCGTGGTTTGCGAGGAGGGTGTCGTGGGTTCCGTCTTCGGCGATGCGGCCGTGGTCGAGGACGATGATGCGGTCGCAGAATTTGCAGCTGCTCATGCGGTGGGAGATGTAGACAGCGGTTTTGCCGGCGGTCATCTGGCTGAACTGTTCGTAGATTTCAGCCTCAGCGATCGGGTCGAGGGCTGCGGTCGGCTCGTCGAGGATGACGAACGGGGCATCCTTGTAGAGGGCGCGGGCGATGGCGGTGCGCTGGGCCTCGCCGCCGGAAAGGTCGACACCGGAGCCGTTGTTGTTGTAAAGGCGGGTGCGGACGCCCTGCGGGAGTTGCTGTACACGGTCGGTGAGACCGACTTTTGCAAGAGAGGATTGCAAAGCAGCTTCATCAATCTCGGTTCCGGCGGCGATGTTTTCGTCGAGCGGGAGGGAAAACAGGTGGAAATCCTGGAAAACGACGGAGAATGCCTGCGTGTACTCTTTGTAGCTATATTTGCGGATGTCAATGCCATTCAGGGTGATGTAACCTGAAGTTGGCTCATACAGGCGGCAGAGCAGCTTGATGAGTGTTGTCTTTCCGGCTCCGTTACGGCCAACGAGGGCGGTTTTGTCGCCGACGGCAAAGGACAGTGTCACATGCTCGAGCACCGGAAGATCCGTGCCGGGATAGGAGAATGAGACATCGTGGAACGCAAATTCGTACTGGCCGTCGTCGCGTTTCTCAATCGGCAGTGTACCGTCGTAGGCCATAGACGGCTGCGCGATGAAATCCTCATAGGTCGAGAGATAGGAATTGATATAGTCGAACTCCGATCCGGTTGCGAGAAATGTCTGAAGATCACTCATGGCGCGTGTCACGGAACCGGCATACAGAAGAACATCCCCGATGGGGAGAACGCCGTACAGAGCCCTGGCGCCGATCACAAGGTACGCAGCGAAATTGGAAAGGAGCGAAAGCAGCGCGTTTTTTCCGTCTGTGATGGCGGAGAAGCGGGCGAAGTCGAGGTACATCGGCAGGAAATGTTCCATGGCCTTTCCAAACTGTGTGTCGAGAAAGTGATCAAAATGACCGATGCGGATATCGTCCGCGCGCCGTTCTTCCAGCGTCGCATTGGCGAGATAATTGGCAACCGAGTTGGAATGGTCGTTGCCCTGGTTCAGCTCTATCTTTTTCTGTGTACTCTTGCGGTTGATGCGGGAGGAAAGTGCAAGCTGCACACCACAGAGCAGGAGCAGTGCAAGCATCGAAAACGGCGAGGTGAAAAAGTTCTTCCTGCTGCTGTCGGACAGAAGAAACAGACGGAGCAGGAAAAACAGGGCATAGAGAACCGAGAGCAGGGAAGTGATCAGCGTATGAATGACAATGAGCTGGTCACCCACATTTCCCGATCCCATGGAGGAGACGTTAGTGCGCCGGATGGCATCCATCGTCTCTGTTTTTTCGAATTTCTCAAACTCCAGCTCCAGCGCCTTTGCGGTGATTTTCTGTTCCGTGCGTGCAAGACAGAGTTCTTTTTGGCCGTCGAGATACTGACGGCAGATTTTTTCAAACAATCCCAGCCCATACTGCGTAAGCAGAAAGACGACAACCGTATACAGACAGGCGCGGTACGACTTTGCAAGCAGTAAATTCAAAATTCGCGCCGAGAAAAACAAGGAGAGATACGGCAGCGTTGCAGCTGCAAAAGCGCTTCCGAGAAGCCAGAACAGCACGCGGTGATTGCCCTGGCTCACCATAGTTAAAAAGCGGCAGATGGCATGAAACCGTTCTTTCATTTTCATCAGATATCTTCCTCCGTTTCCTGATAATACTGGCTCTGCACCTCAAACATATGCGCATACGATCCGCCAAGGGCAATCAGCTCATCGTGGGTTCCGCATTCTTTGATCTTTCCGTTTTCGAGAAACAGGATCGTATCGCAGAAGCGTGTCGATGCAAGACGGTGTGAGATGAAAAGCGCAGTCTTATTTTTCAGCAGTGTGCTGTAGGTTTCGTACATTTTATTTTCCGAGATTGCATCGAGCGCAGCCGTCGGCTCATCGAGCAGGAGCAGATGGCAATTTTTATAGAGTGCCCGCGCCATCATCAGTTTTTGCATTTCACCGCCGGAAAGCGTAATGCCGTCGTCCGCCATATCCTTGCCAAGATAGGTTTCTTCTTTCTGCGGCAGACTTGCAATTTTTTCCCAGAGTCCGGCGCGGATGAGTGCTTCTCGGCAACGGTTACGATCGGTCTCTTCCAGTGGGGAGCAGCTCACATTTTCTGCAATCGAAAACGAGAGTGCAAACGGGTCCTGAAAGACCGCCGCGATTGCTTTGTAATACTGTGCCGGATTCAGACTGCCAAGGGGAATGCCGTTGATGGTGATATTCCCTTCCGTTGGCTGATATAGCCCGCAGATCAGCTTGACAATAGTGGATTTTCCGGCGCCGTTGATGCCGACAAGTGCCGTATGCTCGCCCGCATGGAGTGTAAAACTGACATCATCGAGGATCCTTTTATCGCCGCCCGGATGGGAAAACGAGACGTGGGAAAAGCAGATTTCCAGCGGTTTTTCTTCCGCAAGTTCCGGCCGGAACGGCAGCGTGTGGCCTGCAGGGAACGGGAGATCGAAGAATTCCCGCAGCCAGCGGATCTGCTCGAGACAGAGCACGGATTTGGAGAGCGCGGCGGTGATCTCGTTAAAATATGAAGAAAAACCGGAGACGGCACCGAGCGCAAGCACAAAGCCGGATACGGTCATCGTGCCGTGGGATAGACGGTAAATCAGAAAGCCATAGCAGATTCCGTCGCGCAGAAGCTGTAGTGTAAGTGTCAGCAGATCATTTGCAAAGTAGGCGCTGCGGATGCGGAACAGAATTTTCTGATACCGCTTGTTGAGCTGGCGATAAACACCATCGAGCCATCCGTTCAGCTGATACAGACGGATATCCTTTCCGGCGGATGTGTTGTACGACTGTTTCTGGAAATAGCGCTGCGATACTTCAATTTCAGACAGATCGTCTCTGCGGCGGACTTCGTAAGAAGACGCGCGGCGGTAGCTGAGAAACTGCAGAACCGAGAGCACAAGCAGCAGAAGAATGATAGCCGGATGGACGGTTCCGATCAGTCCTGCGTAGAGAATCAGCCCAAGAAACGAAGAATAAATTGTGACATCGTATCGGAACATGCCTTCCACGCCGACCCAGTTGCTGCAGGTGGCTCCGACGGCTTTTTCGGCGAGCTGCAGCGTTTTTGGTTCTGTCAGAACCGCATAATCTATCTGCATGAAATGACAGAGAAGGCGGCGCGTAAAAAAGCCGGTCCGGAATTCGGTATACTGCCAGGCGTTCCGCGATTGCAGAAAGGTGTGGCTGACAAAAACAACGGCATAGCAAAGAAAGAGAACGAGCGTTCCAAGTGCAAATCCGGAAAAGCCGCTGCTCTGTTCCAGAAACAGGAGAATCCCGGCAGGAAGCAGAATCCCGAAAAAGCCGGTGAGCACCTGTGAGACGATTTCGAGTGCCTGAAAGAGAAACGGCTTTTTGCTGTAATGCCACAGCTCCCGATGAATATAAATGTAGTTAGACCATAATGAATACATAAAGACCTCCTCTGTCACATGTCTTTCGTGAACTGTAGTTATCCTACCATATTCATGCAAAACACGGGGGAAAAGTACGTAAATGGAACAAAAAAGAACGCGAACAGCAAAAAAAGTGTTCACGTTCTGCAAAATTTCTCTGTAGAATCATCGGACAAAATCAAAAAATCCTGGAAAGAGCTTTTTACAGCGGCAGCATAATCTCCGTCACGAAAACGCCGGGCTCGTTCTGCCGGTTGATATATCCTTCGTACTTTTCCACAACAAGATTGATCCGTTTCAGCCCATGCCCGTGATTTCCGCGCTTCGTGGTGATATACTCGCTGTCCAGCTTCCGCACAGTATCCTTTGTTGCATTCGTAACGGAAATATACAGCTGGTTTTTCAGCACACCAATATAAAGCCGGATATAGGGATCCGCAAGTCCCTCGCATGCTTCCACCGCATTGTCAATCAGATTTCCGATCAGCGCGCAGAGATCAATATCACTCACCGTAAGATTGGCCGGGCAGGCTGCCTTGTAATCCACGCGGATGCCGTTCTTTTCGGCGAGTGAAATTTTGGAATTTAAAATCGCATCGAGATTCACATTCCCCGAGTCGCAGAGCTGGTTGACCTGATCGAGATCATTTTCGAGCAGCCCGAGATATTCCTGCAGCTTATCATACTGTCCCATCTCAACATATGCCTTCATTGACTGCAGATGATTGTGGTAATCATGGCGCCAGCCGCGCATTGTCAGATAGATATTCTGCACTTCCTCGACCTGGCGGGCGAGAAGCTGGTTCTGGTATTCGATATTTTTGCGTTCCAGATAATGGGATAAAAATGGAATGTGCGCCATGAAACATCACCTCGGTTCGTTCGGAATTGGAAATTAAAAAATGCAAAACCTTTAAAACGCATTCGGCCGGTAAAACTGCAGGAACGCATGGTTGAGTGATGCATAGCATCCGCGGCTGACCGGAATTTTTGTTCCGTCCGACAAGAGACATTCCGTCCGCGTGATCCGCTCCACATGAGCGAGATTCACAAGATAACTCCGGTGTGCGGCCGCAAAACATTCCCCCGTCTCACCAGAAGCCTGCCATGCGGCAGAAAGTTCTTCGCGGAACTCCGACAGATTTTTCTTAAAAGTTTCCATTCCGGCGGCTGTATGCAGCGTCAGATAATGATTATCGGATTCCACAAAAAGCAGGTCGGAGAGAAACAGCTTCTGCGTCTCCCCGCCAAGTGAAAGCAGCAGATGCGGCTTTTCCTGTCCGCGCATCGCCTGCAGCTCCTCGAGCAGCGGAAACAGTGTATCCTCTGTCACCGGCTTTAAGAGATACCGGAACGCCTGCACCTCATATCCTTCGAAAACATATTCTTTATGATTCGTCAGAAAGAGAATCGGCACCTCACTGTCCGTTTCACGGATTTTCCGCGCCAGCGCCATGCCGTCCATTCCGCCGAGATCAATATCGAGAAAGATGAGATCGAACGGATACGAGTCAGGGTACTGGAACAGAAAAGCAGCGGAGTCTGAAAAGGCTTCCACGGTAAGAGGAAGCCTTTTTCGCTCCGCAAAGGTGTGGAGCAGCAGTTCCATCCGGGAACGCTGCGCCGGTTCATCTTCGCAGTAAGCAATTCTCATGTCATTCACCTAAACATTTTTTGAAGAAGTTATCGTAAACGGTAATCATTTCCTCGGTCCAGAACGCTGCTCCGCCGTGGTCTGCGCCGCGAAGAAGATACAGCTGTACATCTTTTCCGGCATCCTTTAATGCGTGGTAGAGATCGACACTCTGCTGGCAGAACACCATCGTGTCCTTCGTGCCGTGTGCGATCAGCATCGGCGGGAAATTCTCGTTCACGTATGTTTTGGAGCAGGCTGCCTTAGCCTCCTCAAGATGCTCGGTGATGTCATAGCCCATCAGCATGCCCTCCGGGCTGTCCGGTTTCTGATGGTTCAGCGTTATCGGATAGCCGTACGGCAGTGTCACATCAACAGCTCCGTACAGATCGATAATACCGCATACCTCGCAGCTTTCCTCATTGATCGGCTCGTCAAGTTTTCCGCTCTTTGCGGTCATGCCGGCAACGGAAGAAACCTGTCCGCCGGAAGAATCTCCCATCAGGAACATCTGCGATGGATTCAGCTTGTATTCCTCCGCATGCGCACGCAGAAAACGTACCGCATTTTTCGCATCGATGATCTGTGCCGGGAAATGCGCGATGCCGCTGTGACGGTATTCCACGATGGCAACAACGTAGCCGCGCTGTGCGAGGCGGGCGATCATGCCGACTTTCTGATAGACATACTGTTTCATCCAGGCAGATCCCTGAATAAATGTGATGCACGGCCAGGTGCGCTCCGGGTGCGCCATCTGGAATGGTGTGAAAATTTCCAGATGAAGATTGTGCGCCTCGTCGTAGACAACTTTATGCGCATAGCGGATCTCCATTTCCTCTCCGGTCACTGAAATTTCCACGGCGCCGTCTACCGCGTCTGTGTAGTCCGGCATTGTCTCATACGTGTAGTTTGATGGTTCAATGATCATGTGTAAAAACCTCCTTTTTCAAAAACCCATTTTTCGGTCCGAAACAGCAATCCACAGGATTTACGATTTCTTCGACTCCTCATATGATTTTAACTCAGAAAGTGCCTCGCCTGCAAGTGGATACAGTGCAATAATGTTGAAAATTGTCATCAGTCCGATGCCGACATCACCAAGATCCCACACAAAAGTGTATGCGGCAATACCGCCGATAAACAGCATCACAAGTGCAAGAACCTTGTAAGCGGTCTGGAAACACCACTTGTCACCGAACAGGTAGGCAACGTTGCTTCTTGCATAGAACAAAATGCCGAGGAACGTGGAAAAGCTGAACAAAAACAGCGTAAGTGCGATAAAAATCACACCGAATTTTCCCAGATGATACTGCATGGCGGTCTGTAAGAGATCCATGCCGGAAAGGCCATCAATCAGATCCTTTGGTGCGAGCAGCATGATCATTGCGGTGCAGCTGCAGATGACGATCGTGTCAACGAAAACGCCGAGCGCCTGTACAAGGCCTGCTTTGGCCGGGCGGTCACATTCTGCGGCGGCAGCGGCGCATGGAGCGGAGCCGGAACCGGCCTCATTCGAAAACAGACCACGCTTTACACCGTTCATCAGAACAGCACCAAAACCGCCGGCTGCCATCTGACGAAGTCCGAAGGCTTCCTCAAAAATGCGTGCAAACACAGAAGGAATCTGACGGAGGTTGACTGCGATGATAAACAGTGTGATAAAGAAATAGCAGACTGCCATGACAGGAACTATAAAATCCAGCACCTTTACGGTTGCATTTTTCCGCAGTACGATGATTGCAGAAAGAATCACCAGCATGATACTGGTGTAAAGCGGCGGAATGGAAAATGCATTTTTAAAAGAAGAAGCCACGGAGTTGCTGATTACCTGACTGATACCGCACCAGCAGATCAGACCGGCAATGGCAAACAGAACAGCCGGCAGAACGTATCGTTTTTTCTTCTTGAGGTGGTCTTCAACCAGATCGTGAATGTAGTAGGCAGGACCGCCGCGGTAGCCGCCGTACAGAGGATCTTCTTCTTTGTGAAGCTGTGCGAGCGTAGCTTCGATAAACGCGGTAGACGAGCCGATGATAGCCGTCACCCACATCCAGAACACAGCACCTGCGCCTCCGGCGGAGACTGCAGCGACAACGCCGACCAGATTTCCCATACCGACACGCGTTGCGGTGGAAACGATCAGTGTCTGAAAAGAAGAAAGGCTGCTTTTTTCATTTTTCTTTTCCGACAGGGCACGGATCATGTCCGGGAACAGACGGATAGGAAGAAAACGTGTCCGGATCGTAAAATAGATGCCGGTTGGGATCAGCAGAAGAATCAGAAGGGAGATTCCGAGACTGCCGCCGCCCGGGAGCGGAATCGTAAAAAGATCGCCCCAGAGAAAGTTGTAGACTGTGGTGATGAGATTGACAATCATGTTTTCAAAAACCCTCATTTCAAAATATTTGCGGCACTGTGAAACGTCAAAGCATAAAAGCACCGTTACCTGCTATTATATCGGTTTCTGTTTGGAATGTAAAGAAGGGAAGAGAAAAGATAAGAGGCAAATATCAGCTTTTTCCGAAACCAGAAAAAGTTGATATCTGCCTCTTAAAAATTTTTCAGTCGTATCAAAAGATCAGCCTGCGAGATGCAGCATCTCGATCAGGAACAGCCAGCTCAGGCCATAGAATGTAACGACAGCGACAAGGTCGTTGACCGTCGTGATGAGCGGACCGGAAGCAACCGCCGGATCGATGTGGATCTTTTTGAAGAACAGCGGAATGCAGGTGCCGACGGCACTGGAAATCAGCATTGCCAGCAGCAGTGCGATGCCGATGCAGGCGGAAACGGAAAATGCGAACATCATGGTCTTTCCCTTGAATAAGAAGATGAAAAGTCCGATGACAGCAAAGGACAGAACACCAAGCAGAAGACCATTGCAGAAACCGATGCGCATTTCCTTGAAAACAAGCTGTAATTTCTGTTTTCCGGTCAGGGACTCATCCATCAGGACACGGATGGTAACAGCCAGGGACTGGGTACCAACGTTTCCGGCCATGTCGAGGATCAGGGACTGGAAGGTCATGATGATCGGAAGGGTTGTGACAACCTGTTCGAAAATACCGACTACAGAAGAAACCAGCATGCCAAGACCGAGCAGGATGATCAGCCATGGAAGACGTTTTTTCATACTGTCTTTTAACGGCTCTTTTAAATCCTCCTCTGCGGTCAGACCTGCGAACATCGCGTAGTCCTCACCCATCTCATCATCAACCAGGTCGATGATGTTTGATGATGTGATGACACCGAGCAGGCGGTTGTCATTGTCGAGGACCGGAATAGAATCCTCGGAATAATCCTTCAGTTCTTCGATACACTCGTTGATCGGCTCCTCTGCATATACGTACGGGTAAGAAGTTACGGTCAGATCCTCGAGCGTCTCGTCGCGTCTTGCGATGATCAGGTTTTTCAGATCGATCGCTCCGTAAAATTTCTGCTGCGCATTGACAACAAAGATGGTAGAGATGTTGTCGTTCTTTGCGGCCTGATCGATCAGGCTGCTCATCGCCTGTTTGACATTCAGATCCTCGCGGATGATGATGCAGTTTGTCGTCATGCGGCTACCGATTTCATCTTCATCGAAGGAGGCGATCATCTCAATATCGTGGCGTACTTCCGGATCGAGCAGTTCGATCAGAAGTTTTTTCTTTGCTTTGTCGAGTTTCTGCAGAACCTCGGCCAGTGCATCGGTCTCCATTTTGGAGAGGATGGAAGCGGCTTTTTTGACATCCATCTCTTCGAGGTACTCGGCTACGTTGTCGGATTCAGCATACTCAAAAATATCGGACAGCATGTCCGTGTCCAGAATGCGGTACAGTTTGCATCGCTCCGGAACCGTTAAAAGCGGCAGAACATCTGCCAGGTCATTTTCGTGGTAATCTTCCAGGCGGCTGCCCATGACAGCCGGAGAAGAGTTACTGCGGATTGTATCCAGGATCTCCTGGGTATAATCCTGTACTCGTTTTTCCATTTTTTCGTTATCCTCCATTCTTTTTTTTGACAGCAGAAAAAAACATGCGTGCTGTCGGTGCGAAAAAGCATGTTGGAACCCTCACAGGGCAGTAAAAGCACACGAAAAAAGAACCAGAGAATTACGTTTCAAAACTGGTTTGGATCATGTGTCTTACTTCGGGTTTTCATAGGATAAGAAGGGAAAATATTTAAGATTAAAGCAGGACAGAAGGATGGCCGTCATCCTGCATATTTTCCGGTTCCCGTCCTATGCTGGTACTTCGCCCATGAGAATCACAACTATCCATTCTGTTCACCTGCCTTTTTTTAGAAATTTTTTGATCAAACAGCCGTTTTTGCCGGTCTGTTTCGCTTGAAATACGGGATTCAAAAATCATCCCTCAAGTATTCTAACTGCTTTCCAGAAAAAAATCAATTCCTATTTTGGTAAAATTTTCGCAACATTCTTATCTCGTTTCTGTTTCTCCTCGTAAAGCATTGCATCCGCATGCGCGAGCATCTCCGGAAGTGTGGAATCCATGTCTTTCGGAAGCAGATAAAAGCCGGTGGAAACGGTAATATTATATGCTTTTTCGCTCGTTCTATTAAAAATGTCGAATGCGGAGTGCAGCGTCCGGTACAGATCCCTGGACATTGTTTCGTCGGAACACGGAACAAGACATGCGAATTCATCGCCGCCGATGCGTCCGCAGACACCGCGTTTGCCGATGGAATCCTGCAGAAACTGTCCGACAAGGCGGATGGAGAAGTCCCCTTCTTCATGCCCGTACCGGTCGTTGATGATCTTTAAATTATTGAGATCCGCATAGACGGCAAGCAGGATGTGCTAAGAAAATAATTGCAATTGTCTAAAAAATGTTTGAGCTCTGAATTCACAGACAAAACTTTATAGAAACTTAAGATTTTCCTTTGCGGACCTAAAGATTCCTTTGGTACAGTAAGGATGAAAACAAAAGACATCTGGCAACTTGAGGGAATTTGCGGTACAATCATCTTTGAATCATGTGGGAGGTCCGGCGCGGAAAAAAAGTGCCGGAAAAGAAAAAATGAAAGGTGGAGAAAGAAGAAATGTACAACATTTTAGTATGTGATGATGATAGAGAGATTGTAGACGCCATTGAGATTTATCTGACCCAGGAGGGCTATCATGTGCTGAAAGCATATGACGGCATGCAGGCCATCCAGATGCTCGAGAGGGAGGAGATTCAGCTGCTGATTATCGACGTCATGATGCCGAAACTGGACGGCATCCGTGCGACGCTGAAAATCAGGGAAAAGAGCAGTATTCCGATCATTATTCTGTCCGCAAAATCAGAGGATGTGGACAAAATTCTGGGACTGAACATCGGCGCGGATGATTACGTGACGAAGCCGTTCAATCCGCTCGAGCTGGTGGCGAGGGTGAAATCTCAGCTGCGGCGCTACACGAAACTTGGAAATCTTCCGGCGGACGACGGAGAAAATGTGTATCAGGTCGGGGGTCTTCTCGTCAACGACGATTTAAAAGAAGTCAGCGTCGAGGGCGAACCAGTCAAACTGACCCCGATCGAATACAATATTCTCCTGCTGCTGGTAAAAAATCCAGGCAAGGTATTTTCGATTGAACAGATCTACGAGAGCATCTGGAACGAGGAGGCGATCGGTGCGGACAACACCGTTGCGGTCCACATCCGTCACATCCGTGAGAAAATCGAAATCAACCCGAAGGAGCCGCGCTATCTGAAAGTTGTATGGGGAATTGGGTATAAGATTGAGAAACAATAATAAGGAGTGAATAATTGTGAAAGAACGAAAACTCTACAGCCTGACGGGGAAGCTGATCGTTTTTCTTCTGCTGATCGTTTTTGCCGCCAGTGCGCTGTTCGGGGGCATTCAGACACTGATGCTTTCCAGCGTCGGCCTGACGCCGAATGCGGCAGCAAAAAAGTATGCGTTTGAAGAAACCACCGCATGCGGCACACTGGTGCAGCGGCAGCTTCATAACGTCATGAGCTACTATAATGATATGAGTAAATTCGGCACAAACGGTCGATACGACGGAACAAAAGAGATTGATTACCGTGCCTTTGCAACCGATGGAGAGGGAAGCGGCGGGATAAGTACAACGTACACCATTGACCAGCTTGTCAAGATGTACGATGACGGCAGCAGCGCAGACCTCAATGAGGTGGCAGCGTATACTGCGGACAATTATGCGACGAACGATGCCGGAATTGACAAAGAAGCCTATCTTGCATACGAAGATGGAACTGACGTGAGCCAGGAAACAGAAGAGACGGATGTAGCCGCACTCACCGAAGAAGTGAGCGCGGCAGATGCAGAGACGTTTGACAGCTTTTCCCCGGACGGCGAGGTCTACTTTCCTTCCGATAATGCAGTGAAAAGCCTGAAAGAGAAAAAAATTGATCCTGCTGATGTTTCCTCCCAGTTTTTGTATCTATACGATCAGGGAATGAGCCTGGAAACGCAGAAAACGAAAGCGGGAACGTACCTCTATGAGTACGCGGCGGCAAATCTGAAAAAGGTATCCATCCGCGATCTGTATATGACACTTTCCGGGGTCACGGAAGAAGTTGCTGCTTTTAAAAACCAGGAGAGCGGCATCAGCGTCGATGCGGACGATGCCAATCTCTGGTACTGTCTGGAGGATAAAGAAGGAAATATCTATACGAATGTGGATTCCTGGAAAAATGGTTACACAACAGCCATTGCGCAGAAATCGCCCTATCCGTTCGCCTTTGCTGTTGACCGGACCGGCGGTGCCGACAAAGTCCGTTCTTATGCAACAAGAAAAAACAGCCCGGCCGTGGAAGCAGCGAGAAGCTATCTGCTGAACAATCAGATTGCAGATAATTATCAGAAGATCTTTGTTGCACTGGATCCGGATCTGGCAGCAAGCGACTATTTCTCCCAGTACAGTGAGATCTACAGCCAGTGGCTTCCGAAAATGCAGCTCCTTCTTCTGATGATTGCAGTTGGCGGAATCGGAACGCTGGTCTGCCTGGTCCTGTTCACACTGCAGGCAGGAAGAAATGGAAAAAACAAAGAAATCCGCCTTTACTTTTTCGATCAGTGGTACACGGAAATCGCAGCTGCAGCCGCCATCCTGATTGTGATGGGAGCAGTTGGAATCGTTGCTGTCTGCATCGAACTTTCCTATGGCGGCGTTCATTATATCCAGAATTTTGACGGAAACTACATCTACAGCGGATCCTATGGAAATGAAGCAGATACATGGCGAAGCCTGGTGGCCGCATCGGGCATCCTCGCCGGATTTCTGATCACACTGATTCCGTACTGCTCACTGGTGCGCCGGATCAAAGCACGCAACGTCTGGAAACAGTCGTTTTTGTACTGCGTCGGCCACCGGATCGTGTCTGCCGGAAGAACCTTCTATGAAGGCAGACAGGAGTCGGAGCGAACGATCCTTATGTTCTGCGTTTTCTGCGGCGTGCAGATCATTCTCTGCTGCGGCTTCGGAATGTTCGGCGTATTCCTTACTCTGGTGATGGATGCCGCAGTGCTGCTTCTTCTGCTGCGCGAGGCATCCGGAAGAAAACAGATTGAACATGGCTTAAAAGAGATTGCTGCGGGCGATCTGGATTACAAGGTTGACCTGACGGAGCTGCAGGGGGAAGACAACCTTCAGCTTGCCGGAATTGTCAATTCGCTCGGAGAGGGAATGAAAGCGGCAGTGCAGGAGCAGATGAAGAGCGAGCGCTTAAAAGCGGATCTGATCACCAACGTATCCCACGATATCAAGACACCGCTTACTTCTATTATTAATTATGTCGATCTGCTGAAACGGGAAAATATTGAAAACGAGAAAGCGAAAGATTATATCCGCGTACTCGACGAAAAATCACAGCGCCTGAAACAGCTGACGGAGGACCTTGTCGAGGCATCGAAGATCAGCTCCGGAAATATTAAACTGGAATTCATGAACCTGAACCTGAATGAACTGGTACAGCAGGTGAACGGAGAATTTGCGGAGCGGTTCGAAGGCCGCAATCTCGACCTGATCTGTATTCTCCAGCCGGAACCGCTTCTGATCCGTGCGGACAGCCGCCGCATCTGGCGCGTGCTTGAGAACCTGTACGTAAATGTCTGCAAATATGCCATGCCGGGAACACGGGTTTATGTGGATGCCATCAAAAAAGACGGAAAGATTCAGCTCTCGATTAAGAACATTTCCGAGAACCCGCTGAACTTCCAGGCAGATGAACTGACGGAGCGTTTTATCCGCGGCGATGTCAGCCGGAGCACCGAGGGCAGCGGCCTGGGTCTTTCAATCGCAAAGAACCTAACGGTATTGCAGCATGGAAGCTTCAACATTTATCTGGACGGCGACCTGTTCAAGGTTACGATTACGTTTGATGAAGCTGTAAAGGAGAAAAAACCGATGCCTCCGATGATCGTACCGGAAGCGGTACAGGAGGAAGCACAGCAGGATGCCTGAGAAGTGTTGAAAAATAAAAGAGAATAGAAAACGACAACTCCCCGCCGGGAAACACGCAGCAGATGCGGTTCCCGGCGGGGAGTTGTTTATGAAATGCAGTTTATTTATTCGTTTGTTTCGTCTGTTTCTGTCTGTTCAGCCGGGCTTGCAGATTCCTCTTCCGAAGCAGTTTCTGCAGCATCGGTAGTTTCAGCCGGAGCAGCGTCATCGGAACGTTCAGTCAGCGGGCTTGGTCTGTCCATTGCTTCGAGTGCCCGTAAGGATTCTTCTTCCGGTGTCAGAACCTCGTTTTCTTCCTCAGGCATATAGAATGGGAAGATTTTGTTTACGAAGAACCAGGAGCATCCAAGCGCTACCGTGGAAAAGCCCAGAAGGAACATCAGAAGAATCAGATAGCTGACAATCTTTGTCGTGGAGAATACATAGATCAGCAGCGGACAGAGATTGACGAGCAGGATCATGATGGTCCACGGCAGGTGGCGGATTGCCATCAGGATGGAGTTCTTGATCGTGTTTTTTACAGTATTGTCAAAGCGGCTCAGTACCGGAAATACATAGGAAAGTACCATGGCCTCGAAAAAGATCAGTACCAGGAAAACAAAACGCAGGTAGGTGATGGTACCCGGCATTCTCATGACCAGCAGAAGATCAAGAATCAGAACAATCAGAACCGCCAGCAGGATGAGCCAGATGGCAGTTGCCTGCTTGAAGTTTTCGCGGAAGGATTTCCAGTAGGTACGGAAGATATACGTCTCCTCATTTTTGATCATCTTCAGCGTGACGTAGTACATTGCTGTGAAATTGGCGCCGATTGTCACAATCGGGATACACATAATAAGGAAAATAATGTTCAGCATCATCAGGTCGAAGACACGGCCCATAATCTGCGAGAACTTACTGTCCAGGCTGAAAAAACTCATAATTTGTTCCTCTTTTCTGTTGAATTAAGTGTGCCGCCGATTAACGTTCCGGCTGGCAGACATCATAGAAAAGTATAGCGAATTTTTCAGAAAAATGCAATGAAGAGAATATAAACTTTTCGTTTCGTCATTTTGTATAAGAGTGAACATTTTGTTTGTGCAAAGTGGACAGAAGAGAACGGTTCGAGAAAATCCGAAAGCAGAATTGCCAATCTGCCGGAGGAAAGTTTGTGTAATTGTGGCATGGTCGAATGCGGGTAGAAAAGGTATACTAATCCCATAAGCAAGAGAGATGCAAATGCAAAACTCATAATAAAACGCATGATGTTCATTTAGGGAGGATTCAAAAATGGCAAGTTTATCTTTACAGCACATTACAAAAAGATATCCGAACGGTTTTGAAGCAGTAAAAGACTTCAACCTGGAAATCGCTGACAAAGAGTTTATCATCTTCGTAGGACCATCTGGATGTGGTAAATCTACAACACTTCGTATGATCGCAGGTCTTGAGGAGATCTCCGATGGTACTCTGAAAATTGACGATAAAGTAGTAAACGATGTAGAGCCGAAAGACCGTGATATCGCAATGGTATTCCAGAACTACGCTCTGTATCCACACATGACCGTATATGATAACATGGCATTCGGTCTGAAACTGAGAAAAGTTCCGAAAGATCAGATCGACAAACAGGTTAAAGAAGCAGCTAAAATCCTTGACCTGGAGAAACTGCTTGACCGTAAACCGAAAGCTCTTTCCGGTGGTCAGAGACAGCGTGTTGCTATGGGACGTGCAATCGTACGTGATCCTAAAGTATTCCTTATGGACGAGCCTCTGTCAAACCTGGATGCAAAACTTCGTGTACAGATGCGTACCGAGATTTCCAAACTGCATGAGAGACTGGGCGCTACCATCATCTACGTAACACATGACCAGACCGAGGCTATGACACTTGGTACCAGAATCGTTGTTATGAAAGACGGAGTTGTTCAGCAGGTAGATACCCCGCAGAACCTGTACAACGCACCGGGCAACCTGTTCGTTGCAGGATTCATCGGATCTCCGCAGATGAACTTCCTGGATGCAAAAGTAAAAGTTAACGGAAACGACGTTACTCTTACTGTTGGTAAATACAACATGAAACTGCCGGCTTCCAAAGCAAAAGCTGTTATCGACGGCGGATATGACGGAAAGACCGTTGTTATGGGTATCCGTCCTGAGAACGTACATGATTCTCAGATGTTCATCGAAACTTCCAAAGACAGCGTAGTTGAGTGCAAGATCAACGTATACGAGCTGTTAGGTGCAGAAGTTTACCTGTACTTCGATTGCGAAGGCTTCCCAATGACAGCCCGCGTAGATCCTCGTACAACTGCAAGAAGCGGTGATACCGTTAAATTTGCTCTGGATATGGAGAAAGTTCATCTGTTCGACAAAGAGACAGAGATCACCATTACCAACTAATCCATATGAACATCAGCGCGTATGCGCAAACATAGAGAAAAGGATCGGCATCCGTTCGGATACCGGTCCTTTTTGCATATGCACCGCCCTCCTTTTGCGAAGCAAAAAATAGTTGCCAATGAGAAAAAAATAAGCTATAGTTATAGATAAGACGCACCCTGGAGTAAAATACGCCAGGAGAAAGGAAGTGGCAGATTTGGTATCAAGTCAGGTATTACAGAAAACCCTTGATGAATTAAGAAATATTACAAGAATTGATTTATGTGTGACGAATACGGATGGTGTTCTGCTGGTGACCACATTCCCGGAAACCGCGATTGATGCAGAAAGCATCCGTTCTTTTGTATTATCCGCTGCGGACAGCCAGATTGTACAGGAATATCATTATTTTAAAGTATATGACAACCAGAATGTGGAGTATATTCTGATTTCTAAAGGAAGTAGCGACGATGCATATATGATCGGAAAGGTTGCCGTATGTGAGATTCAGAATCTTATCATTGCATACAAAGAGCGTCTGGACAAAAACAACTTTATCCAGAACCTTCTTCTCGACAATCTTCTTCTGGTGGATGTCTACAACCGCGCGAAAAAGCTTCGCATCGACACAGATGTGCGCCGCGTTGTTTACATGGTAGAGACGAAGCTGGAAAAAGACATCAGCGCACAGGAGACAGTAAAGAGCCTCTTTGCTTCAAGACCGAGAGATTTCATCACCGCGGTCGATGAGAAGAGCATTATTATTGTAAAAGAACTGAAAGACACCGACACCTTCGAGGATATGAACCAGACCGCAAGAATGTTGGTGGATATGCTGAATGCGGAGGCCATGTCCCAGGTGCGCGTTTCCTACGGAAATCCGGTCAACGAGATCAAGAGTGTATCGCGTTCTTACAAAGAGGCGAAGATGGCACTCGAAGTAGGAAAAATTTTCTACGCAGACAAAAACGTGGTACCATACAACAACCTCGGCATCGGCCGTCTGATCTATCAGCTCCCGATTCCGCTGTGCGAAATGTTTATGACCGAAGTCTTCGGCGAAAATCTGCCGGATACGTTCGATGAGGAAACACTGACCACAATCAATAAATTTTTTGAAAATAACCTGAATGTGTCCGAGACATCCCGTCAGCTCTATGTACACAGAAATACTCTGGTGTACCGTCTGGAGAAGCTCGAGAAGAGCACAGGACTCGACATTCGTAAATTTGACGATGCGCTGACCTTTAAAATTGCCATGATGGTCGTAAGCTACATGACGTATATGAACAACAGCGAAAATCTGTAAAACCGTTCAGAGCCGTACAGGATTGCGGGAGTGCAAAGCACGGAGCAATCCGGGTATCGAAGGGGTCAAAAGACTTTTTGACCCTAACATTTTATCAACAACAAGAGGAGAGGAACGACATGATTGAATTACTGAACACAGGTGCATACCTTGTCAACGGAATCGATATCATCCCGGATACAGAAGAAGGCCGCGCGGAACTCAAAGCGCGTACCGGCGCTGTGCCGTGTCCGGCGGATGCTGCAAAAGAAACCATTGCCTATGGAATCTTAAAAGACCACAATGTTTCCGGCAACATGGAAAATCTGCAGATCAAATTTGACAAACTTACATCGCATGACATTACTTTTGTTGGAATCATTCAGACCGCGCGCGCGTCAGGACTGGAAAAATTCCCGGTACCGTACGTGCTGACCAACTGCCACAACTCCCTTTGCGCAGTCGGCGGAACCATCAACGAAGATGACCACATGTTTGGTCTTACCTGTGCGAAAAAGTACGGCGGCGTCTATGTACCGCCTCATCAGGCAGTAATTCATCAGTTTGCCCGCGAGATGCTTGCCGGCGGCGGAAAAATGATCCTCGGATCCGACTCCCACACCCGTTACGGTGCACTCGGAACCATGGCCATGGGCGAGGGCGGACCGGAACTGGTAAAACAGCTTCTCTCCAAAACATATGATATCGCTATGCCGGGAGTGATCGCAATTTACATGACAGGCGCACCGCAGCCGGGCGTAGGACCGCAGGATATTGCACTTGCCATCATCGGTGCAGTCTTTGCAAATGGTTACGTAAAGAACAAAGTTATGGAGTTCGTAGGACCTGGCGTATCTTCCTTAAGCGCAGATTACCGGATCGGTGTGGACGTTATGACAACCGAGACAACGTGTCTGTCCTCCATCTGGAGAACCGATGAGAAGATCAGCGAGTTCTATCAGATCCACGGCAGAAGCGCAGATTACAAAGAGCTGAATCCTGGCGCGGTTGCTTACTATGACGGCGTTGTAAAAGTAGAACTCGACAAGATCAAACCGATGATCGCGATGCCGTTCCATCCGAGCAATGTTTATACCATTGAAGAGCTGAAAGCAAACCTCGATGACATCCTGAACGATGTAGAGAAGAAAGCAGCCATCAGCCTCGACGGAAAAGTTCCGTTCACTCTGAAAAATAAAGTACACGACGGAAAACTCCTGGTAGACCAGGGAATCATCGCAGGATGCGCCGGCGGCGGATTTGAGAACATCTGCGACGCAGCCGATATCCTGAAAGGCCACAGCATTGGCGACGATGCGTTCACCTTAAGTGTTTACCCGGCAAGTACCCCGATCTATATGGAGCTGGCAAGAAACGGAAAACTGGCAGATCTTTTGGAAACCGGTGCGATCGTAAAAACCGCATTCTGCGGACCGTGCTTCGGCGCAGGCGATACTCCGGCAAACAATGCGTTCTCAATCCGTCACTCCACCAGAAACTTCCCGAACCGCGAGGGATCCAAGATCCAGAACGGCCAGATTTCTTCCGTTGCCCTGATGGATGCACGTTCCATTGCAGCAACCGCAGCAAACAAGGGATTCCTGACTGCAGCAGATGAGTTTACCGGAACGTATACCAAACCGGCATACCACTTCGACAAGAAGATTTACGAGAACCGTGTCTTCGACAGCAAGGGCGTGGCAGATCCATCTGTTGAAATTCAGTTCGGACCAAACATCAAAGACTGGCCGGCAATGCCGCAGCTTGCTGAGAACCTGATTCTGAAGGTTGTCTCTGAGATCCATGATCCGGTTACGACCACCGACGAGCTGATTCCATCCGGCGAGACTTCGTCCTTCCGTTCCAACCCGCTTGGACTGGCAGAGTTTACCCTGTCCAGAAAAGATCCGGCTTATGTGGGACGTGCAAAAGAAGTACAGGTTGCAGAGAAAGCCATCCAGGAAGGAAACTGCCCGGCAGAGGCACTTCCGGAACTGAAACCGGTCTTTGCAGCCATCCATACCCAGTACCCGGATATCGACAAGACAAACGTCGGTGTCGGATCCACCATCTTCGCTGTAAAACCGGGCGACGGCTCTGCGCGTGAGCAGGCAGCTTCCTGCCAGAAGGTATTAGGCGGCTGGGCAAACATCGCCAACGAGTATGCAACGAAGCGCTACCGCTCCAACCTGATCAACTGGGGCATGCTTCCATTCCTGATCCCGGAGGGAGATCTGCCATTTACAAACGGAGATTACATCTTTGTACCGGAGATCCGCAAGGCAGTGGAAGAGAAAGCCGATGTGATCAAAGCGTACGTTGTAAAAGACGGAGCACTTGTTCCGTTCGAGATGACGTTAGGCGCGCTGACCGATGATGAGAGAGAAATCATCCGCAAGGGATGCCTGATCAACTATTATAGAGGATAAGTATTTGAGAAAGAGCTGTGTGGCAGGAGAAAAGTCTGTTTCATAGCTCTTTTTCTGCGCACTTATTTGAAATAAAATATCAGAAAACAATATAAAATTCAGAAAATAAACACAATAATTAAGAAAAGGAAAAGTGATATAAAAAAACAGTAAAAATATTTTAAAAATGTGTTGACAAATGCTGGCGGATCTGTTATATTAAAATCACAAAGAAACAAGAAAACAAAAACCTAACCAAGAGGTACAAAGAGAAAGACTTGGGACCCCCTTTTCAAGAGAACAAACCATTTTCATAGAAAGAGACGAGAAATCTTCTATAGAAGAATGGAAAAAAAGGGAAAAGGAAGATGTTCTTAAGATGAGAGACTTCCGAAAGGAAAGAAAACCTGAGATAAAGATCCATACAAAAGAAGTTCGAAAGAAAACCTTTTGATAAACATGAGATCAGAGCAGATCTTAGGAAATCCTAAGGAAAAGATTTTCGGAGTGGAAATCTTAACCACAAAGGAAAAGCCTCTGAAAAAGAACATCTTCCCGAAAAAAAGAAAATCTACAACAGGGAAATGGAAGAGAAACGATCTTTGAAATATCAAACGAAAGCGAAAACAAAGATCACAGATCGGTAAAGAAAGAAAACCAGTGAAAATCCTTGAAAGTAGAGAAAAAACTGAATATGGAAAATAAAGAAAAAGCGGTCGCTGTATCAGAAAAAATGATTGGTATGGCGATCGCTTTCTGTGTTGTGTAATTCGTCCGCCGGGCATGTTTTTCTTGACAGATGCGGCGGAAATGGTGCATACTTCTTAAAGCATAACAGCGGAGAAATCCGTGTATCGAAAATAAGAAGTCAGAACAGGAGAAGAAAGTGGCTGGATTTTGCAGAGAAGATATTTTAATGGAAGATAACGATATTCTTGTTGTTCACAAGCACGCGGGTATGGCAGTGCAGAATGCGCGGATGGGACAGATGGATCTGGAGCATGCGCTGCTGAATTATTTGGCGAAGCAGACAAGGGCGGAAACACCGGGTCAGGCGCGGACTCAGATTCCATATCTGGCGGTCGTTCACCGGCTCGATCAGCCGGTTGAGGGCGTGCTGGTGTTTGCGAAAAACAAAGACGCCGCAGGAAAACTGGGACGGCAGGTGAAGGACGGGACGATGAAGAAAGAGTATCTCGCCGTCTGTGAGGGAAAAATCGAAAAACAGGGCGTGCAGAAGTTTGAGGATTTCCTTGTAAAAGACGGACGGAGCAACACATCCCGCGTCGTACAGCCAGGCACCGCCGGAGCGAAAAAAGCGGTGCTGGAATATGAAGTGATAAGGACACAGGAGAACCGAACCCTGGTGCAGATCCACCTCGGAACGGGCCGCCACCACCAGATCCGCGTCCAGTTTTCCCATGCGGGATATCCGCTGGCGGGGGATGCAAAATATGGGGCGAAAGAGAAAGGATCTCTGGCGCTGTGCGCGCATCATCTCGAGCTGAAGCATCCGCGGACAGGCAAACGGCTTTCGTTTACCGTAAAACCAGAAGGTGAAATCTTCCACAGCTTTGTGTAACTATTCAGAGCTATGTGAAATTGCAAAAAAAGTTCAGAAAATTATAAGAAAACAGGACTGGACTATTTTTACGGTTTGTGTATAATAGAGAAAGGTTATGTAACAAAACTGTAAAAAGTAATGGAAAATGATTCATCAGGCAAAGCAGAAAGGGAGAATTATGAAACGCAGAATGATTGCAGTACTGCTTTCCGGAATCCTGCTGTGCTCGGCAGCTGGATGCGGAAAAGAAGCAGTGACAGACAAGAGCACCGCAGCATCGTCGTCTCAGGAAGTGACAGAAACTCCGGCGGCAGAAGAAAGCCCGGAGGCCTCATCGTCCAGCGCAGATTCTACAGCAGAGTCAGCCAGTGCATCCACATCTTCTGAAAGCTCTGGAGATGAAGGAAAAGAAGCAGACAAAAAACGAATAGAAATCACCGTTCCGCACAAAGACGGCATGGAAGCATTGTACGACACCGTGGATGGACTTACCGTTGAAAAAGGCTCTTACATCGCCGTGGTTGCAAAAGACTTAAGTGCCGGTTTTTGGAAAGCCGTAAAAGCCGGTGCGCAGCAGGCACTTGACGATCTGAACGCCTCGCTTGGCTACACCGGAAACGACAAAGTTTATATGACATTTGAAGGCCCGGAAAATGAAAGTGACACCAACTCTCAGATCAATATCATCGACTCTGTCATTTCGGAAAATCCGGACGCGCTGATCCTTGGCATCATTGACCAGCAGTCGGGACAGGCACAGATGGAAGAGGCTTCCGACAGCCAGATTCCGGTCGTCATCGCGGATTCCGGTATCGAGAGTGATCTGATCACCTCGACATGTGCGACTGATCACGCAGCGGCAGCAAAGCTTGCGGCAGATCATCTCTGCGAGGCCATCGGCAACAGCGGAGAGGTTGCGATTGTTGCACATCAGTACAACACCGAGAGCAGCGTAGAGCGCGTGGAAGCATTTAAAAAAGAGATCGAAGAAAAATATACCGATGTGAAAGTGGTTCAGGTGAATTACGGAGATGGAGAAGAATCCATCGCGGACATGCTGAAAAATACACTTGAAACCTACCCGGCTCTGAAGGGCATCTTCTGTACGAACGAAGACATGGCAGACCAGACGCTGGATGCGCTGGCAGATATGGAAAATACTGAGCAGATTCAGATTGTCGGTTTTGATTCCGGTGAAAAACAGCAGAAAGCGATCCAGGAGGGACGCGAGTACGGTACCGTAACGCAGAATCCGTACGGTCTTGGCTATGCGGCAATCGTGGCGGCCGTCCGCGCGATTCAGGGACTTCCGGTAGATCAGAAGATCGATACGGGATATCAGTGGCTCGACAAAGACACGATCGATCTGGAGACAAATCAGAAGTATCTTTATAACTGAAAATCAGGATAAAAAATGAACCCGGCAGACAAGGGAATGTTCCTTTGCCTGCCGGGTTTTCTGCGCTGCAGTGCGGATTACGAGTTCTGATCGTCTTCGTAAATTCTCTGTACCTCTTCGGAAATCTGCTGCCGGATCGCGGAGAGATCGACATCCGGGATGCCGTCCTCGGTGATCTGCGGTTTGGAAGGAGAGGTATACGGCTTCGTGTCGCCCATGGAAGCTTTTGGGGATGTTTCTTCTTCGTCAAACTCCTCCGGAGCGGCCGGTTTTGCGGATGGCCGGCGGCGGATGATTTTCGGAAGATCTTTCTCATCGTCGTCATCGTCAGGTTCTTCCGGAACAAAACGGAAATCGTACATGGTGTTCTGCGAAACACGGGTACGGTTCGACGGTTTCTGATAGCTGCGGTACGGATCTCTTGCGTTGCCGGAAGAAGAGGAAGAGGAGCCGCGGCGTTTCTTTTTCTTCTTTCTGGATGGAAGAGGATCGAAACCGGATCTGCGCTTCCGTCTGGCGCGCGCTTTTGCACGGTGTTCGCGTTCTTCTTCGTCGTCATCCTCCCAGTAGTCCGCCTCTTTCCACGGTTTAAACTGGAAGAGCATGCCTGCTGCGGCGAGAATGGCAGAGACAATCCAGAACATCATGTTCAGATCGAGGTCCTTGAAGAAATATGCCATGCGGATCGTCGTGAGGGCGCCGCAGATGGAGGTGACCAGGATTACGGAAATGCGTTCGAACGGAACGCAGATCAGGCCGATCACGAAAGCGACGAGGGCGACGAGTCCATAACCTGTGGTATCGTTTGGATTAACGAGATGCCAGAGGCAAAAGCCGACGAGCCCGCAGATCAGAAGAAAAAGTCCGATCCGGTAGAGGACGAAGGCAATGATTGCGGTCAGAAGACCGGTGCCGACGGCAAGCGCCAGGGTGATCGTCGTGGTCTGATTCGTGTAGGTACCCGCTGCATAACCAGCGGCCGCGCCGAGAAAAAATCCGGGAATGACGCTCCAGAGTTTGCGGAGCGCATAGCCGAAGAAACAGTTCAGCAGGGCAAAAACAATCACAATCAGAAGAAGCTGCTGCTGGTAAACACCCATGACGTCCCGGACTTTATCGAGACCGCCAAGCAGCGTGTTGATGTTAAAAGCTTGCATATTCAGATTCATGATATTCACTCCTATATGATGTATCGGAAAAATAGATACAGGTTGTATTTTAGTACGGAACGGCGGTTTTGGCAAGTGAAATTGTGTTTGAGATCTGGAAAACGGCAGAATGGCGGCGGTGTGCATATGGTATAAGGAAGAGCAAAAAGGAAATAAAACAGGCATGAATCAGGATAGAGTGTATGAAAATAGAAGAAATTCCTATCAGGGAAACCCGATGGAGCGGCCAGAGCCGTTTTTTGCAGCACAGCCCTTATGGGGAAGAAGTATGGAGGAGCAGCAGGAAGCGCGGGAACGGCAGCGGATGCAGTCGTATTATTCCCGGACGGCATCTGATCTGCAGCGGCTGGTGGAGGCAGAGTGTGACCGCATGGATTACCGCGGCAGCATGATGTACGACGAATTCCCGGACCGGCTCATGATGGAGCACACCTGCCGGAATATCGCACGTCAGTACGGCAGGGAAAACGGCGGGAAGGATGAGAAAACGGCAGAAGAGGAACTGCTCGATTTGATCGGCGTTCTTTTTTATAATGAAATGTTCCGGAGGCGGAGCAGGAGGAAACATTATTACAATCTGTGGCTTTAAACTGCGCCATAAAGTAATAAGAGGGTAACACATTTTTAATAATTTTTCTGTTGTGGTTTTGCGGAAAACAGATTACAATATTAGCGAGGTTGTAAGGGGCTTTATTACACATGTTTACAAACGATTCAGGAAGTTTGGAGAGTATAAATGGAATTACAGAAATTATTACAGGATGAAATCCGGGAAGGGCTGTATCGTATCACGATCAGCGGCCCAAGAGGGGACAGTGAAGTGTCCAAAGTGAGAATACGCCCGGTTGAAATAAAAGGAAAACTGCTCTTTCAGTGCCAGGAGACTGTCGGCACGAAGGAGTTTCATAAAAATATGACAAAAGACGACGTGATCACCCGGATCAGCGACTGGATGAACGGAACCTTCAAGCAGATGCAGCTCGAATCCGACACCTGCACAGCATCCGTTCTGGTCAGCAAAAAGGGAACGATGACGATCAAAAAGAAACCGCATATGAAAGGAACCGGCAAACCCGTCAATCTGGCGCACAACCGGAAGAAACGGTATATTCTGGAAGAAGGAATCCCGGTTCCTTTTTTACAGGATCTCGGTGTTATGACAAAAGAAGGCAAAATCGTGCGGACCCGCTACGACAAGTTCCGCCAGATCAACCGCTTTCTGGAGTTCATCGAAGATATCCTGCCGCAGCTCCCATCGGACCGCGAGATCACGATTCTCGATTTCGGCTGCGGAAAATCGTATCTGACGTTTGCGATGTATTATTACTTCCGCGAACTGAAAAAACTGGATGTCAATATCATCGGACTTGACTTGAAAGAGGATGTCATCGCGATCTGCAACGGACTGGCGGAGAAATACGGCTATGAAAAGCTGCATTTCTATCAGGGCGACATCGCTTCTTATACCGGCCGCGACGAGGTCGATATGGTGGTGACGCTGCACGCGTGCGACACGGCGACTGACTATGCGCTGGAAAAGGCCGTCAAATGGAATGCAAAAGTTATTCTTTCCGTTCCGTGCTGCCAGCATGAGCTGAACCGCCAGATTGCAAACAAAGAACTGTATCCGATCATGGATTACGGCATCTTAAAAGAGCGCATGGCGGCGCTTCTGACCGACGGAATCCGGGCAAAGCTTCTGGAGAATGCAGGCTATGAGACACAGATTCTCGAATTCATCGACATGGAGCACACGCCGAAGAACCTTCTCATCCGCGCGGTAAAACGCCAGGAAGGCTCGAAAAAACTGCCGGAAGAACTGAAAGCGTGCATGGAAGCGTACCATGTGAAGCCGACACTGGCAGACCTCCTCACAGAAAAGGAGGAGCCGTGATGAATAAAAGAGCAGCAAGGATTCTGATCCTTTTTCTTGTTTTTGCCGCATCAGTCGGTGTGTTCACACACCTGATGAGCCACGAGACGACGGAGAATGCGACCGATCTGGACGCAGCGAGTCTTCCGGTGCTGTACATGAAGACCGCGGACATGACAGTGAACCGCATGTACGGATACTGCCAGGAGATGAACGGCGTAACGACAAGAGAAAACCTGACACCGCTGCCGATGGACCGTTCGCTTACGCTGGAAATTGATGCGAAGGGACAGAAAATTAAAAACGTGACCTATACGGTGGAAAGCACAGACGGCGGAGCGCTGATTGAAAACTCGGTGCTGAAATCGTTTGACGAGGACGGAAGCTATCTGAAAGCAGACTTCCAGTTAGAGACCGCGATTCTGATGAATCAGGAATATACGCTGAAGCTCGAGGTTGCCTACGGAAACGGCCAGTCTGCCTGGTATTACACCCGCATTGTACAGCGCAACGGCGTGGAGGTCGGCGATTATCTGGCCTACACGCAGATGTTTGCGCAGACATGCCTGGATAAAACGCAGGCGGAAGCGCTCGTTCCGCAGCTTGAGCCGGATGAGACGGGGGATAATTCTTCGTTCCTCAATGTCAACATTCATTCCAGCCTCGACCAGATTTCCTGGGGAAGCCTCGCACCGACGATCGTACAGCAGCCGGTGCAGCAGATCAAAGAAGCGAATGAGACGACGACCAGCATCACACAGGAGTACATGATCAGTGCGCAGGATGAGAACGGACAGACGGAGTATTATACCGTAAGCGAGTTCTACCGGATGCGAGAGTCCGACGGAGAGATTATTCTGCTGGACTTCGAGCGGAGCGTACAGCAGATCTTTGATCCGGAGCTTGGTGTTCTGACGAAATCCGGCATCAACCTCGGTGTGACCGGCGAGGATACCGAGTATGTGACGAATACGGCAGGTGATATTGTCGCATTTGTAGTAAACGGTGATCTCTGGTGCTACAACCGCAGCGCCAACAAGACGATCCGCGTTTTCAGCTTCCGTGAGAACGGCAGCATGGATGACCGGGAACAGCACGGAGAGCATGATGTCAACATTGTGCGTGTGGATGATGCGGGCGATGTGACGTTTGTTGTTTATGGCTATATGAACCGCGGAAACCACGAGGGTGAAGTGGGAGCAGCCGTTTACTATTATCGCGCCGAGCGGAATGTGGCAACCGAGGAGATTTTCGTTCCGGCGGATATTTCCTACGAGATGCTGAAAAAACAGCTCGACCGCCTCTCCTACGTCAACAAGCAGAGAGAGATGTATCTCTATCTGAATGAGAACCTGTGCAAGGTTGATATTGGAACCGGCACGACGACGGTGGTCCGGGAAAGTATCCCGGAGGACTGCTTTGTAGTATCGGAAAGCCAGGAGAGCATCGCGTGGATGGATGCGGACAATGCAAGCAGTGCGATGAACATCACCGTGATGAATCTGGAGAGCGGGGAAACGCAGCGCTTTGCGGCGGATGACGGACAGAAGATCCGGGCACTTGGCTTTATCAATGAAGACTTTGTCTATGGTATGGCAAACGACAGCGATATTTTAAAAGATATTTCCGGCAATGAAGTTTTCGCTATGCATACGGTGCGGATTGTCAGCATCGACGGAACCGTGAAAAAAGAGTATCACCAGAACGGCTATTATGTGACAGGCGTGTCGATTTCGGACGGCCTTCTGGAGCTGGACCGCGTGGTACGCCAGGAAAACGGCTATGCGGATGCGCCGGAGGATCACATCATGAACGGCGAGCAGCAGAGCCAGGAACTGGTGACGGGCCGCCTGGCAACGGTGGACGACAGAAGAGAGCAGCAGTTCCTTCTGGAATTCTCGACGAGCGGCAAAACACAGTCGCTTCTGACACTGACACCGAAATATATCTATTCAACCTTACGGACCGATCTTACGATGTCGTACGAAACAGGCAGCGCAGAGCTTTACTATGTATATGGAAAAGGAAAACTGATCGCCATTTTAAGCTCCCCGGCCGAGGCCGTACAGCTTGCCGATGAGAATGTCGGCGTTGTGCTGAACAGCAGCCAGTCCTATGTGTGGGAGCGCGGAAACCGCCAGCAGGGCATGCGCCTCGACGAGACAACGATGCCGTCGGGATTCCAGAGTGCATCTTTGGACGAAAACGTGCTGAAGGAGTCACTCGGTGATGATTACGAACTGCTGAACCTGACGGGCTGCACAAGAGAAGAAATTCTCTACATGATCAGCAGCGGCTACGGCGTTGTTGTAAAGACCGGCGAGAACGAGAGTCTGCTTCTGACCGGATACGATATTTTCGGAAATTCCTGGCTGTATAACCCGGCAACGGGCGAGACAACTGCACTTTCTGACGATGACAGCGATGCATTGTTCGCACAGAACGGCAATGTCTTCATCAGTTATATTAAAAAAGTAAAGATCGAGTGATTTGCGGGGTTTTCTAATGACGCAAAAAGTGCTAGAATAAAGAAAGCACTATGAATATTTAGGGAGAAAAAAGACAATGAAACTTACAACCATCCGAGAGATTTATAAAAACCGGGAAGCATACCTGGACAAAGAAGTAACCGTAGGCGGCTGGGTGCGCAGCGTACGTGATTCCAAAACCTTTGGTTTCATCGTTCTGCACGACGGAAGCTATTTCGAAACCCTGCAGATCGTATACCACGATGAGATGGAAAACTTCGCTGAGATTTCCAAAATGAACGTCGGCGCAGCCATCATCGTAAAAGGTACCCTCGTTGCTACCCCGCAGGCAAAACAGCCGTTTGAGATTCAGGCGGCAGAAGTTACCGTAGAGGGCGTTTCCGCACCGGATTACCCGCTGCAGAAAAAACGCCACTCCATGGAATACCTTCGTACCATTTCCCATCTGCGTCCGAGAACCAACACCTTCCAGGCAGTATTCCGTGTTCGTTCCCTCTGCGCCTATGCGATCCATCAGTTCTTCCAGGAGAGAGACTTCGTTTATGTCAACACCCCGCTGATCACCGGAAGCGACTGCGAGGGAGCCGGCGAGATGTTCCAGGTAACCACCATGGATCTTGACAATATTCCGAAAACCGAGGACGGCGCTGTTGATTTCACACAGGACTTCTTCGGAAAGAAGACAAGCCTTACCGTAAGCGGACAGTTAAACGGCGAGACCTTTGCACAGGCATTCCGCAATATCTACACCTTCGGACCGACCTTCCGTGCAGAGAATTCCAACACCACCCGCCATGCAGCAGAGTTCTGGATGATCGAGCCGGAAATCGCTTTCGCTGATTTGGAGGATGATATGGAGCTTGCTGAGGCAATGCTGAAATATGTCATCCGCTACGTTATGGAGCATGCACCGGAAGAAATGCAGTTCTTCAACAGTTTCGTGGACAAGGGACTGATCGAGCGTCTGAACCATGTCGTAAATTCTGAGTTCGGCCGTGTAACCTACACCGAGGCTATCGAGCTTCTGGAGAAAAACAACGACAAATTCGATTACAAAGTATACTGGGGATGCGATCTGCAGACCGAGCATGAGCGTTATCTGACCGAGCAGATCTTCAAGAGACCGGTTTTCGTTACCGATTATCCGAAGGAGATCAAAGCGTTCTACATGAAGCTGAACGATGACAACAAGACAGTTGCCGCTATGGACTGTCTGGTTCCTGGCATCGGAGAGATCATCGGCGGAAGCCAGCGTGAGGACGACTACGAGAAACTGCTTGGCCGTATGAAAGAGCTGGGACTTGCTGAGGAAGATTACGGATTCTATCTGGACCTCAGAAAATATGGTTCTACCCACCATGCAGGATTCGGACTGGGATTTGAAAGATGCGTCATGTATCTGACCGGAATGGGCAATATCCGCGACGTCATCCCGTTCCCGAGAACAGTAAACAACTGCGAGCTGTAATTACGAAAAGTGATATAGAAACTTAAAAAATACGGATGCCGGGTGCAGTGGAATCCAATGTGGATTTGGTGTGCCTGACGTCCGTATTGTAGTAATGGAGAAAATGAATCCAGAAAGGGGTATGCGCCTATGCGGTTTATTCATATTGCGGATGTGCATCTCGGCATGCAGCCGGATGCGGGATTTCCCTGGAGCGAGGAGCGAGGGGAGGCCATCTGGGAGAGCTTCCGGCGGATCATCCGCCTGGCCGGTCGGGAAAAGACGGACTTTCTGCTGATTGCGGGAGATCTGTTTCAGTGCCAGCCGCTTCTGCGGGAACTGAAAGAGGTTAATGATCTCTTTGCTTCCATCCCGGAGACGATCGTCGTGCTGATTGCCGGAAACCACGATTATGTGAAACGGGAGAGCTTTTACCGCGGTTTCGACTGGGCAGACAACGTGGTAATGCTCCTGTCGCCGGAGCCGGAGTGTGTTGAAGTCCCGGAGAAGAAGACGGCGGTGTACGGATGCAGTTACGACAAAAAAGAGATTCTGGAAAACCGGCTGGACGGCGTGCGGCCGGAGGGAAAAATGAAATATCATCTGCTGCTCGCGCACGGCGGCGATGCCCGCCACATGCCGTGGAATCCGGGCCGCATGGCGCAGGCTGGGTTTGATTATATTGCGTGCGGGCACATTCATAAGCCGGGGATTCTTATTCCCGACAAAATGGCATACGCAGGCGCACTCGAACCGACGGATGAGACGCAGTTGGGGCCGCACGGCTACATCCGCGGAACGGTGGACGAGCACGGCACGCGGATTCAGTTTGTGCCGTTTGCCAGATATGAGTACGAAGATCTGGTGTTGAACGTGACGGAGGATCTGACACAGTATGCGCTGGAGACGAAGCTGAAACAGGAGCTGGCGCTGCGGGAGGATGGGAAGATCCGAAAAATCATCCGCCTGAAACTTGTGGGACACCGTGCCGCCGAGCTGGAATTTTCTCCGAAACGGCTGCTGGACTGCGGCAGAGTCATCTCCGTGGAGGATGAAACACGTCCGGCGTACGATCTGGAACAGCTGAAGAAAACGTATGGCGCTAGTCTGATCAGCGCCTATATTGAAGCATTTGAAACAAAGACGGATGCGCAGTCACAGAAGGCGCTCGACTATGGTCTCGAGGCGCTGCTGGCGGCACGCAGGAACGGCTGAAAAAAAGATTGCGGGAGGTATAGAAGATGAAAATAGAAAAACTGGAAATCCGCAATTTTGGAAAAATGCAGAACCGCACGCTGGAATTTTCCGATGGGATTCAGCTCATCAGCGGGGAAAATGAGAGCGGAAAATCGACCGTCCATACCTTCATCCGCAGCATGCTGTTCGGCATGACACGCGGCCGGGGGCGGGCGGCAAAAAATGATGTCTACAGTCGTTATGAGCCATGGGAAAATCCGGCATACTATGCGGGAGAGATGGTGCTTGAAAGCGGCGGCAAACGGTTCCGTCTGACCCGGAATTTCGGGCGGCAGAACGCCAATGCAAAGCTGGTGTGCCTGACGGACGGCGAGGTGCTCTCCGTGGAGGACGGCGATCTTTCCATGCTGCTCGGCGGTGTCAGTGAGATTGTGTATGATAATACGGCTTCGATCGGGCAGTTAAAAGGAAGAACCGAGGAAGGGCTTGCGGATGAGCTGCGGAACTATATGGCAAATTACCAGGGGAGCAGCGATGGAGAGCTCGATGTGGCGGCGGCGCTGGATCTGCTGAAGCAGAAGAGAAAGCGCCTAGAGCAGGAACAGAAAAAGACGCTGGCGGGACTGGAAAAACGGAAGGAAGAACTTGAGACGAAAATTTCCGTTTTTACGGAGGAGTGCCGTCAGAGCGAGGAGAATCTGCAGCAGGCGAAAGAGCAGATGAAGCGGGATATTTATCAGAAGGATGTGCCGATCGAACGGGTGCGGAAGATGAAAAAAGAATCTCGGAAGAGCCGCAAATGGGGTGCCGCGTGCGTGGCGCTGGCTGGATTTCTCTTGTTCTTATGCATTCTGCAGTTCTTCCATATTGATTCGCTGCTGACGAGAACGGGACTCGGGCTTGCGATTGCGGCGCTCTTGTATCTGGCGTACAGTCTGTTCCGTCACCGGAAAACGGAGGTCGAGCAGGTCGTGACGGAGCCGGAGGAGCAGGCGATCCGCCGCCAGCAGTGGAATGTGGACCGCCTGAAGCAGGAGCTGGGGCAGAAACAGACGGTGCTGTCGAACCTGCAGAGTGAATACGAAGAGCTCTGCATTTTCATGACGGAAAAAGATCATCTGCAGGAAGAACTCGATGCGCTTTCCCTGGCGGGGGAGACGATCCAGAGTCTCTCCGTACAGATGCAGAGCCGGATCGGCGACCGCTTAAAACAGCAGATGTCAAAAACGCTGTCATCGCTGACGAATGGCCGCTATCTGCAGGTGAATATGGATGAGAATCTGCGGATCGGCCTTCACACCGCAGACGAATATGTGCCGCTTGAACAGGTCAGCCGCGGCACGATCGAGCAGGCGTACTTTGCGCTCCGCATGGCGGCGATGGATGTGCTCTGCGGCGAGGAGGAGCTGCCGGTGATTCTCGATGAATCGTTTGCGTTTTACGATGAAAACCGGCTGAAAGAAACTTTGAAATGGCTGGCGGAAAACCGGACGCAGGTGCTGCTCTTTACGTGTCAGAAGCGGGAGGAGGAAGCACTCTCGGAGATGGGAATTCCGTACCGGAAAATTGTGCTTTAAGTAATGCGGCTCGCAGAGAATCGGTGAGTTGTGGTTTGGAAATAAAGGAGAATAAAAGTTATGCTGACAATAGGATGTCATTTATCATCGTCCAAAGGATATCTTGCCATGGGAAAAGAGGCGGTGTCCATCGGGGCGAATACCTTTCAGTTTTTTACAAGAAACCCGAGAGGAAGCAAGGCGAAAGCCATCGACGAGGCGGATGTCGCAGCGTTTCTTTCTTACAGTAAGGAGCATGGAATCGAGCGCATTTTGGCACATGCGCCGTACACGCTGAATCCGTGCTCGAAGGATGCGCACACGAGAGAGTTTGCATGGATGACGATGGCGGATGATCTGAAACGGATGGAGTATACGCCGGGAAACTGCTACAATTTCCACCCGGGCAGCCATACCGGACAGGGGGCGGAAGAGGGAATCCGTCTGATTTCGGAGATGCTGAATGAAATTTTAAAACCGGAGCAGACGACCACGGTGCTGCTCGAGACGATGGCAGGAAAAGGAACCGAAGTCGGCCGCTCGTTTGAGGAGCTGGCGGCGATTCTGGAGCGCGTGGAATTAAAAGACCACATGGGTGTCTGCCTGGATACGTGCCATGTGTACGATGCGGGATACGATATTGTGGATCACCTCGATGATGTGCTTGAGAGGTTCGACCGCGTGGTAGGACTTTCGAAGCTGAAAGCGGTTCATCTGAACGACAGCAAGAATCCGTTTGAGAGCCATAAGGACCGCCATGAGAAGATCGGCGAGGGATCGCTGGGACTTGCGGCATTTGAGCGGATTGTGACACATCCGGCGCTGGCGGGACTGCCGTTCTATCTGGAAACACCGAATGAGCTGGACGGATATGCAAAAGAGATCGCGCTGCTGCGCGGGTTTGCGAAATAGAGGAAGAAGGTAAGAGAAAGTGGAAAACACGAGAGAGAAGAATAAAAGATCTGACGGAAGAAAAAAGACGTATTTCGACAGGGAAAATAAAAAGAAAGCTGTTCGTATCGAGAAAACAAAGAGCGTGGCACCGGAAAAAGGAAAGCAGAAAAAGAGTTCATCATCGTCGAAATGTCCTTATCAGAAAAAATGCGGCGGATGCACATATCTGAACCTCTCCTACGAAGAGCAGCTCGCGAAAAAAGAGCAGTTCCTGAAGAAGACTCTGAAGGGCATCGTCCCGGTCAAAGGCATGGTTGGCATGGAAAATCCTTATCATTACCGGAATAAAGTCAATTCCGCCTTTGCACGCAAAAAAGACGGAACGATCATATCCGGCATTTATGAAAAGGGCACACACAAAGTGGTCCCGGTCGATGAGTGCCTGCTCGAGGATCAGCGTGCCGATGCCATCATCCGCGATATCCGCAGTCTGCTGAAGAGCTTCAAAATCATGATCTACAACGAGGACAGCGGCTACGGCCTCCTGCGCCACGTCATGGTGCGCACCGGCTTTGCTTCCGGCGAGATCATGGTCGTCCTCGTCTGCGTATCACCAGTCTTCCCGTCAAAAAACAACTTCGTAAAGGCCCTGCGCAAATTCCACCCGGAGATCACCACGATCGTACTGAACGTCAACGACCGCACCGACAGCATGGTACTCGGAAAACGCGACATTGTCCTCTTCGGACGCGGCTACATCGAGGATGAACTCTGCGGCTGCACCTTCCGCATCTCCCCGCAGTCCTTCTACCAGGTCAACCCGGTTCAGACGAAAAAACTGTACGAAAAAGCCATCTCCCTGGCCGGCCTCACCGGAAACGAACGCGTCCTGGACGCCTACTGCGGAATCGGAACCATCGGCCTCATCGCATCCCGCGATGCCAGAGAAGTCATCAGCGTCGAACTGAACCCGGACGCCGTCCGCGATGCCGTAACAAACGCCAAACGAAACCAAATCAAAAACGTCTCCTTCTACCAGAACGACGCCGGCGCCTTCATGGTCTCCATGGCCGAAAAAGGCGAAAAAGCCGACATCGTCTTCATGGACCCGCCAAGAGCCGGCAGTGATGAAGCCTTTCTGTCCTCTGTCGTAACCCTTTCACCGAAAAAAGTGGTCTACGTCTCCTGCAATCCGGAGACATTGGCGAGAGACCTGCGGTATCTGACAAAACACGGATATAAGGCAGAAGAGGCATGGGGGTATGATATGTTCGCGTGGTCGGAGCATGTGGAGACGGTAGTCTTGATGTCAAAGAAAGAGAAATAAATAGCGAAAAGTAGCGTATTTACGGGCTTTTTTTGAGATTAGGCAATAGCTCATGAAAGTCCGTATTTCTTATATTGAAACATATCTACTGAAAAAACGGTCAAAGGGTTTAGGCTGTGGATTAGATGTTATGAAAAAGCGTTAAGCATGAATCAGTAAATACAAGGAGGAATTAATATGGATTGGGCTATATTGATATTTGAAATTTTATTGACAGTTGCAGTGTTTTTAATTGGTTTGTTTGTCAAAAATTATCTTCCTTCATACATGGATGAAAAAGGTAAGAATTTAGCAACTAAAGAAGACATAGAAGAAATTACAAGAAAGACCGAGGAAGTCCAGCAAGAGTTCCGTGAAGGATTTGAACTTTTTTCAAATGATGTAAAGTTCAAATATGATTTCTTTTATAAACAGTACTCTGAGTTATACTGCAAATTGTATGCGATTATTATTCAGTCTGAGTATGTTAGGCATTTTATAGAACTGACAGATAAAAGAAATATACCTTTTGAAGAGGCTCCTTTTTTAGAAATTACGCCAACACACAAGGAAACTACTACTTTCAATATAAGCAAAGCAAATGGTTCATCTGTTACAAGAAAAACAGAAGAGATTGAAACACCGATATCGCAGTTTAACAAGAAAGAGTTGTGTGATTACATAATAAGCAATGGCAGTTTGGCTTCACAAAAACTGTTAAAGCTTGCGGTTGCATATAGATTTGCCGCAGACCATTATTCGGGAAATGGTTCAGGTGGAAGTATTGATGTTAAAGATATTGCTGATGAAGAAGAATTCAGAATGATAAAAGATATAGTCGTTGCAATTGTGCAGGACTATAATCTGTTAAGAAAAGAATTGAAATTGGATTATAATGAAAACGAAATAAAGACTGGTATTCCAGAATTATAAATTAAAACCCTCTCAACCATCATGGCTGGGAGGGTTTCGTGCGTGTATGATGTTAATATAAACTTCACAATTTAATACTACATTTATTCTTGTAATACTACATTTGTTGTGATACATTATTACTACAAGGAGGGAGCTTGATGGATACTTATAGTGTTAAGGAAATAGCAGATATGCTAAATACAAATCCAGAAACCGTAAGAAGATGGATTCGTTCAGGTAAGCTAGAAGCAATTCAAGAATCGAGAAAAGGCGGAAATGTAGTAACAAAATCAATGCTTGATGCTTTTCTTAAAACCTCTCCAAAGTACGCCGGTATTGCTACAGGGTTATTGGCTTCGCCAGTCGGCTTAACAACAGCTACAGCTGCGATTGTTGGAGGCATTCTTGCTCAACAGCTTATAAAGAATGATGAGATAAAAAATGCTCACGTTAATACTTCAGAAATACGTAAGTTGTTGTTAGGCAATATCCAATCTTCCAAAGAAATTATTGCTAGAAAGAAAAAGAGTATCAAGCATCTTCAGGAAGAGATTGACGAAGAACAACAGCGTATTAATGAAGCAGAAAGACTTATAAAAGAGCTCGATGAAAAGACTAAAAGTCAAGAGGAGGAATAGTATGGCTCAGAATTGGGATTATGCAGAATTATCAAAAGATGCAAAAGTAGCAGGAGGCCCAGAAAAGTATGTTGAAATGCTGGAGCTTGCAAGCAAAGAGGCAGGTAAAATGGAGATGCTGCCTTGGCTTGGAGTAGCGGCAGTTGGTGCTTCATTATTGGCTGCGGCAACTATTAAAGTTGTTGACTATTTCAAATCGAGAAAGAAGAACAACGAAACCGAAATAGAAAAAGCAAAAGCAGAAATCATAAATGGTATTAAAGAATATGATGCTGCACATCCAGATGAAGAAGGAGGTAGCGAAGATGAGTGAAAGATTTCCGGGAATTGATTGGTACTGTGACCGTTGTAATGTCTATTTGAATGACCAACCGGGATTTGATGACCATCATTATGTGTGGAAGTGTACCGAATGTGGTCATAAGAATAGTATTTCCGCTGATGATATTTATGAATCAGAAGAAGACTTTAGAAACTATAACAAATAATTTAAGGGAGCGAAAAGATGACTAGAGAAGAATTAAAAGAACAGATTGATGAGCTTATGCGACAGTATGCTGATGAAGAAATTGATGGAGCTACATACGCACAAAAGATGATGGAGTTAACTTCATCTGCTCAGAACGATAACGATTAAACTTGATTATTCGATAATGTGCTGAGGTGGTCAAACTATGCCTTATAATTACAAGGGTGATTTGTACAAAAGAGAAATTGTAAAAAAACTGCAGGATATGGGACTAGATGTTAAAAGCGTAAATGCTCTAAACAAAATCATGGAAAAAATGGGATTGCTTATTCATTACGGCGATTGAACTTTATGAAAATGGTGGAGAGCTGTTCGGCTGGTCATGGGCAAAGAAAGCGACAGAAGAGAAACAGGTTGCTATTGAAACTAAGGTGACTGAATAATCATTATAGATGGAGGTATTGGATGCGTATCAGTTATAACCCGTTATGGAAAATGCTTATTGATAAAGGTATGAATAAAAAAGAATTAAGAGAACTTAGCGGAATCAGCACAGCTTCTATGGCGAAATTGGGTAAGGGAGAGAACATTACTACAGATGTATTACTTAGAATTTGCACGGCGTTGAATTGCCAGATTAGTGATATTTTAGAAACCCTGCCAGATGAAGAAACGGAAAAGAACGAAGAGCTCCGAGAAAAATAAAAGGGGAAAATAAATGTTTGATTTTGGTAATGCGAATGATGGCCAAAGACAAGCTATTTCTACTACAGAAGGTCCTGTTCTTATTACGGCGGGTCCAGGTACCGGAAAAACCTATACTTTGGTGCAAAGAGCTATTTATTTAATTGAAGAACGAGGCGTTAAACCAGAAGATATTTTTATTGCTACATTTACGGAAAAAGCAGCGAAGGAGTTAATCACACGTATCACAAACGAATTGGCGAGTAGAAATATTACAGTGAATGTCAACGAAATGTACGTGGGAACATTTCATTCTCTATGCCTTCGCATTATTAAAGATCACTTAGAGTATACAAGACTGAAAAAGAACTACAGACTTTTGGATACATTTGATCAGCAGTATTTGGTTTTTAGGAATATCTACAAATTCAGAACGATTTCTGGAATTGAAAATGTTATGCCAAAGGGTGGCGCTTGGAAATGGGCACAGGCAATCTGCGAATTTTCAAATAATTTGACAGAAGAGATTGTAGATATTGACGCAATGCTTAGTGATCACGATATGGAAATATCAGTAATTGCTAAAGTTGTAAACACATACCAAGCGATGCTTGATGAGGAAAATTTAATAGATTTTTCTGCTATTCAAACAGAGTGTTATCGACTGTTGACAGAGAACAAAGATATTCTTGAAGACTTGAGAAATTCGATTAAATACATAATGGTCGATGAATACCAGGATACAAATTATATTCAGGAGCAGATTATATTTTTGTTAGGGACCCACGAGAATATTTGTGTAGTGGGTGATGATGACCAGGGTTTGTACCGATTTAGAGGTGCAACGATACGAAATATACTTGAATTTCCATCTAAGTTCGATGTGGAAAAATGTCAGATAATACCGCTTGTGATCAATTATAGATCGGATAGCGATATCGTTGGGTTCTATAATAAATGGATGATTACCACGTCTGGATCAAAGTTCAAATTTGAGTGGGATAAATTCAGATATGATAAGAGAATCGTAGCTAACGAAACATCTAAAATAGAGAGTCCGTGTGTCGTGAAATTAGCGAGCAAAGACGATGAGGATGAATGGCATGAGAGAGTTCTTGACTTTATAAACAGGCTTAAGAATTCTGGAAAGATTCAGGATTATAATCAGCTGGCTTTCTTGTTCAGTTCGGTTAAGCATGAGCGGGTTATATCGCTGGCAAGATTTCTGGAGTCTAATCATATCAATGTTTATTCACCAAGATCAGATATGTTTTTCAGAAGAGAAGAGGTCATGCAAGCACTTGGGTGTATGATGCTAATGTTCCCTAATTACGTTAAAGGTCTAGAGAATGGTGAGTATAAATTTTTAGATAACACACACTACTTTTATTTTAGAGATTGTATAAAAGCAGCTAATGAATTTGTAACAAAGCCTGAGAACCTTGAACTTAAGAGATTCATCCGAGCACACGGGAAAGGACATGCTACGCTGGCTGCAAATTTATCAGGGACAACAGATTACACATATTCTGGATTGCTTTATAGGTTATTTATGTATAAGCCATTCAGTGACATTCTGGATACTGATATTGGCGTTGGTGTAGTGGATATCAGGCCTGCCAGAAACCTTGCAAAGCTAACGCAGATAATCGGGAAGTTTGAGTATCTTCACAATATAGATGTTTTGACAGGAAAATACATCATTAAGAATACAGAGCTGCTATTCAACATGTATATCAAACTTCTCTTTGATGGAGGAATTGCAGAATACGAGGATGACGAAGAGTATGCACCTACTGGTTGTGTTTCGTTCCTTACAATTCATCAATCAAAAGGCATGGAGTTTCCTGTTGTGTTTGTAGATTCATTAGGGAATGTTCCGAGAAAAAGCTATAAGGATATTCTGAATAAAATCGAAGAGAAGTATTATCATAGAGAGGCCTTTGAACCATATGATGAAATGAAACTCTTTGATTTCTGGAGATTGTATTATACAGCCTTTTCCAGGGCGCAGGATTTATTAGTGCTAACCTGCAACGAAGATAAGAAAACGCCAAGTAAGTACATTAAGGAAGTTTATGGCGAGCTTCAAAGTGTGGAGGCACTTGATCTTTCTGAGTTTACCTTTCATACAGTAAAGAGCGTGAATTTGAAAAATACCTTTTCGTTCACATCACATATTGCTGTTTACGAGACTTGTGCCCTTCAATACAAATTTTATAAAGAATTGGAATTTATGCCTATTCGTCAGGGAGCTATGTTATTCGGTACCCTGGTTCATGAAACGATTGAAGACGTACATCGTGCAGCACTTAGAAATGAGACCGAAAAAATAACTAAGGATAATATCACTAGTTGGTTTGACAGCAATTACATATCGCTTATCAAGACCGAACACGGCTATCTGGCCGAGGGACAGCGTAAAGCAGCTTTGAATCAGGTGCTTCGATATGTTGAAAGACAACATGGCAATTGGAGTGCCATACAGCAGGCAGAGGTCGATGTTAGCTTGGTGCAGCCGGATTATATCATTGAGGGAAAAATAGACTTAGTTAAAGGCGAAAACGGAACTGTTGAGCTTGTTGACTTTAAGTCGGAAAAAAAGCCTGACATAGAAAAAATGAGAGATCGATTGGAGCACTATAGAAGGCAGTTGCACATCTATGCCTATCTGATAGAGCAAAGAACCGGCCAGAAGGTAAGCAAGATGCACGTGTACTATACGGGAGAGGAAAATGGCAATCCCATGATCAGTTTTCCGTATACGAAGAGTGCGATAGATGGAACGGTGGCTGCGTTTGATGATACAGTCCATAAGATTTTGAAAAAAGACTTTAGGAGTTGTTCGAATGACCCCAAGACCTGTTCCAACTGTGACTTCAGGCATTATTGCCAGAAATAATTGAGAAGATTAAGACAACCTATGGAGGAAAATAAAAATGGATGAGCAATTGACTTTTGAATTTGCAGAGAGAACTACTATAAAAGGTTTCCCTGAACTTCGTTGGACCGGAAAGAGACCATATCGCTCCACACAGTATTACCCTGCACAGTTGCGCGAGCGTTATGGCGAGGAAAGGGACGGATGGATCAATAAGATATTTTGGGGCGATAACCTTCAGGTAATGAGTCATTTGCTTAAGGAATATCGCGGGAAGATTGATCTTGTTTACATTGATCCGCCCTTTGATAGCAAGGCTGATTATAAACGCAAAATAGCGCTAAAAGGTATTGGGAACACAACAAGTGATGCTACAAGTTTTGAGGAAAAACAGTATGGCGATATATGGACAAATGATGAGTATCTTCAGTTTATGTACGAAAGATTAATGATACTCAGGGAACTTATGTCTGATACTGCTTCTATTTTTGTTCATTGCGATTGGCACAAAGTTCATCATTTGAGATGTTTAATGGACGAGATATTCGGTAGCAATATGTTCTTGAATGAAATTGTCTGGCAGAGAACGCGAGCTGCACACTCAGATGCGACATATTTTGGAAAGGTTCATGACACCATTTTAGTATATAAAAAAGGTGGACAGGCAAAGTTTAATCCTTTGTATACGGAGCACTCTGAGGCCTATCTAAAAAGATTCACGAAGGAGGAAAATGGAAGGAAATATATGCTTGTTCCATTGCACGGCCCAGGGCAAGGGGTGGCAAGAAACTTTTTTGGAAAAATTATTGCACCACCGGCAGGACGTTGCTGGCCTGTGCAGTCTAAAATTGACGAGCTGATTGCACAAAATAGAGTTGAGTTGACTTCGAATGGTACGCCGAGTAAAAAAAGTTATTTGGACGAGAACAATGGAAACCCTGTATCAGATTGGTGGGACGATATTGTGCCGCTGAATCCGGTTGCAAGCGAAAGGACTGATTATCCAACTCAAAAACCGGAACAGCTCCTTGAAAGAATAGTTGAGGCTGCAACGAATAGAGGAGATTTGGTTTTTGACTGTTTTATGGGAAGTGGTACAACTCAATCGGTTGCTATGAAACTTGGCAGAAGATTTATAGGTGCGGATATTAATCTCGGTGCTATTCAAACAACAACCAAGCGACTTATCAATGTCGCAAGTGAATTAGATGGCCAGTTACAAGAGGAGATAAAATACACCGGTTTTGAAGTTTATAATGTAAACAATTATGACTTTTTCCGAAATCCTATTGAAGCAAAAAATTTGATTATTGAAGCGCTTGAAGTTCAACCATTTACTCAGGGGAATGTGTGGGATGGAGAACTCGATGGTCGCATGGTTAAGATCATGCCGGTCAATCGCATAGCTACCAAAGCTGATCTTGAGGAACTTAAGGCGAATCTTCCATATAAAACATATGAAAAGAGAAAAGAAGAGAATCCACGACAGCCGGTAGAACTAATAACAATCATTTGTATGGGTCATGAGCCAGACTTGAAGGCATCTTTAGAGCAATCTTTGTCCGAATATAAAGTTGATGTGCAGATAGTAGACATCTTACGAGATAAGTCTGAACTCCAGCTCAAGCGAGAGGCGGAGGCAGAAGTCGTTCGAGAAGGAAACAAACTTGTTATTCGCTCGTTCTATCCTATGAATTTGATGCAGAAGCTCTCTTTACAGAAAGAATATGTAGAGGATTGGAAGCAGCTTGTGGAATCTATTATGATTGATTGGAACTACGATGGAGTGGTGATGCAGCCGATGGTTACAGACGTACCGGATAAGAAAGAATTTGTTGCTGGTATATATGATATTCCGGAGGATGCCGGAACAATTAAGGTCAAGATTACTGACTTGTTATCCGAGTCTTTGGAAGTGGAGGTGTAAACCATGGCCAAAAAGTCTTCAATGACATTTGTAGAGGATTTTGCGTTCTACGAGCAGTTATGGAACTATTATGCTTCTAATAGAGGTAAAATCCGCTCCAGATATAATGACTTAACAAAGAAGTTCTTAGCCTATAATGACAGAAATGAAAACCCGGATGCTTTTTTGCGTACACCACAGTTTGAAGCACTTGAAATGTATGTGTTTATTAAGGAATTTATGAACAATGCCCATATGTTTCAGATGTTTGATGATTGGAGAAATCATAGAGACAAATTTTCAGATGTCTCATATTATACAATTCACAAACGTGGACAGATAACTTTACTGGACCTTGGGGACGAACAGAACGAAGCAATTTTTAAGCAAATGAAAAAATACAGGGAATCTTATCCTAACTATATTTATGCTTTGACAATGGGACTTGGAAAGACTATCCTTATGGGAACCTGTATCTTCTATGAATTCCTTCTGGCCAACAAGTATCCGAAGGACAAAAGATTCTGTCACAATGCACTTGTGTTTGCTCCTGACAAGACGGTGTTGGAGTCTCTTCGTGAAATTATGACCTTTGATAAAACAAAGGTCGTACCACCCGAATATGCACGCGTGTTAGATGCCAATATAAAATTTCATTATTTGGATGAGAGCGGAACTACTTTACAAACAATTGATGATTCAGACTTCAATATCGTAATTTCTAATAACCAGAAAATTATTGTCAAGAAAAAGAGGAAAGAGGATAAGCCTACCGATGTTTTATTTGGAAGCGACTCCCTCCTCGCTGATGTCTACGGCGACGATGATGATAGCGATGTGTGGAATGATGCAACGCTTATGGATAACCAGCGTTTTAAAAAACTGTGTCGTTTACCTCAGTTGGGTGTGTATGTAGATGAGGCCCACCATCTTTTCGGGGCTAATCTTGAGAAGGAATTACGTTCAGGAGGAGCAAATAAGACAACGTTACGAAACACCATCAATATGCTTGCAGAAGCAACATCGATAGTGGCTTGCTATAACTATACAGGTACACCATATGTGAAGAGGCAGGTGCTGCCGGAGGTCGTCTATGCCTATGGCCTTAGGGATTCTATAAGCCATGGATTTCTTAAGGATGCAGACCCTATCGGGTTTGATAATGTTAAGAATGAAGAGTTCTTAAAGAAATCTATTACTATGTTCTGGGAAAGATATGGTGGAAAAACCTATGAGGGATTACCACCTAAGATGGCCATCTTTGCTGCAAATGTAGCGGAGGCTACAGATGTTGTAAGGCCTGCTGTAGAGAAGATTTTAGGTGAGCTAAATGTATCGCTTGATACTATCCTTGTGAATACGGGAGATACGACGGTTACAAAAAACGACGATATAAGAGACTTCAACAATTTGGATGTTCTCGGAACAGAAGGTAGCAGGAAGCAGTTTATCGTTCTTGTTGAAAAAGGACGTGAAGGTTGGAATTGCCGCTCACTATTAGGAATAGCTTTATTCCGTAGTCCTAAGTCAAAGATCTTTGTGTTACAGGCCACGATGCGCTGCCTAAGAAAACTGACAGATGAGCAGCTTAAGGCGACGGTGTTCTTGTCAAAGGAAAATCTTGATACTTTAGACGAAGAGCTGCGCAACAATTACAACATGGAGATAAAGGATTTAGGACAATCTTCAGATAAGAAAAAGAATAGCTATAAGGTGCGTGTGCTTCCACCACCAAGAAGCATCAAGATGAAGCGCATCTGGCATGAGTATTCTCTGATAGAAAAAGAGTATTCAGAGCCGATTGATTTTAAAGTTTCGGAAATTGATGATGCTAAGTATGAGTCCAAGATGTATGAAAAAGGAAGTATCAGACTTGAGCTTTCAACCAAAGAAACTGTAATTGATGATATCAAAAATCAGATGAGATATAGCAGGTTTTCATTGGTTGGCGAAATTTCACGATATATGAACTTGTCGTGTGTTTTAATTAGTCGAATTCTTTCAGAGGCTATTGATGGATTTGACAACTTAGTTGAAGCAGTGAATAAGCATAACGAAGTATTGGATGATGTGATTATACCAAAAATCTTCAACACACTTTATGAGGTTAAATCTGAGCAGAAGAATGAGGATGTGGATGTAATATTACTAAAAGAGCCAAAAGATTCAGGATATTATGAGTTCTCTGCCGATGAGAATTTGGTGATAGAAAAAGATTATAATAGTTTTACTCCTGAGGAAATCAAGAAAAGTTTTCATGCAGATACATATTGCTTTGATTCAAAGCCAGAGAAGGAATGTTTCTTACAGTATATTTCAAGTAAAAAGGTCAAAGAAATATACTTTACTGGTATGTTTACGGCCAATCAAGGAGATTTATTTGTTCAGTATTATGATCCAGAATCAAAACGTATTAGGCAGTATTATCCGGATTTCTTGGCTAAGATGAATGATGGTTCATATCAGCTTATTGAGGTCAAGGGTGACAATATGATTGATGATGAAGTCGTAAAGGCAAAGGCAGAGGCCGCAGAAGAGATGTCAGTCGCAAGCGGTATGAAATATGTTATGGATGCGAGCAGTGTACTCATGAAGCAAAATGTATTAGAGCATCCGCCTGTGACATATTCCGAGGAGCCGTCACCTTTGCTTATGGTAGCTGAAGATCCCGTGCCTTACGGCAAGTAATGATTTTAGAAGGTTGCTACTGAATATAGATATAAAAGAGGAGGGCGTGAACATGCCAACAACAATAGAAGTAAATAAACAAAGCGTGGAGGCACTCCTGGGAAGCGGAAAATCAAAACCGTTTGTTATTCCTGAGTACCAGCGTCCTTACGCTTGGACAGATGAACAGGTAGAAACACTCTTTGAGGATTTGTGGGATTTTACTGCTACCAGTGGCGGTACAGAAAGAGAGAGTTCCTATTTCCTCGGAAGTGTGGTTTCTTACGAAAATGAAGATGGTGAGCAGGAAATAATCGATGGACAGCAGCGTATTACGTCTTTGTTTCTGCTGCTGCGTGCGATTTATACAAAGCTTATTGCTACACCCGCATCAGAGAGAACGGCAGAGGCCAATAACTTTATTGGAAAGATTGAGCCTACAATCTGGAGAACCAATAAACTGACCGGAACGGTAGATTTCAAAAATATTCTTTTGACTTCGTGTGTTGTGAATAACGAAGGAAATGAAATCCTGCGTTCAATCTTGGAAACCGGAAAAGCAGATGAGGATGCGAAAGATAACTATTCGAAGAACTATCGCCATTTTCAAGAATTGTTTGATAAGCATTCCACTGAGAATCCATTGATGGTATATCAGTTTATCTATGCGCTCCTGAACCAGGCTATTCTGCTGCCCATCACAGCAGATACCCAGGATACTGCGTTGACAATTTTCTCAACGTTGAATGATAGAGGTCTTCCTCTATCAGACGCAGATATTTTTAAGGCAAAGATTTACAACCAGCTTGAACCGGATGATAAGAAGGCATTTATCGATCGCTGGAAAGATTTAGATGAGCAGTCTACTGATGCGAATGAAAGCATCCAGCAGCTGTTCTACTACAATATGTTTTATTATCGCGCACTGGATAAGGATACGAAGACGACTACTCCTGGTGTCAGGAAGTATTATGCGGCTAATAAGTTTGAACGCTTATATAAGCCGGAATTGCTAGACACTCTCTTTGTTATCCTGAATCTGTGGAAGGTTGTAAACAAAGGAGAGGAACTTGAAGATGAAGCCTGGTCCAAGAATATTAAAATCAGGCAGACATTGGATATTCTGACTTCATATCCGAACGAGTACTGGAAATACCCGGTTGTTATTTACTATGTTTGCTACAGGAACGAAGAAAATTTTGAAACACGATTTGCTCGGTTCTTGAATAAGCTGCTCATGGAGCTGATGACAAAGTACTTGATGATACCGACAATTAATGCTGTAAAGCCGGATATCCTGAAGCTGAATTCTGCAATTGTGACATCGGATATACCTACGTTTGAGTTTAAGAGTGTCGATTTGACACAGCTGGAGCCGTATATCCAAAATCCGAATCGTAATGCAGTGCGTATGCTTCTGAAGACGCTTGCGTATGAACATCAGGATGATCTGCTTCCGGCTAAGTGGGAGATAGAGCATATCTTTCCGCAGAAGTGGCAGACGAATTATTTTCCGGATGAGCCAGACGCAACCATCAAAGAGAAAATTGAGCATATAGGCAACAAGCTCCCATTTGAAAAGAAGCTGAACATTGTCGCTGGTAATGGATATTTTGGCAAGAAGAAAAAAGAGTACACAGCTTCCAAAATTGTAATTACTAAGGCAATGGGAACTTCTGATGTAATGGATTGGAATCTGGAATCCATCACGAAACGTGATATTCGCGTATCTGATGAGGTTGTCAAAATCATGAACAGATGGAATAACGAATATTTAAACATTTCGATCAGCGAGGGTAAGATGGGGGAACCTTCTGAGGAAGAATTAGCTCAAATCGAGAAATTTAAAAAGAATGGTTGGATCTAGTGATATGAAGAAGGGAGGCATTCTATTTGGCAAAGAAAAAAGATGAGATAACCATCCGCTCAAGCGCAGCGGAGTACCTGACCTATGTTGCCTCTGTTGGTGATCAGCAGGACAGCGTAGAGATGCGCTATGAGGATGAGAATATATGGCTGACACAGAAGATGATGGCCACCTTGTACGATGTGGATGTTCGTACAATTAATGAGCATATCAAGAAGATTTATTCTGATTCAGAGCTTGAAGAAGATTCAACTGTCCGGAATTTCCGGATAGTTCAAACTGAAGGTTCGCGCCAGGTCACACGCGATACCAAACACTATAACCTTCAAATGATCATTGCCGTAGGCTTCAAGGTCAATTCCGAGCGTGCCGTACAGTTTCGTAAATGGGTAAACCAGATCGCCAAGGACTACACCATCAAAGGCTGGGTGATGGATGATGAACGGCTGAAACGAGGAACGTATCTGACAGAGAAGTATTTCGACGAGCAGTTAGAGCGTATCCGTGAGATTCGTGCCAGCGAAAGAAAGTTCTATCAGAAGATCACTGACCTGTATGCGACAGCCATTGACTATGACAAAAATTCTGCAACGACGAGAAGATTCTATGCGACCGTTCAGAATAAAATGCATTACGCAGTTCATGGACATACAGCAGCTGAGCTGATCGTAGAAAGAGCCGATCATACAAAGGAGCATATGGGCTTAACCACCTGGGCGGATGCTCCTGACGGAAAGATTAAGAAAAGCGATGTCACGGTTGCTAAAAATTATCTGAGTCAGGATGAAATGAAGCAGCTGAATCGTATGGTGACGGCATACCTGGATTTTGCGGAAAACATGACATTACGACATATTCCGTTTACGATGCAGGACTGGGAAAAGAGGCTCAACAGCTTCATCGAAATGTTTGATTATGGTATTCTACAGGATGCAGGCAAGGTGTCTGCGGAAATTGCAAAGCTTCATGCTGAGACAGAATTTGAAAAATACCGCGTGATCCAGGACAGATTATTCATGTCCGACTTTGATAGGTATATGCTGGAGTTGGAAGAAAGCGAAAAGAAATAGGGACAATATTTCAGGTCGAGACGGTGAAATCCGGCAACTCAACCTTGTCGAGTGTATGGGCTCATCTGAGATAATCACCGGCATGTTATGAGGATATAAGTCGACCTTCACTGTCTCAACTGTCGAGACAGTGGCAGGGAGCAGCAGTGTAGACTTGCCTTGCATTATATAGGTAGGAAGGACCTTATGCTGACTTGTTCCCATAGACTTCAATGGTTAAGACCGTGATATGAATGTCAAATTTGCCACAGATTGCATCGGTTTGAAGTCATGAATGCGCGGTTTCAGAAGGTGTGGACATGTTTCCGTTTTGACAGGATATGTTTCCGCGAACGGGCACAATACCTGACATCAATCAGAAGGTATCGTACCATGTGTAGACAATCTGTTTACTAACGCAAAAGAAGGCTTAATACAACAGAAGAAAACAATTTCGTGAAACAGACGAAGAGGCTTGTCTGAAAAAAGAAGGAATGAAAAAACAGGAGAGGAAAAAAGAAACATGGCAGTAAATAAAAATGGAATCGTAGTATTAGGAGCAGTTTTTGTGGATATCAAAGGTTTTCCAGAGGACATCTACGTCCCGGACGGCAGAAACGCCGGCCATGTCGAATACATCCACGGCGGTGTGAGCCGAAACGTGGTGGAGGATATCGCAAACCTGGAACTGCGCCCGACCTTCCTTGGAATCGCGGATAATACCGCACTCGGCGAGGATGTTGTGCGCAAACTGCAGCGCCACAAAGTCAATACCGAATACATGAAAGAAATCCCGAACGGTATGGGAACATGGCTTGCTGTCTTCGATCACAACGGTGACCTGGCGGGCTCCATTTCCCAGCGCCCGAACCTGATGCCGATTCTCGATATTCTGGAAGAAAACGGAGATGAAATTATCGAAAACTGCGATTCCATTGTGGCAGAGATCGATATGGACAAAGAGATCATCAAAAAGCTGGTACAGCTCTGTGAAAAATACGATAAAAAATTGTACGGCGTTGTCAGCAACATGAACATCGCAGTCAGCAGAAGAGATCTTCTGCAGAAATTTGACTGCCTGATCTGCAACCAGATCGAGGCAGGCGTTTTCTTCTCCGATGATTACAGCGAAAAAACACCGGCCGAGATGGAAAAGATTCTCGCCGAGCGTCTGAAAGCGGCAAATGTTCCGGCCATGGTCGTAACAATGGGCGGCGACGGAGCGGTTTATGCGGAAGTAGACGGAGAGAGCGGCTTCTGCCCGGCGCAGAAAGTACAGGTAAAAGATACAACAGGAGCCGGTGATGCGTTCTGCGCAGGTGTTTCCGCCGGTCTGACCTATGGAAAAACGATTGGCAAGGCAGTTGAAATCGGTACGCGTCTTGCTGCATCCGTCATCACATCGTCGGAAAATGTCTGCCCGCGCTTCCGCCCGGAAGAGTTCGGCATCGAGGCATAGAAGGGGGCAGAAATGAAGTTACTGTACGGAACCGGCAACCCGGCAAAACTCGACGCGATGCGTCACCGCCTTGCCGGTCTTGGGATTGAGCTGATCGGGCTGAAAGATCTTGGCGGTGTTAAGCAGCCAGAGATTATCGAGGATGGAAAAACGCCGCTGGAAAATGCCAGGAAAAAGGCGGAGGCGTATTTCAACGCGCTTCATATGCCGGTGTTCTCCTGTGATTCCGGTCTGTATTTTGACAACGTGGCAGAGGACGACCAGCCCGGCGTCCATGTGCGGACCGTGAACGGAAAGTATCTGTCCGATGAAGAAATGACCGCGCATTACGCCGCCCTTGCAGAAAAGTACGGCGGCCTGACGGGACGCTACAAAAACGCAGTTTCGCTGATTCTTGATGCGGACCACTGCTATGACGCGATGGACCCGTCAATGGAGAGCGCTCCTTTCCGCATGGTCAGCACACCCCATCCGATGAGCAAAAAAGGCTTTCCGCTCGACCGTCTGTCGATCGATCTGCGGACCGGAAAATATTATTACGATCTGAATGAGCAAGAAGCCGCGCTCGATCAGCTTGCCGTGGAAGACGGTTTTCTGCAGTTTTTTGAGCGGGCAATGGAGGAATACCATAAAATGGAACGATATGAACTTCGAACCATCCGCCAGGATGAAATGGAACAGGGCGTTGCCATTGAGCTGGCGTGCTTTCCGCCGAATGAGGCGTGCTCCGAAAAGAGCATGCGCGAGCGGGTGCAGTACGCGCCGGAGCTGTTTCTGGCGGCAGTAGACAAAGAAACCGGAAAAATCGCCGGAACGCTGAACGGACTTGCAACAAACGAGACAAAATTCCGTGATGCCTTTTTCGATGAAATCAGTCTGTACGACCCGACGGGAGAAAACGTCATGCTGTTGGGACTCAGTGTCCTGCCGGAATACCGCGGCCAGGGAATCGCCCGCGCGCTGATGGAAGAGTACAGCCGCCGGGAACAGAAAAACGGAAGAAAACAGCTCATTCTGACCTGCCTGCAGGATAAGGTGGAGATGTACAAAAAGATGAATTTCCGCGACGAGGGAATCTCCGCATCCACCTGGGGCGGCGAGGAATGGCATGATATGACGAGAAAATTAAACGATTAAGAAAATTTGCAGAGAAAATCTCTTGTGTTAAAGTTTGCTGTAAGCGTTATAATAAAGAAAATCAAGCAAAACAGGAGGAACAACCATGAGCAGAGTAAATTTTGGAGCAAAACCAAACATGTATCCACTTCCGGTTCTGATTATTGCAACATATGACAAAGATGGCAACCCGGATGCCATGAATGCTGCATGGGGTGTAGTCACAGATTTCAATGAGATCTCCATCAGCATGGGCGACCACAAGACAACAGACAACCTTGCCGCAACCGGTGCCTTCACCGTCAGCATGGCAACCGAGGATACTGTTGTTGGCTGCGATTACGTCGGCATCGAGTCCGGCAGAAAAGTTCCGGATAAATTTGCACGCGCCGGTTTCCATGCAACGAAGAGCGAATTCGTCAACGCGCCGCTGATCGACGAGCTTCCGATGGCACTGGAGTGCAAAGTGAAAAGCTTTGACAACGGCATTCTGGTCGGCGAGATCGTGAACGTCTGCGCAGACGAGAGCGTTCTGACCGACGGAAAGATCGACCCGAAAAAACTGAAACCAATCGCCTTCGACCCGGTCAACAACACCTATCTCGCCATGGGCGACAAAGTCGGCGACGCATTCGGTTCCGGAAAAGCCCTGAAATAAACACAGATGATGACATGACAGCGAATATGTAAAAATTTTATATATTCCCCTTGACAAACCGCCTCCATAGTCTTATGATATGTATAAATTATATATATAAATATTTTACATATCAGAAACTAACGGAGGTGGTTTTTTATGTATTTTCCGGTATCAGCACTGCTGATCGAATTTATGATCCTGTCGATTGTGAATCGGGAAGATTCTTATGGATATGAAATCAGCCAGACGATCAAACTGGTTGCAGACATCAAAGAGTCGACACTGTACCCGATCCTGAAAAAACTGGAAAAGGCGGGCTACGTGACGACGTATTCCGCAGAGTACCAGGGCAGAAAACGGAAGTATTATTCGATCACAGAAGCAGGAAAAACACAGATGGCGTACCTGCAGGGCGAATGGAAGTCCTATCGTGACACCATTGACAACATCATCGAGTGGAGGAAAAAAGAATGACGAGTGGGGAATATCTGAAACAATTGGAAAAGTATCTGAGGAAGCTTCCGCAGAGCGACTATGAAGATGCGATGGAATACTTCACCGAGTATTTTGCAGATGCCGGTCCGGAAAATGAGCAGGCCGTGATCAAAGAACTCGGAACACCGAAACAGGCAGCCGCCGAGCTGATGCGGAATCTTCTGGACAAAAAAGTAGATGAACGCGAGGCAATGGAAAAGGAAGAAAAACGGAAAGAGAAGAAAAAAACGACAGGCGCCAACATCGTCTGGATCGCGATTCTCGCCCTGTTTGCAGCCCCGATCGGAGCCCCGATTCTGATCAGCATTCTCATCGTTCTGCTCTGCGCGGCCCTCTGTGCGGCACTGCTTGATATGAGCGTCTTTCTGATTGCAGTTGTCGGCGTGGCCGCCGGAATTAAGATGCTGCTGCGCGGCATTCTGGCAGTCTCGGTTTCCTTCGGCGGATTCTGCTTTATTACCGGAATGGGCGTTTTCATGCTGGGAATCAGTATTCTGTGCGCGGTGTTCAGCGTATACTTTGCAAAATGGATGGGACGGCTGTTCGTGTGGTGTACACGTAAGGTAACGAAAAAAGGAGGAAGCAGATCATGAAAAAATGGACAAAAACAGCATTACTGACAGGATGTGCCTGCTGTATTGCCGGTGCAGTGCTGATGTTCAGCGGATGGGCAAGCGGCGGAAAAGCATACGCGGAAACGTATGATCTGAATGCGATGAGCGGTTCTGCGAAGAAGGAAGACGGCATTTCCACACAGGAAAAGATAAAACTTGATGATTTTGATGAACTGCAGGCAGACCTTACGATCGGCGACCTGAACATCCTTCCGTCCGGTGACGATTCCTGTTATCTCGCCTGGCGGATTCCGTCGAAAAAAGGAGAGACTGCAGTGGAATATCGCGTGCGGGACGGTGTTCTGAGCATCGAAGAGACAAGCGCAGTGTCCGATACGATTTACATTAATATTGACTTTACGGAAGAAATCTTAAGTGGCGGTAAACAGTCGGAAACAGGAGTGATTCTGTATGTACCGGAAAAGAAGGTACTGAAAAAAATAGAGGTAACGATGGGATTCGGTGATGTGCAGATGAATGGCATCCAGGCGGAAAGCGGAAGACTGCAAAATGCGGATGGAGATATCACACTTTTCGGATGTGACATGCAGAATATCAAATGCAAAGCAGATTACGGTGATGTGGAACTGAAGAGCGGAACGTGGGAGAATGGGTCGATCACGCTGGAGGATGGCGATGCGAAAATCCAAAATACGAAGCTTTCCGGAGACGTGTCGGTGGAAAACTCCTACGGCGATATTGAACTTGAACTGGGTAAAAAAGATCTGGAACGGCTGGAAATTACGGCAAAGACAGATTTTGGGGAGATCGATGTACCGGATACCATGGAGAATCTGATGCAGAAAGAGGAGGACGAGCAGAGCTTTTCTTATGTACCGGATCAGCCAGCGGGCAGAATCACACTGATGACAAAGGATGGTGATATCTCGTTGGAAAACGATTAAGCGTTTCTGAATGTTCAGGGACATATGAAATTCCAGAAAAATCGCAAAGCATGCCCGCATGAATGAGCGTTTTTGGAAAATAAGACAAAAGTGACAAAAACACAGGAGGCTGTTTGGATGGTTTCACCAGAAAAAGGGAAATGATCCAAACAGTCGCTTGTTTTTTGTACTTAAATTTTCAGCTTTTAACTTGATTTGTAGATTGCGGTGCTTTAAAATAAAAGTAATCAAGCATTGTGGAACGGGCTCCACAGACCGGCAGCGGGGGAAAAGCCGGAACGAGTCAGAGAAAACAGCCCAGTGTTAGAATAGGAGTTAGGAGAAACTATGGCAAGTATTAGAGATGTCGCGATCAAAGCGGGAGTGGGAATCGGAACGGTATCCCGTGCACTCAATGGGAGCGGGTATATTTCCGATGAAACAAAACAGAAGATTATGCAGGCGGTGGAGGAGCTGAACTACAAACCGAACGAACTCGCCCAGAACCTGTTCCACAACAAGTCCGGTTTTATCGGAATTGTTGTTACGAATCTTTCACACCCATTCATGGCATCTCTGGTCAAGCATGTCGAGAACAATCTGTACACAAATGGCTACAAGTGCATGCTCTGCGAGGTTGGGGACAACCCGAACCGCATCGAGGAATTTGTGGAAATGTTGCAGCGAAATGTCATGGACGGCATTATCTGCTGTGCGGATATTCCGTCTTCTGTCAGTCTGGCGGAAATTCACCGTCCGATTGTCATGATTGACCGCTACGTCACAGAGGGGATTCCGTGTATACATTCCGACCATAAGCGCGGCGGTGAGCTTGCGGCACAGGCACTTTTGAGCGCCGGATGTAAGAACGTGATCTATTTTACATCGAATGCAACAGAGCGCGGTTACTCGATGGACCGTTACCGACGGTTTGCAGAAGTCTGCAAACAGCATAAATGTAAAGTTACAGCGATTGATGCCGGAAGCAAGATTCTGAATTTTCAGAGCAGCCCGACGATCTGGAAAAAATACATCAGCCATTTTGATGGAATTGATGGACTCTTTACAGCCGATGTCACAGCGGCAGCGTGCATGAAGATGCTGCAGAAAAAAGGGATTAAGATTCCGAAAAAACTGAAGGTGGTTGGCTACGACGGCCTGGATTTTACCCGCTTTTTGACACCGGAGCTGACGACGGTCTGTCAGAATGTGCCGGAAATCGCAAAGCGGAGCGTGGACACAATCATCCGCATGATTGACGGAAAGAAGATTGAGGAGATGGAGCAGATTGTGGATGTGACCTTCCGAAAAGGAGAAAGTACCTGAAGATAACAAAACAGGGAATTACCGAATTTTGCATCATTTTCCGGGATTGCGATAGAACAGAAGAAGAACAGATATCAGAGACACTCGATCTGAAAAGAAAGGGTGTCTCTTTTTCATGTATAAAATAAAAATGAAATAAAACCAACTTATATACGGCAAAAGGGCAGAAAGACTGAGCAAAAGGATATGAAATCGCTGCTGAAACAGTTGCAATTGTCGAAAAAATAGTGAAAAACGGAAAAGTGGAACATATGGAACAGGAAAAGCATGGAACAGCGGAACATGTGGAACAGGAGAATGGGAGAAGAAAGAAGATAAGTGTGAATTTTATGAAAAACAGGATGCATATTGCACAAAAACACAAAATAAAAATTGTGAAAATATTGAAAATGACGAAAAAATATTGATGATTTGTTGACATTGGGCGAACTGCGTACTATGATACAGGTATGGAACAGGTTCCACAAGGCAAAGTGCCAAAACGGAAACGATGCAAATGTGGAACGAAAAGCGGTTGGTAAAGCTTTTAGAGAAATAAGGAGGGAACTATGAAGAAAAAAACGTCATCGCCGAAAACGGCAGAAAGTGGAAAATTGAAAAAAGCGCTCTCGTGCTGGCAGCTGTACATCCTGCTGATTCCTGCACTGATCTGGCTGATCGTTTTTGCTTACTATCCAATGTACGGCCTGATCATCGCCTTTAAAGATTTTAAAGGCCGCATGGGAATCATGGGAAGTCCGTGGGCAGATCCGATCTTCAAGTATTTCAAGATGTTCTTCAGTACCAGTATTGCCATGACGGCAATCAAGAACACGATCGTCATCAGTCTGGAGAGCCTGATCATCGGATTCCCGATTCCGGTTATCTTCGCACTCTTACTGAACCAGGTACAGAGAAGCGGACCGAGACGAATCATCCAGACCATCTCCTACGCACCGTACTTTATGTCAAACGTAGTTGTAGTCAGCCTGATTTCCGTACTGTTTTCCGCAAACGGTCTTGTAAACCACGCAGTTATGGGAGCCGGCGGAAAAGCAATCATGTTCACCAGCCTTCCGGAGTACTTCCGCAAACTCTTCATCGGAAGTAACATCTGGCAGACGATGGGATTCAACGCCATCATCTTCATCGCAGCACTGACCGCAATCAGCCCGGAATATTACGAAGCAGCAACGATGGATGGTGCTTCCAGATTTCAGAAGATCCTTTACATTGATTTACCTCTGATTATGCCGACCATCATCCTGATGCTGATCCTTCAGGTAGGTAACATTATGAACGTGGGATATGAGAAAGCTTATCTGATGCAGAACGGTACCAACACAACCGTCAGTGAGATCATTTCGACATACGTATACAAAGTAGGTCTCCAGACCGCACAGTACAGTTTTGCGACAGCCGTTGGCTTATTTAACTCCGTTGTAAACTTCATTATTCTGGTTATCACAAACGCAGTTGCAAAGAAGACCAGCGATATCAGTATTTTCTAAGAGTCAGGGGGCTTGAAAAATGGCAAATAATAACACTGTGAAAAAGAAAAAAGTAAAAATGAGTACGGGAGACAAGGTCTTTACCGTGATCAATACCGTCATCATGATCCTTGTCTGTATTGCAATTGTATATCCTCTGTATTACGTGCTTCTGGCATCTGTTACAGACCCGGTTGTTGTAAGCTCCGGTAAAATTCTTCTCTATCCGGAAGCGTGGTACACCAACGGATATGAAACCACACTGAAATACCAGCCGCTCTGGACCGGCTATGCAAACACCATCAAATATACCGTATTAGGAACGCTGATTTCCCTGGTCTGCACCATTCCGGCCGGCTATGCACTTTCCAGATACGATATGGTAGGAAGAAAACCGATTATGTTCCTGTTCACCTTCACGATGTTCTTCAGCGGCGGTATGATTCCGATGTACTTAACCGTACAGCAGCTGCACATCTACAACACAACATGGGCTATGGTCCTTCCGGTAGCAGTGTCCGCTTACAACCTGATCGTATGCCGCTCCTTCTTTGAAAGTGGTATTCCGGTCGAGCTTCTCGAAGCAGCAAAAATCGACGGCTGCAGCGATTTTGGATTCTTCTTCAAAATTGCAATTCCGCTGTCGAAAACGATCATCGCAGTTATGTGTCTGTTCTATGCAACCGCAATGTGGAACCAGTTCTTCAACGCACTGATGTTCCTGCAGGATGACAGCAAGATGCCTCTTCAGGTCGTTCTTCGAAACTTGGTACTGATGAACCAGTCCAACCAGATGGGAAGTAGTGCTTCTGAGATGGTAACAAAACAGAAACTGGCTGAGCAGTTAAAATACTGTGTCGTAGTTGTTTCCGCATTCCCGCTTCTGTGCGTATATCCTTTCCTGCAGAAATACTTCGCAAAAGGTGTTACGATCGGTGCAGTCAAGGGCTGATGCAGAACAGAAAATTTATTGTTGCAGAATTCATGGATATAGCAGACATGGTTTATGTGTAGGAATACAAAAATACTAACGTATTTCACTGCCGGAAAAGGCAGCAAAATAAAGGAGGAACAATATGAAGAAAAAAATCGTATCCGTATTACTGGCAAGCCTTATGGTAACCAGCATGCTCGCAGGCTGTGGAAACAGCTCCGGCAGCTCAAGCAGCTCCGGTGCAGGAAGCACAGGAGGAGACACCACCTCTGCATCCGGTACAGAAGCAGGTGACACAGGTCTCACAGCAGAAGAGCAGGAAGCAGTAGATGAGGGAATCATCCAGCTCGACGGTACCCTTCCGATCATCAAAGATCCGGCAAAATTCGAAGAGAAATACGGAAAAATTTCCGCTCTGATCGTAAACTCTGCAGACAGAACTGTAGAAGTAGGCGACCTGGCTATGTGCCAGAAATGGTTCGAGGACACAGGAGTAGAGTTTGACTGGCAGCCGATCCCGCAGGAGAGCGCAACAGAGAAAATCAATCTGATGCTTTCTTCCGGACAGGATCTTCCGGATGTATTCTGGAACTTCGGCGATGGTAAATCCGGAAACACCGTAGTTCAGTACGCAGACCAGGATGTATTCCTTCCGACCGAAGGCCTGATCGAAGAGTATATGCCGAACCTGAAAGCATTCCTCGATGACAATGAGCAGTATCAGCTTGAGATCACCGCTCCGAACGGCCATAAATATGGATTCCCGTACGTAGAGGAAATGAAAGGTCTTGTATTAACACCTGGACCATTCGTGATCAACAAAACATGGCTGGATAAAGTAGGCAAAGAAGTGCCGACAACCGTAGACGAGTGGGTAGACTGCCTGAAAGCAATCCGCGACGGCGGCGATCTGAACGGAAACGGCGAAGACGATGAAATCCCGATGGCAACCTGGTTCGGCGCAACCGATACCTTTGGTTCCTACAACCTGTTCTATCGTTTCACAGGTGCATTCGGATGCGCTGACTCCTACTGCGGAGGAAACTCCTATGCGGATCACTTAAGAATGGTTGACGGAAAAGTTACGTTCACTGCAACAGACGAAGCATTCAAGAAAACAGCAGAATTTTTCAACATGCTGTATGAAGAAGGACTGATCTGGAACGGTTCCTTCGAGGCAGATGAAAGTATGTCATTCAAATCTTCTCTGATCAAAGAGAATGTTGCAAAGATCGGTTCCTTCGGTGTTTGGGGCGATCAGGAAATTACAAACCAGGAAGTACATGATCAGTACGTAGCAGTTCCGAGACTGCAGGGCGAAGACGGTATGACCGGTTTCGAGTGCAACTACTCTGAGCTGCAGGATTCTTCCGATACAGCAATCACAACGACCTGCAAATTCCCGCACGTTGTTGCAAGATTTGTAGATTACATGGTAGGCGATCCGGAAATCTCTGTTACATCTAACTGGGGCGCAATCGGATACAACTATGAGAAAGACGAAGACGGCGTTCTTCGTACACCGCTCGATGAAAACGGAAACTACAAACCTCTGAATCCGGAATATAAGAACTTTGGTGAGGCTCGTGTAAACTCCACAACCTGCCGTGGTTCTATGATCGTTCAGAACGAGTACTATGACACCGTTTGCGGCTACACCTTCGATGCTGTAAAACTTCTCGAGATGCAGAAAGAAAACGGTAAAGATGACATCATGGAAGAGTATGACACCATTCCGCGTGTTCTGATGACCCAGGAAGAGATTCAGCGTCTGGCACAGATTCAGCCGACCGTCTCCGATATCGTTGACCGTTACATCACTACATGGGTAACCGGCGGCGTTGATGATGCAAGCTGGGAGTCCTATAAGACAGAGCTTGAGGGCGCTGGTTTGAGCGAACTGGTTGAGATTTACCAGGGCGCAGTAGATCGAGCAGCTTCTGCAGCAAACTAAAAATCGGGCGAAAAGCGATTACGAAAAAACAGTAACGTAAACGATTTGCAATTAATGTTCTATAACTAAAGAAATTCCAAATGTGGCCATGTTGTATCCCATATAACATGGCCATATTTAAAAAGAAGATTATTTCGTTCTTATTTCTTTTTTGTTGAAGTTCCAAATGGAAAAAGATAAAATAGGAAAAGAGAGAACAGGAAAAGAGGGATCCTATGAGTAAACAGGGAAAAAGAGATTTTAGACCGAACATTCATTTTACACCGGAGAAAAACTGGAACAACGATCCGAACGGACTGATTTATATCGATGGTATCTGGCATCTGTATTATCAGCATAACCCAAATGACGTTGTATGGGGACCGATGCACTGGGGTCATGCAGTATCGAAAGACCTGATTCACTGGGAGCATCTGCCGGTCGCCCTGTACCCGGATGAGATCGGAACGATGTACTCCGGAAGTATGGCATACGATGAAAATAACACCAGCGGATTTGCGAAATACGGTGAGAAACCGATGGTGGCTGTCTACACGGCGCACAATATGGAAACGGGCCTGGAGCAGCAGTGTATTGCATACAGCCTGGATCAGGGAAAGCATTTTGAAAAATATTATGGCAACCCGGTGATCGAAAACCCGGGCACACCGGATTTCCGTGATCCACGCGTCTTCTGGAATGACAAAAAGGACTGCTGGAGCCTTGTTCTGGCATCCGGCGACCACGCAGAGTTTTACGCATCCCAGGATTTGAAAAACTGGAAGAAAACAGGCGAGTTCGGTGTCGGTGTCAATAAAGTGCCGACTGTATGGGAATGCACCGATCTGATCCGTGCTAAAACAGGAAATGAATTTGACGGATTCAAATGGATTCTGATAGTCAGCATGATACATCCGGGAACCGAAGGCCGTGCCAATATACAGTATTTCGTCGGTGATTTTGACGGAGATACCTTCCAGTGCACCGAGATCACAGACGAGCCGCTGTGGATTGATTTCGGATTCGACAATTATGCCGGTGTAACGTATGGAAACTACGACCGTCCGGTTTACCTTGGATGGGGCGTTAATCCGCTCTACGCGAACTTTGTTCCGACCGGTGAGTATTCCGGTCTGATGACACTGCCAAGAGAACTTTCACTTTGTGAGACCGAGGAGGGCTACCGCCTGAAAACAAAACCGTTCGGGATCGATGAGTACCGTGCGGGTGCCTTCCCGATCGGAAATCAGAAGCCGCTGCTGACCGAGAGCTTTGGACTTCTCGTGCAGGGCAATTTCGGAAGAATTGCGCTGAAAAACAGCAGAGGTGAGGAAGTAGTCATCGAGGTAACGGTGGACAGCATCACGGTGGACCGCTCTAAGAGCGGCGACCTTAGTTACTTTGATGATGTAGATCCGAAGCTCTTCAAAAAAGAGGATCTGCTGGTATCTACAACAAAACGTTACATGCGCGGAAATGTCAACATGGAGATTATTTTTGACGTTTCCTATCTGGAGATTTATGCAGATGGTGGTCTGGAGACCGCTTCCGTATGCGTTTACCCGGATGCTCCGTATCAGGTGGTTTCCACAGACGGAGATCTGGAAGTGAAAATGTACACTATTAAAAAATAGGGGATGGAACATTTATAAACGGTAACGATGCAGCATGGCAGAATCGAGATGGGACTCTGAAGCGTTACTATAAATAAAAACGACGGATGTCTGCAAAGCCGATGGAAGTGGTTTTGCAGACCGTTGTTTATCTTGGGAGGTTTTACAAAAATGATGAAAAAAAGAGATTACAGACCGAAAATTCACTTTTCACCGGAAGAAGGCTGGATGAACGACCCGAATGGCATGGTTTATGTAGATGGCGTGTACCACTTCTTTTATCAGAAGTACCCGTATGATACCAGCTGGGGACCGATGCACTGGGGGCATGCAACATCCCGCGACCTGATTCACTGGGAGCATCAGCCAATCGCACTTTATCCGGATGAACTTGGATTTATCTTTTCGGGAAGTGCTGTGTATGATACGCAGAATTCTTCTGAGTATGGTACCAATGAAAATCCGCCAATCATTGCTATTTATACCAGCCATCACAAGGACGGTTTGGAACAGCAGAGTATTGCATACAGCAATGATAAGGGCCGGCATTTTGAAAAGTCATATCTGAATCCGGTCATCAAAAACCCGGGAATTTCCGATTTCCGTGACCCGAAAGCGTTCTGGAATCCGGTCAGAAGATGCTGGAGTCTTGTTCTTGCAGCGCAGGACCGTGTCTTCTTCTACGCATCCCAGGATATGAAAAACTGGGAGAAAACTGGAGAATTCGGACCGGAAGGAAACCATGTGAAGGGTGTATGGGAATGCCCGGATCTGTTCCCGATTGAGTATAAAGGAAAAAATGTATGGGTTCTCGTTGTCAGCATGACGAAAGCTTCCGAAGATGACCACTGCAAAATGCAGTATTTCCTGGGTGATTTCGATGGAGAAAAATTCCTCTGCACCTATCCATCCGATGAGCCAAGATGGCTGGATGAAGGCTTCGACAACTATGCAGCCGTTACATTCCAGAATGCGAAAGATGTTCTGCTGATGGGATGGGGTATGAACTGGCAGTATGCAGCGCAGACTCCGACAGAAGGGTACTGTGGACAGGCAACTCTGGCAAGAAAACTGTCCCTGACAGAAGTAGATGGTGCTCTGACCCTTGCGGCTGCTCCGGCCGGACTGGAAAAATTCCGCCACAGCAGCTATCCGATCGAGAATCACACAACGATCCGCACAGAGACCTTTGGACTGAAGGTTTCCGGAAAAGGAGATGCGAAAATCTGTCTGAAAAACTCAGTGGGACAGAAATTGAAGATTTATGTAACTGACACCAAAATCACGGTTGACCGTACCATGGCGGGCTACAAAGAATTCAGTGAGCACTTCATGACGGAAAAATATTCCATCAGCACCGCAGCGAGAAAGAAAGACGGAGCATGGAATCTGGAGCTTGTTTTTGATGTTTCCATTCTGGAACTGTTTGCTGAGGACGGCGTAGATGCTATTTCTACAGTGGTTTATCCGGAGACACCGTACGACCGTATAAGCTGGAAGGGTGATCTTTCTGTTGAACTTTACGAAATTGATGCATAAGGGCTGCGAGAAAGGGGAAAAGCAAAATGGGATACTTTAAAGATGTGACACCGGAATCAGCTGGAATCAGCTCCAAAGGAATTTTGAATTTTCTCGACCGAATCGAAGAGAACCAGATTGAGCTGCACAGCTTTATGGTGATCCGCCATGGACAGTGTGCAGCGAAGGGCTGGTGGAAGCCGTATGATGAAAAATTTCGTCATCCACTGTATTCGTTCAGCAAATCGTTGACAGCAACGGCGATTGGTTTTGCAGAGCAGGAGGGAATCTTATCGCTGGATGAGAAAATTGTCGATATCTTTCCGGACCTGCTGCCGGAAAATCCATCCGAAAATCTCAAAAAAATCACGCTGCATCACCTGTTGATTATGGGTTGTGGTCACGAGACGGAGATTATGGACAATTCCGAAAACTGGATTTCTACCTTTCTTCATCATCCAGTGCTCCATGAGCCGGGAACGTTTTATAAATACAATACAGCCGGAACTAACATGCTGGCTGCCGTTCTGAGGAAAAAAACGGGACAGAACGTCACAGAGTTTCTGAAATCCCGTCTGCTGGAGCCGCTTGGCATCACATCCCTTACCTGTGCGCTGCTCGGAGACGGAACGGAGCTCGGTGGAGGCGGTATGAAGATGGTGACGGAGGATATGGCAAAATTCACGTATTTTCTGTCCAGACAGGGCGAGTGGGAAGGAAAACAGCTGCTTCGAAAAGAATGGTTTGAACGCGCCTGCCGCAAACAGATTGAGACGGAGGGCGATTCGGAAGGCCACGTAAAAGACTGGGCGCAGGGCTACGGCTATCAGTGCTGGATGTGCCGTTATCCGGGCTCCTTCCGCGCAGATGGTGCGTACGGTCAGTTCGGCGTTGTGTTCCCGGATCTCGATCTGATTGTGATTCTGACAACAGCAACTGAGCAGACACAGGAGGAACTGAGCGCACTGCAGGAGGAACTGATCCCGTATGTGAAGAAAGAGGCAGGAGAGCTGCCACCGTCCCCACTTGCCGGTGCAGTAAAAGAGCGTACCGCAGATCTGGCTCTGCCGCCGCGCAGAGGAACGAGAAATCCGTTTATGGAAGAGAAGGTAAGCAAGCATGTTTATGTATCTGCCCCGCTGATGGGGAACCAGCAGCTGCCGGATTCCGCAGAAATTCTGATCGGCGGAAGCGGCCTGTTTTCGCTGGAGACAAGTCCGATTCAGGAGATGCGATTCTCCTTTGGCAGCGATAAGATGTACTGGAAAGTACAGGAAGGCGGGAAAGAAAAGGAATTTGTCCTCTCCATGCGCCGGGATTTTGCCTATAGTGAAGCGGATGGTCATATTTATGCTGGTTCTGCTGCATGGCGTACGCTAAATACGCTCGAGATGGAGATTCGGCGGATGGACGGTTTGAGTGGTGGTCGCATGATCGTCAGATTCCAGAAGGAAAATCTTCTGCTGGAGGCAGAGGATACGCTGATTAGTGTCGGTGGACTCGGTATTTCACCACGTCAGGCACTGACTGTATTTGGAATAAAAAAAGATTAAACAGGTCGAAAGAGAGAAAAACCGGCGGAATTTTCCGTCGGTTTTTCCATAACAGTGTGAAAATCCTGTAAAAAAAAAGAAAAACGATATGCAAAGCCGAACGGAAGAATTGCCAAGTCTCTCTGAACATGGTAAACTTTTACCTATATTGGAAAAGAATCGACACAAAATATCGAGATACAGGAGGCTCTATGTCAGTTTTTTCAGATTTATTATCCGAATATATCACCATGAAGGATGTCGGGGTTTACCCGCTTTCACAGTTCTGCGGACTCGATCGTTCTTTCATGTATAAGATCATCAATGGAAAACGAAATCCGTCCGGGGAGGATGTTGTGCGGAAGATGGCGCAGTTCATGCAGCTGACGCCGCAGGAAAAAATAGATTTCATGGATGCGTTTTACATTGCCCAGATGGGTGCGGAAGTTTATTACCGACGCAAATCAGTCGGAGAACTGATTGAAACGTTCAGCCGCCGCGAGGGGAAAAAGGAATATATCTTCCATGAGGCGGAGATTGCAAAACTGGAATTGAACGGGGGGGGGTAGCGGAGAGATTCCCTTTCGGGGCACAGTGCATGTGCGGCATGCAATTTTACAGTTGTTTTCCGGCGAAGCTGTAAAAGAAAACGGAAAAATTTCCGTTCTGGTCCAGCCGGACTTCGATTTTGCCATGGAACTTCTGCAGGTATTCGGGGAACAGAACCCGAATTTGACGATTCAACATCTGTTCTGCATGAACAACAACGAGAAGATGGTTTCGATGCGGAAAAATTACAACCTGAGTTGTCTGCAGAAAATTCTCCCGATCTGTGCCTGCGGCTGCGATTACCGTGCGCGGTACTACTACGACAATGTGACGGCACGGCTGAATGAGTTCCGCCTTTTCCCGTACCTCATCCTGACGGAGCACTGTGCGCTTGCTTTCAGCGCCGATTACCAGAATGCACTTTTGTTCCGGGAGGAGACGACGCTGCGGATGATGCGCGAGATGTTTGAAGGCTATTTCAAACAGTCGGAGCCGTTGTTTGAACGTCTTGACACGGTACAGTCCCAGCTTGGCTATACGGAAACACTGATTCGTCACTTTATCGCATCAGATTCCCCGCGGTATTTCTTCCAGAGAATGCCGTGTCTTTCCGGCCTTCTGACAGCAGAAATGCTGGAGCGCCATCTCGTAAAAGAAATGCCGGGGCGTGAGCAGATGATACGGGCGGTTGCACAGTACGCAAAGGTGATGCAGACACAGGTACTGGATAAAAAAACGACGATGTTTTTTTCAGAGGATGGCATCAAAAGTTTCCTGGACACGGGCCGCGTGGATGAGTATCCAAAAGAGTGCTATTCTCCGCTGGACTTTGACGAGCGTATTGCCCTGATCCGCCGCTTTCTGGCGCTGCGGGATCGCGCGAATCTTCGTATGATCCGGGAAACGAAAGAGAGAGCAGAGCATGCGCTGAATATTTCGGTCAATGCAAACGAGGGCTATCTTCTGTTCCAGACGCGGACAGAGCGGCTGATTTACCTCAGCATCCGGGAACCGAGCATTCTTATGGCATTCTACGATTACCTGGAATCCATGAAACCGGAAGAACTCTGCACGGAAGAGGAGATGCTGGGACGTGTCGAAGCCATTCTGCATGAATTTGTGGCTTGTCATTCCAGAGAAGGTTCGATATAATAGAAAAAAGGATATTTCCAAACCGGTCATCTCGGGTGAGTTCCGGTGTGTGTCTGCTGAAAAGAAGGCTGGACACACACCGGGCGGAAACCTGTGGATGACCGGTTTTGACTGTACGAAAAAGAAATGGGGGTTTTTACGAATGAGTGCAGAAAGTAAGACAAGAATGACGGAGGGCAGCATTTCGAAAAAGATGATTCTGTTTGCGATTCCGCTGTTTCTTGGCAATCTGTTCCAGCAGTTGTACAACACGGCTGACTCACTGATTGTAGGAAATTTTCTGGGAAGCAATGCGCTGGCAGCGGTCAGCTCTTCGGGCAATCTGATCTTTCTGATGGTTGGTTTTATTAACGGTATCGCAATGGGCGCCGGTGTCGTGATTGCAAGGTATTACGGAGCGAAAAACCGGGAAGATCTGCAGAAAGCGATCCATACGACCGTGGCGTTCGGCCTGGCGGCCGGTGTAGCGCTGACTGTGCTTGGCATGTATCTGGCGCCGAAAATCCTTGTGCTGATGGGAACACCGTCCGATGTCCTGCCGCAGTCCGTCGAATATTTCCGTACCTATTTTGCAGGATCTCTTGGTTTTATCATGTATAACATTTTCGTCGGCATCCTGCAGTCCGTTGGCGACAGCCGTCACCCGCTGATCTATCTGATCGTATCGTCGTGCATCAATGTTGTGCTCGACCTGCTTTTTATCGGAGGGCTTGGCATGGGGGTCGGTGCGGCGGCGCTTGCAACGGTCATTTCCCAGTTCACAAGCGCGATTCTCTGCATGATCCATCTGCTGCGGACGAAGGAAGAGTATCGTCTTCATATCCGCAAAATCCGCTTCGATGGCAGAGCGCTCGGTGAAATCATCCGCAACGGTGTGCCGTCCGGTTTCCAGAACTCGGTTATTTCGATCGCAAACGTTTTCGTGCAGACGAACATCAATGCATTCGGGAAAATGGCGATGGCAGGCTGCGGTTCATATGCAAAAATCGAGGGTTTTGCATTCCTTCCGGTTACATGCTTTACGATGGCATTGACGACGTTTGTCAGCCAGAATCTCGGTGCAAAACAGTATGACCGGGCGAAAAAAGGAGCGCGGTTTGGCATTCTCTGTTCCATTACCATCGCCGAGCTGATCGGGTTTGTGATCTATGCGGCCGCACCGACTTTGATTGCGGCGTTTAACAGCGATCCGGCCGTTGTCCATTACGGCGTGATGCAGGCGAGAACGATTGCACTGTTTTATTTTCTGCTGGCGTTTTCTCATTGCATCGCGGCTGTGCTCCGCGGTTCCGGGCACGCCGCGGTTCCCATGGTTGTCATGCTCTGCGTCTGGTGCCTGTTCCGCGTCAGCTACATTACCGTGACGGTCCGGCTGATCCCGGATATCCGCGTGATTTTCTGGGCTTACCCGCTGACCTGGAGTATCAGTTCTGTCATTTTCCTGTATCTGTTTTTGAAAGGAAAATGGGTATACGGTTTTGAAAAAGGAGGAAAACAAAGATGAACGCAGAATCGACGAGAGAAGCGCTTGATGTGGCATCGCTGGCGGGAGACATCCTGCTGGCGAGCGGTGCGGAAATCTTCCGTGTGGAGGAGACGATCGACCGCATTGCGCGGGCGTATGGCGTTGACTCCAGCGATGCGTTTGTGTTGAGCAGTGGTATTTTTCTGACAGCTGAGAGCGGAAAAAAGCAGGAATTTGCCCGCGTGCGTCACATTCCGCTGTCGGCGGCGCGGCTCGACAAGGTAACGGCAGTCAACCAGCTCTCCCGTGAAATCGAGGAGGGTCTGCACATGCCGAAGGAGGCGAAGGCCTGGCTGCTCGATATTCAGCGGATGCCGGACAAACCAAGATGGCACCAGGTGCTTGCATCCGGTGTCGGAAGCGCCTGCTTCTGTTTTCTGTTCGGCGGCGATGTGGTGGACAGCATGGTAGCGTTTCTGTCGGGCTTTGTTCTGTATTTCTATCTGCTGTACCTGCTGCGTGGCAGAATGTCAAAGATTGCGACGAATATTTCCGGCGGCGCGCTTGTCACGCTGATTGCCGTTTTTCTGTATCAGGCGGGGATTGGGCACCATCTGGACAAGGTCATCATCGGTTCGATTATTCCGCTGGTGCCCGGTGTCAATTTCACGAACGCCATCCGTGATATTGCGGATCAGGACTACATCGCTGGTTCCGTGCGGATGCTCGATGCGCTGCTTGTGACATTCTGTATTGCGCTTGGCGTCGGACTGATTATCACAGGATATCATCAACTGGCGGGAGGGCTGCAGCTATGAGTGATACCATTCGTTTAATTGCGGAATTTTTTGCAGCCTGCGTCGGAACGATTGCGTTTGCGCTGCTGTTCCAGGTGCCGCGGAAATACTACCTGTACTGCGGACTGGCAGGTGCCTGCGGCTGGATCTGCTATAAACTGATCCTCCCGCATACGACAGAGCCGGTATCCATCTTTTTTGCAACGGTGCTCGTCATCCTTCTGTCGCGCAGTTTTGCGGTGTACAAGCGCTGTCCGGTAACGGTATTTCTGATTGCGGGTATTTTCCCGCTGGTGCCGGGAAGCGGCATCTACTGGACTGCTTTTTACGTGGTAACCAATGATCTGGAGCGCGCCGGTGCAAGAGGATTTCTGACACTGAAGGATGCAGTTGCGATTGTACTTGGCATTCTCTTTGTTTTTGAGTTTCCGCAGAGCTGGTTCCGTAAGGTGTTGACAGACAAAAGCAAATAACCTATTATTGTAGTAGAGATTATAAACAAGGAGGAAGGAAAACAAATGGCATTGAATCAGTTTTCCAGAACACAGCTTCTGCTCGGACAGGAGAGCATGGATCTTCTGGCGAATGCAACCGTTGCCGTTTTCGGTATCGGCGGCGTGGGCGGCTATACCGTGGAGGCACTGGCAAGAAGCGGTGTCGGCCATTTTGTGCTGGTAGACGATGATAAGGTCTGCCTCACCAACATCAACCGTCAGATTATTGCGACGAGAAGCAGTGTCGGAAAATATAAAGTAGACGTAATGAAAGAACGCATTCTGGATATCAATCCGAAAGCGGAGGTAGAGGTATACAAATGCTTTTATCTGCCGGAAAATGCGGACGATTTTGATTTTTCGAAGTATTCATACGTGGTGGATGCTGTTGATACCGTGACAGCGAAGATTGAGATTATCATGCGCGCCAAAGCGTGCAATGTGCCGGTCATCAGCTGCATGGGAGCTGGAAACAAGCTGGACCCGACGAAGTTCCGCGTGGCGGATATCTATAAAACGAACATGTGTCCGCTGGCAAAGGTCATGCGGCGTGAGATGAAAAAACGCGGCGTGAAGAAACTGAAAGTGGTCTATTCAGAGGAAAAATCCCTCCGTCCGCTTGAGGATATGAGCATCAGCTGCCGGACAAATTGTATTTGTCCTCCGGGAGCTGCAAGAAAATGCACGGAGCGGCGTGATATCCCGGGCAGCGTAGCGTTTGTGCCGTCCGTAGCAGGACTGATTCTGGCGGGAGAGGTCATCAAAGATCTTTCCGGTGTCAGAGAGAGACGGCAGCTGCAGTAAAAAATAAGAATAAAAGGGACGAGCCCCGGAAAAGCAGTTGTGCTTTCCGGGGCTCGCCTTGTGTTTATGGAGATTTGAAATTTGAAAAATTACATTACGGCAACAACATCATATTCGGTGCAGCCTTCGGTGAGCGGAATCAGATTTCCTTCTACTGCGGTTCCGTTTACCGTGAGGGAAGAAATACCTTTCTCCCTGTGCTCCGGATTCTGGAAGGTGATGTTATACCATGCACCGCGGAAGTATCTGCGGATCTTGAACTCTTCCATATCGGACGGAATACACGGATTTAAGGTCAGTCCGTCGTAATCCGGCTGAATGCCGAGTATGTACTGGGAAACATTGACAAAAGTCCATGCGGCAGTACCGGTCAGCCAGGAGTTCTTTGCCTCACCGAAGTGAGCAGCGTCTTTTCCGGCGATCATCTGAGAGTAGACGTACGGCTCGGTGCGGTGGATCTCGCTGATGTCCTCAATGTAAGCCGGGCAGATCTTGCGGTACAGGTCAAATGCGCGGTTTCCGTGGCCGATAACGGTCTCAGCGATGGAGATCCATGGGTTGTTGTGGCAGAAGATACCAGCATTCTCTTTGTATCCCGGCGGATAGGAGGAAACCTCACCAAGATTCAGGTAATACTTGGTGTAAGCCGGCTGCAGAAGAACAACGCCGTACTTGGTTTCCAGAATGTTCTGGACAGAAGTCAGGGCTTTTTCTGCCAGTCCTTCTTTGACACCGATTTCAGCAAGAACACAGAAGCCCTGCGGCTCGATGTAGATCTTACCTTCCTCACACTCATTGGAGCCGACTTTTTCGCCTGCTGCATCATAAGCACGCAGGAACCATTCGCCGTCCCAGCCTGCATCAAGGACTGCCTGGTAAACTTTTTCGACTTCTTTTTCTGCGTAAACAGCTTCTTCCTCATTGCCTCTGCGGCGGCAGATGGCTGCGTACTCTTTGCCGTATTTTACGAACATAGCGGCGATGAAAATGGACTCAGCAACCGGTCCCTCGGAAGGTCCTGTTGTCTGGAACGGTTCGCCCGGCTCTGCAGAGAAGCAGTTCAGGTTCAGACAGTCATTCCAGTCAGCACGGCCGATCAGCGGCAGTTTGTGCGGTCCGAGATGGGTTACGGTAAAGTCGAAGGAACGTTTCAGGTGCTCCATCAGAGGCTGTGCCTTGGTGGAATCGTTGTCGAAATCAACCTGCTCATCGAGAATGGAGAAATCTCCGGTCTCTTTGATGTAGGCGGCGCATCCGGCAATCAGCCAGAGCGGGTCATCGTTGAAGCCGCTTCCGATATCCATGTTTCCTTTCTTGGTCAGCGGCTGATACTGGTGATATGCGCTTCCGTCTTCAAACTGGGTAGCAGCGATATCGAGCAGACGCTCTCTTGCGCGGTCCGGAATCAGATGAACGAAGCCGAGCAGATCCTGGCAGGAATCACGGAAGCCCATACCACGGCCGGTGCCGGATTCGAAGTAGGATGCAGAACGGGACATGTTGAAGGTAACCATACACTGATACTGGTTCCAGATGTTGACCATGCGTCCCAGTTTTTCATCTGCACAGGAGAGCGCATATTTTGCCAGCAGGCCTTCCCAGTAGGAAGCAAGCTCTGCAAGTGCTGCGTCAACCTGCTCGTCGGTCTGATAGTGAGAGAGCATCTCTTTTGCCGGTTTTTTGTTGATCACGCCAGGAGCTTCCCATTTGTCATCCGCTGCATTCTCACAGTAGCCGAGAACAAAGATAAAGGAGCGGGACTCGCCTGGTTTTAAGGTAACGTTGATGTGGTGGGAACCGATCACACCCCATCCGCTGGCGACGGTGTTGCCTGCAGTGCCGCGCAGAACGGTCTCCGGGCGGTCATTTCCGCGGTAAGCGCCAAGGAAAGCGTCGCGGTCGGTATCGTATCCGTCGATCGGGCAGTTGACTGCATAAACAGCGTAATGTCTGCGGCGCTCGCGGTACTCAGTTTTGTGGTAAATTTCAGAACCCTGAATCTCAACTTCGCCGATGCTGAAGTTTCTCTGGAAGTTGGTCATATCGTCCACGGCGTTCCAGAAGCAGAACTCTACAAAAGAAGTCAGAGCCAGTGTTTTTTCTTCGGTGCCGTTGTTGGTCAGCATGAGACGGTTTACTTCGCAGGAATCTGCCAGCGGAACAAAAGCGGTCAGTTCAGCGGCAACTAAGTTTTTGGAAGAAACAAAGCGGCTGTAGCCAAGGCCATGATGGCACTCGTAGGAATCGAGCGGCGTCTGGGTCGGCTGCCAGCCCGGGTTCCAGACGGTATCGCCGTCCTTGATGTAGTAGTAGCGTCCGTTCTGATCGAGCGGCGTATCGTTATAACGGTAACGGGTCAGACGCAGAAGTTTTGCGTCCTTGTAGAAGCTGTATCCGCCGCAGGTATTGGAAATCAGAGAAAAGAAGTTCTCAGATCCCAGATAGTTGATCCACGGAAGCGGAGTCTTCGGGCTTGTGATGACATACTCTTTTTTCGCATCATCAAAATGTCCAAATTGCATGTGTGATACCTCCTTCGTCGTACAATGTAATTTCATTATACAGCCGAAAAAAGAAAAAACTAGCAAGAATTTGCTAAAAATATAAAAAAACGCCGAAACCGTTTTCGTGACAGTTTCGGCGTTTGTGGATATTCACGAATTGTTCCGCGATTCTGCAAATATTCGGAATCCGCTGGCGCTACGTCCTCATGTTTGGCGGGTTCCAAATTCGAACGCTTTATCGTGCAAGCACGAACAGCTTTCGAACTTTGAACCCTGGAATATCAGATCTTCTCGTGATTCTTAAATTTCTTAATAACTTTCTGAATACGATCCGCCGGATCCAGCAGTCCGCTGATGGAGGCATCGTGATTCAGCTTGTCGATGATGAGAGCGATATATTTGCTCAGGTCGCAGCTGATGTAGTACTCGCGGGAGAGAAGCTCCGGTGTCTGGTATACGACGTTGGTGGTCAGAACTTTTGTGAAGAGTCCTTCCTCATAAGCCTTGTCGAATTTCTCCAGTCCGCTGGTGAACAGTCCGAAGGTCGAGCACATGTAGATGTTGCGTGCCTCACGATCCTTTAAGAGTTTGGCAACTTCCAGCATACTCTCGCCGGAGGAGATCATATCGTCGATGATGATCATATCCTTACCTTTGACATCAGCACCGAGAAACTCATGGGCAACGATCGGGTTGCGTCCGTCAATGATGGTAGAGTAGTCGCGGCGTTTGTAGAACATACCCATGTCAACACCGAGGTTGTTTGCCATGTAGATAGCACGGCCCATACCGCCCTCATCCGGGCTGATGACCATCAGATGATCCTTGTCGAGCTTCATATCCGGTGCATTGCGCAGGATGTTTTTGATGAACTGGTAAGCCGGCTGGATGGTTTCAAATCCATGCAGCGGAATCGCGTTCTGGACACGCGGGTCGTGAGCGTCGAAGGTGATGATGTTTTCTACGCCCATAGCAGTCAGCTCCTGCAGACCAAGTGCGCAGTCGAGAGACTCTCTTCCAGATCTCTTGTGCTGGCGGCTCTCATACAGGAATGGCATAATGACATTGATTCTGCGGGCTTTTCCACCGATGGCTGCGATGACACGCTTCAGATCCTGGAAGTGGTCGTCCGGAGACATGTGGTTGGTGTAGCCGCACAGAGAATAGGTCAGGCTGTAGTTGCAGACATCGAGCAGAATGTAGATATCGTCACCGCGGACAGATTCGTTGATGATACCCTTTGCCTCGCCTGAACCGAAACGCGGAACCTGAGACTGGATAATGTAGCTGTCACGCTCATATCCTTCATAGGCAGCGACATATTTTTCCGCAAATTCATTGCCGCGTCCCTTTCTCCAGCTGACCAGATAATCGTCGACCTTTTTTCCAAGTGCGGCGCTGCTGTTCAGCGGGATCAGTCCCAGTCTTCCGATTGGCAGTGTGTCAAAATGTCCTTCAGTTCCCTTACTCATGCTTTGGTTCCTCCCAAAAGTTTTTTCTGGATCCGAATATCGTTTCCAAAAAGTTTAATGATGGTGTAGTTACTTGAAATTCGTGAAAAGGTACGTTCCGAGTACGTCTCCATGAAGCGGTCAAGGGGCAGGTTCGTGGAGATGATCGTCGATTTCTTCCGCAGGATGCGTTCGTTGATGCAGAGAAAGAGCTGGGAAGAGACGAAGCTGTTGGTCAGTTCCGTACCTAAATCATCGATGATCAGAAGATCGCAGTCAAAGATATTGGCGTGAGCGTCTTTTGCTTCTTCTGAACTGGAAAAGGTGTAGCGTGCAAACAGGTCAAACAGATCAAATGCAGTAAAATAAATCACACAGAACGACTGCTCGATCAGTTCGCGGGCAATACAGTGCGAAAGAAACGTTTTTCCGACACCGGTGTCGCCGTAAAAGAAGAGATTTTCAAACGACGAGCCGAAATTGCGGACGAACGCCTGGCTTTTTTCGAGCGCGGCAGCAGCGGCCTCGCGGGAAGTGAGCGGTGTTCCGGTACTGGTCAGGCTGTCCGAGTAGTAATCCAGAGAGAACTGGCTGAAATTTTCGGCTTTCAGAAGCTCCTCCACGTTGGACTGCCGGTACAGAAGATCGACGGCAGCTTTTTTGAAGCAGGCGCATTTCTGCGTGCCGTTGATGTAGCCGGTGTCGCGGCAGAGCGGGCAGTCATACGTCAGCTCGAGATAGTCTGCCGGGTAGCCGTGCATGGAAAGGAGCGCCGCGCGTTCCTGGGAACGGTCACGGATGGCAGCATTCAGGTCGAGATCCATGGAAGCGTCTCCGTTCAGCATCGCTTTTGCTTTCCGAACCGAGAGGGATGCAATCTCGGCGTCGATTTCCGCAAGGCGCGGAATCTTTTCATAAGCAATGCGGATGTGCTCCTGCTGTTCTCTCTGGTGGCGGAGCTGCCGTTCGTTGTACATGCGCATAATCGCATCGTATTGCGGGTTTGTCAGTGCCATAGTTGTTTCGTCCTCCGGGCGTTATTTCAGAAGCTGTTCTTCTAACTTCTGGTAGTCGTATTCTCTCTGATGGAAATTGTTGAAGCGGTTACTTGAAGCAGCAGGAGCGGTTTTTCGTGCCGCATTCTGATCAGAAGCGGTTTTCTTCCTTTTCTGGTGCTCCGCATCGCGCTGTTCGACGTCTGCCATGGAGCGGACGCCCTGTTCCTTCCATTTGGAGAGAATGCCTTCCGCGTACTGGAAGCTCGGCTGGCCGATCTTGGAAACGGTGCGCTGACAGGCTTCGGTGATAAGATCAATCGTAAAACCGTAGGTATTCAGCCAGCGGTCCATCATCTCGGCTTCTTTTTCCACCGGTGCGCGGTTGCGGATGCCGAATGCTTTCAAAATTGTGTAGTAATGTTTGTTGAATGTCGTGGTCTCCTGTTTGGCAGAGGCAACATCGCGGATTCCGCTTTCCTGCCAGGCGAGTCCTACCTTTTTCAGGTAGTGGATGCTGGTGCTTCCCTTCGAAACACAGTATTCCACCAGGTATTCCAGAAGATCCGCGGAAAAGTGGAGATCATCATAGAAAAACATGATGCATTCGATTTCCGTTGGCGACAGAAGATGACCGAAATACGTCTGCGCAACGTAAAGAACGTGCTGCAGTTCTTCGCGGCTGCCGGGAGCGTGTTTTTTTTCTACTGACTGTCCGGAAATACCGGAACTGGAAAGATCATCTGCCGGAGAAGAGGCAGATGGGGCAGAAACGGCCGGCTGTGGTGATGGAGCCGGGGTCTGTTCCGTCTGCGGGATTTCAACGGATACAGCAGAAACAGCCGGTGCAGCCGCAATCGGGCCGGAAATCGAGGATTCCGGTGTTGGAAGGATTCCGCTTTCTTCCTTCCGGACAAGCGGCAGAAAGGCGATTCCGGTCGGAACGCTTTCCCCAGTGGTGTAGGAGAGCGAGAGGAGTCCCTGCTTCTCCCAGTATTTCAGCGCCCGGACGATATCGTTTTCCGTGCAGGAAAAAAAATCTGCCATCGATGACAGAGTGGAATCCTGCTGATGGTCTTTGACCAGCTTCAGCAGATAAAGGTACACTTTTACAAATTCTCCGTTGGCTGCGGGCATATATTGTTCCAGAAAAAGATCCGGCACAGCAGTCACACTGGCCAGGCAGTCATTGTTTAATGTCAGCATACTCAAAATTACACCATCCTGTTCTTATCGTGCGGCAGATTTTTACTTTTAGCGATCTGTTTTTTATTATACGTCTTGCCTTCTCATACACAACCAAGTATAACACAGTATTTTCGACAAGTGAATAGGTGTTTTGCGGAAAAAACATTCCGGGAAAAAGGCACGGTGGATGAAAAAGGACTGTGGACAATGTGGATAATGTGGAGAAATCCGTTTTGTGAAATATTATCATCTACCAAAAATGTTGAAAAATGGAGGAAAACAGGGAAGTATAGGACTTTCTGGTGATATCGTTATGTAAACAAAGTTATACACAGGAAATCCACATTGTGTGGATCGTAAAAATGTGTATAAAATTGTGGACAATGTGGATAACTCTGAAAACAGGCGAAAATACAGGAAAATAGCTGTGAATAAAAATGTGCGTAACTATTTGGCGAAAAGACAGATTGTGTGGATTCGGAGCAAAAAAAGACCCTGTGGAAAAAAGGAAAACTCCATTTTCCACAGGGAGCAGGTAAAGCGAAAGAATGATTTTATTTTTCGGAAGCAAGAAGCTCCTCACCGATTTTTACAACGTCTCCGGCACCCATGGTGATCAGCATGTCGCCCTCGGCAAGATTTTCGTTCAGATAGTTTTCGATTTCCGCAAAGGATGGGAAATATTCGCAGGCAGTGCCGAGTTTTACAATGCGTTCCTGGATATCTTTGGAGGAGATGCCGAGCGTATCGGTTTCTCTGGCTGCGTAAATATCGGCGAGAACCACATGGTCTGCCAGGGAAAGAGCGGCAGCGAAATCATCGAGCAGCGCTTTCGTTCTGGTGTAGGTATGCGGCTGGAAGACGCACCACAGTGTTCTGTGCGCACAGTTTTCAGCGGCTTCCATCGTTGCACGGATTTCGGTTGGATGATGCGCATAATCGTCGATCACCTTTGCTCCGTGGTATGTACCCTTATACTGGAAACGGCGGTCGGTTCCGCGGAAGGTGGCAAAGCCTTCGTGGATGGCGTTTTCCGGCAGCTGCAGTTCATCGGCCAGTGCAATGGCAGCCAGGGCGTTGGAAACGTTGTGAAGTCCCGGAACCATCAGCGTATAGCGACCGCGCAGCTCGCCACGGCAGATGCAGTCGAAGGACGGGTGATCGAACTCATCGTAGGTGATGTTGGCAGCGGTATAATCAGCGACAGCCTGATTCTCCAGCGCGTAGGTGACAACCTTACAGCCAAGACCTTCGGTCACGTAATCGTATTTCGGCGTATCGGCATTGATAATCAGCATGCCGTCGGTCGGGAGCAGACGGGCAAACGCACGGAAAGAGTGGCGGATGTCGTCGATATCCTTGAAGAAATCGAGATGGTCTGCATCCATGTTGAGGATAATGCCGATTTTCGGAAAGAAGCTTAAGAAACTGTTGGTATACTCGCATGCCTCGGTCAGGAAGGTTTCGGAATGGCCGACACGGATATTTCCGCCGATGGACGGAAGAATACCGCCGACAGAAATAGTCGGATCGCAGTCAGCGGCCATCAGAATGTGGGAGAGCATAGAAGTTGTTGTCGTCTTTCCGTGTGTACCGGAAACGGCGATCGGTGTATCGTAGTTGCGCATGATCTGTCCGAGCAGCTCGGCACGGGTCAGCATCGGAACACCGGCAGCTTTTGCAGCGGCAAATTCCGGATTGTCCGGATGGATGGCTGCGGTATAAACAACAAGGTCGGTTCCCGGAAGAATGTTTTCTGCCTTCTGACCGTAGAAAACCTGTGCGCCAAGAGAAGTCAGGTGGCGGGTCAGGTCACTTTCTTTTGCATCGGAACCGGAAATTGTAAAGCTTTCTTTTAAAAGAATCTCGGCAAGGCCGCTCATGCTGATGCCGCCGATGCCAATAAAATGTATATGGATTGGTTTGCTGAAATCTACTTCGTACATGGTATCTCCTTCAATGTGTCTTTTCACTGAAAATGGGGAAATTTTCTCAATACATATTTTTCAATTAATATAGGAAAGAACAGAACGAAATGCAGCGCCGGTTCCCCGGAATCCGGCTGGAACTGTTCTGGCTAATAGTATACACGTATTTGCCGGAAAAGTAAAAGAAAAAAAGCGGATGAATTCGAAAATGAAATAAAAAACAATGGATAAGTATTATAAACCAGAACATATGCAAAAAGAAATATTGCAAACTAAAATGAACGAAATGTAACAAAAACTGGTAAAAATAAATGAATACGCTGTCGAAAATTGTAGAAAATCATGATACGATTTTTGACACAAATAAAATGCATAGTCAAAATCAATAAAATATAAGATAAAATAAAAGAAAAATTATAAAAAATGTTCACAATGAGACGGAAGTGTGATATAATTTTAATTGTAGTTATCAAAGAAGTGCGTGGATATGAAAAACCAGAACCGACAGCATGGTTGCTGTTTCGTACACAGGGAGACAGGTGCTGTTTCGCTGCGTGAGAAAGTGATTCAGGTGTAAGTAGCCCCTTCCTGCAAGGCAAAGCCTGAAGGGGGGCAGCGAAGGTTACCGTTCGCGGAAAAGCGGTGAACGGTAAGCGTAGAACCGTACATTCTTACAGTTACTGCAAATCTTTAGATACGACAAGAGGTGATTGCATGATTAAGAAAGAGATGATAGCAATGCTGCTGGCAGGCGGTCAGGGAAGCCGTCTCGGTGTGCTCACGGAGAAAGTGGCAAAACCGGCAGTAGCATTTGGCGGAAAGTATCGAATCATCGACTTCCCGCTCAGTAATTGTATCAATTCAGGAATTGATACGGTAGGCGTACTGACCCAGTATCAGCCGCTGCGGCTGAACACCCATATCGGAATCGGCATTCCGTGGGATCTCGATAAAAACGAAGGCGGTGTAACCGTTCTGCCGCCATACGAAAAAAGTACAAGCAGTGAATGGTATACAGGAACAGCAAATGCAATTTACCAGAACATGGCTTATATGGAAACATACAATCCGGAATATGTTCTGATTCTTTCCGGCGACCACATTTACAAAATGGATTACGAGGTGATGCTTGACTATCACAAAGCAAATCACGCAGATGTGACCATCGCATGTATGCCGGTACCGATCGAAGAAGCGAGCCGTTTCGGTGTCATGATCACAGACGGAAACGGAAGAATTACCGAATTTGAAGAAAAACCGGAGCACCCGAGAAGCAACCTCGCTTCTATGGGCATCTATATTTTCAGCTGGAAAGCATTAAAGGAATCTCTGACAGCCCTGAAGGATCAGCCGAGCTGTGACTTCGGAAAACACATTCTGCCGTACTGCCGCGACAACGGAAAACGTCTGTTTGCGTATGAGTTCAACGGCTACTGGAAAGATGTCGGAACGCTTGGCTCATACTGGGAAGCAAATATGGAGCTGATCGATATTATTCCGGAATTCAATTTATATGAGGAGTTCTGGAAGATCTATACCAAAGGTGATATCATCCGTCCGCAGTATGTTTCAGGGGACGCTGTCGTCGACCGCTGTATTATCGGCGAGGGCGCTGAAATCTACGGAGAGGTACATAATTCCGTCATCGGTGCGGATGTGCGCATTGAAAAGGGTGTTGTTGTAAGAGATTCTATTATTATGCGCCACAGCACAATCGGCGAGGGAACCCAGGTCAATAAGGCCATTATTGCAGAAAACGTACATGTCGGCAAGCATGTTGTGATGGGCGTTGGCGAGGAAGCGCCGAACGTCTTAAAACCGAATATTTACGGATTCGGACTTGTGACCGTTGGAGAAAAGGCAGTCATTCCGGATGGCGTAACCATTGGAAAGAATGTCTGCATTTCCGGCGAAACTTCCCTTGAGGATTACCCGGATGGCACACTTCCGTCCGGCGGAGCAATTGTAGAAAAGGACGGTGAGTAATATGAGAGCATTGGGAATTATTCTTGCAGGCGGTAACAACAACAAAATGAGAGAGCTGTCCAATAAAAGAGCCGTTGCAGCTATGCCGGTCGCAGGCAGCTTCCGCAGCATCGATTTTGCGCTGTCAAGCATGGCAAACTCTCATATTCAGAAGGTGGCTGTCCTGACACAGTACAACGCCAGATCCTTAAATGAACATTTGAGCTCTTCCAAATGGTGGGATTTCGGAAGAAAACATGGCGGTCTGTTTGTATTTTCTCCAACCGTTACATCAGATAACAGCTGGTGGTACCGTGGAACGGCAGACGCGATCAGTCAGAACCTGAGCTGGCTGAAAAACAGCCATGAACCGTACGTAGTCATCGCATCGGGAGATGGCGTATACAAACTGGATTTCAATAAGGTACTGGAATACCATATTGCAAAACGTGCGGATGTTACCGTGGTATGCACGGATTCAAAGGAAGCAGATACCAGCCGCTTCGGCGTCCTGAAGATGAATGAGGACTGCCGCATCGAGGAGTTCGAGGAAAAACCGATGGTTTCGAGCTCCAACGTGATCTCTACCGGTATCTATGTCATCCGCCGTCGCCAGCTGATCGAAATGATTGAGCGCAGCGCACAGGAAGACCGCTACGACTTTGTAAAGGATATTTTAATCCGTTACAAAAACCTGAAACGGATTTACGGATACAAGATCAATACCTACTGGAGCAACATTGCTACCGTAGATTCCTATTACAGAACCAACATGGATTTCCTGAAACCGGAGGTAAGAGATTACTTCTTCGGACAGTATCCGGGCATCTACTCCAAGATCGACGATCTTCCGCCGGCAAAATACAATCCTGGCTGCACAGTGAAAAATTCTCTTGTATCCAGCGGCTGTATCATCAACGGACAGGTTGAGAACTCTGTTTTGTTCAAGAAGGTATATGTTGGAAACAACTGTGTGATTAAAAATTCTATCATCTTAAATGATGTATATCTCGGAGACAACACTCACATTGAAAACTGTATTGTGGAGAGCAGGGACACCATCCGTGCAAACTCCTATCACTGTGGGGAGGACGGCATCAAAATTGTTGTCGAAAAAAACGAAAGATACGCCATCTGATTATGGGGTGAAAGGGGCATAAAAGTTTATGAACATTACAGACGTGAGAGTACGCAAGGTAACAAAAGAAGGAAAAATGAAGGCGGTTGTGTCTATCACAATCGATGACGAATTTGTCGTACATGATATTAAGGTAATCGAAGGAGAAAAAGGACTGTTCATCGCAATGCCGAGCCGTAAGGCTACGGACGGGGAGTACCGCGATATCGCACATCCGATCAACTCCGGAACCAGAGAAAAAATTCAGACCATTATCCTGAAACAGTACGAACAGGCGATGGCAGAAGCGGAAGCAGAGGAAGCTGCTGCAGAGGCCTGAGCAAAAAGGAAGAAAGAATGCCCCCGGGCGGAAAACGGAAGTGGTTACGTTTTCCGCCCGGGGGCGTTTTTGTCAGTAAAAACAAAGATGACGATATACAAAAGTATATCGCCATCTTTTTATGAGGGGGGAGATAGTGAGTGGTTTATCAACTATCCGAGCTTTATTATAAAAGGAATATGTGAGCAAAGTGTGTCCAAATTCTAAAAGAAATGGAAAAAATATAAAGAAAAGAAGAAAAATTGTGGGAAGAGGTATGGACAGAAGAGAGAAGAGAGCGTAAAGTGAGAGAAAAATGTATCTTCGGAGTCTTTTTTTGTGCCTGTATTTGCGCGAGCTGAAAAATTCCGGGAGTACATCATAAAAAGAGGAGGAAACAGGATGAGACAGAAGAGAATCAGCGATTACGGATATCGGATCGGACATCATGAAAACGGACCGCGAAACAAAATTACGGATGTGCCCGGTGTGCGGGTAGGCCATGCGACGGTGGAAAGTGGAAATCAGCATACCGGAGTGACGGTGATTGTGCCGGGAGAAGGCAATCCGTTTCTGAAAAAGTACCTGGCGTCTGCCTATGTGCATAATGGTTTCGGGAAAACGTGCGGTCTTGTGCAGGTACAGGAGCTCGGAACTCTTGAAACGCCCATTGCCCTGACCAATACACTGAATGTCGGAAAAGTGGCGGATGCCATGATTTCCTGGATGATACAGCAGACCAAAAAAGAAGGGGAAGATGTTTTTTCTATCAATCCGGTTGTCGGAGAATGTAATGATTCGAGAATCAATGAGATTTGTAACCGGGTAGTGGGGGAAAAAGAGCTGTATCATGCACTGGAGCAGGCGGATACAGACTTTGCGGAAGGTGATATCGGTGCCGGAACAGGAACTATCTGCTATGGGCTGAAAGGGGGAATCGGATCAGCATCCCGCACGCTGGTGCTTGACGGAAAAACATATACCATTGGTGTTCTGGTACAGTCAAATTTCGGGGCAACCAGAGATTTGAAAATCAGTGGAAAACCGACAGGAGAGAAGATTCTGGAGCGGATCCGGAAGGAAGAATGCGGAAGCAGCGCCGAAGACCGGGGATCAATTATGACGGTTCTGGCAACAGACCTTCCGGTATCAGAGCGGCAGCTGTACCGGATTATCCGCCGCTGTGGAGTTGGAATCGCCAGAACAGGAGCCTACACCGGCCACGGAAGCGGTGAAATCATGATCGGATTTACAACAGCAAACCGCGTAGACACAAAGAGTACATGTGAGGTGGAAGTGTGTGCCCGGATAAAAGAAGAAAAAATCAACGAGGCATTTGAAGCAGCGGCAGAGGCTGTGGAGGAAGCGATCCTGAACTCTATGGTAACCGCAAAGGAAAAAAGAGGCCTGGACGGAGCCAGATACCGCAGCCTTGCAGAATTTCTGGAAATACCGGGATTTCTGAAATAAATTATTTTTCCAGAACCATACGCCCCAGCTCGGAAATTTCACATCCGCCTTTTGTCCGGTGCACGATGAGATAACCGGCGGAAGAAAGCTCTCCGAGTACGGTGCGCAGAGCCGCTTCGGATACAAAGGTTTCTCCGTCGGCCAGTCCGTTTTTGATTGCCAGGCGGCCTGCTTTCGGATGCGTCGATACGAAAGAAAGAACCTGATATTGAAGGGCGGTGAGGGAAACGTCAGCCATCTGGCGGGAGCGGAGGTACGTTGGCAGATCGGAAAGCTGCAGCTTATGGCTGCTGTACCGGGTAAACAGGCTGCAGGACAGATTGTACAGCTCATGAATATTTCCGGGGTACGCATATTCCTTCAGAAAGCGCAGAAGCCCTTCCGAAAAGATCCGGTCGCAGGTCATATCGGTGTTGTGGAAAAACTGAAGCAGAAAGTAATTGAGAAGATCGGGAATATCCTCCCTGCGTCTGCGGAGCGGGACTGTCTGAAGCTCTGAAGCACTTAAAAGGTGAAAAAGTTCCCGCAGGAAGGTTCCTTTTTCTACTTTTTTGTAAAGGTTATCATCCGCAATAGCAATGATCCGCACATCGAAACGGCGGGTTTCCGGTGCGGAAAAGAAGTTACCATGAACATTGGTAAGAACATTGACCAGCAGATCCTGAATGGAAAGCGGAAAACGGTCCACCTGGGAAAGAACGAGTGTGCCATGGTTGGTTTCGGCAAGAAGCCGGAGCAGGGAGGCTTCGGTCAGATCATTTCCCGGAGAATGAAGAACGGAAAACGGATAATGATGGCGGCGCGAAAAATTGTGGATCGCACGTGCGAGTGTCCTGCGCTGTGTACCGCTTTCTCCCTGGATCAGAATCGGAAAATCAAAAAGTGCAAGATGTCTGGCCTGCGCCATCAGATTCTGGACGGAATCTGCGTGGGACAGGGAAAGGGAAAAGGTACGGGAGGAAGCGAAAAAAGTGCTTTCTTCCGTTTTTTCGTCTTTCGATACCGACATTTCCATGGATCTGCTCTCGGGAAGAAACGCAAGAAAAACAGGCTCTGTATCCGGAAAAACCATAGAGAGAACGCTTAACGTGATCTGTGTTTTCTGATCCGAAAGGAGAATGGTCCAGTCACCGTTGCGGTCGAAAGCAGTGTCCGCGTAGGCAGGCGGAAGACATTCCGAAAAAGGCTGTCCTTCAAAGTTGGAGGAGGGAAGCGAGAAGGCATGTGCAAATTTAGCGTTCATGAACTGAATGCGGCCATCCGCACCAAACAGACAGATGCCAATGGGAAGAGAGAACAGGATAACCTGCATGAGCTGTTCGGTCTGTACATAATTTGTATAGTAGGTTTCTGAGGTTTTGACGGTGTGAAGAATCTGATTGACATAATTGCGCGATACACGGTTTACGGTCTGCAGAGGAATGTTGAAATATTCGCAGAGCTGTAAAATAGTGGAAATATCGATGATACGGTTGCCGATATCCAGTACATTGGGAATGCGGGAAGGAACGAGCTGCGGCTCGCCGGCGGTGATGGCAAACTGAATGTCAGACTCGGTATCCTTGCATCCGGGATAAAACGGAACAAAGTCATATTGGGTGATGCCGCATTCCTCAAGCTGGGAAATGATAGCGAGCGTGGAATATTTATCATCGTTTACCAGATAGACACGTTCGTGCGGCGGAATCTGAATGATTTTATCCAGGAACATGTGGTTGAAAACGCGGTCGCAGGGGAGCTGCAAAATGGAGGAGTCAAGGGTAAGCGGAAAGGTTTCCATGGCGCGGACGCTTGGAAAAAGGACGCACTGGTATCCCCGGAAGAGAGAAGGGTCTGTGGCCTGCTCTCTTAAAAGGGTATTGAAGGTGAGATATTCACCGAGCACGGAGTGAAGATAAGACTGAAATTCGGAAAGCATTCGTTTCCGGGAAGAAATGATCAATACGTTGCCAAGCTTTTGTTTTCTGTTCATAAAGGGACCTCTTTTCCTGCTAAAAAGTGGTAATGGGTTAAAAATTAGGATAATTATATCATTTTTGACGAAAATAAACAACCTAAATGCAAAAAGACAAAAAAGAAAAGAAAAAATCAAGAAGAATGCTTTGACATAGTGACGCATTACATCTATAATACCGATTAAGCAAAGGGGCTGTAAAAAAAAGGTAAGGCATCTTTGCTCTTTTTTATATCATGGTTCTGTTATCTGTGAAAAGAAAGAACAAAGAAAACAGCAACACTTGCAGAAAAGGAGGAGACAACAATGAAAAAAAGACATGTAATGCGTGCTCTGGTTGCAGCAGCAACGGCACTGGCACTGACAGCATGTGGATCGACAGGTTCTTCTGACACAAGTAAGAGCACATCAACAGCATCTGCTGCATCGACCTCATCCGGTTCGGAAGCAGATACGGAGAATACCATCACGATCCCGGCAGGCGAGTCGGTATCCCAGGATTCTGATGTTACGGCAATGGTAGCTGTAGACTTTACCACCATGGATCCGATGGATACTTCCGATACACTTTCCGGTGGTGTACAGCGAATGATGATGGACGGTCTGTTTGGATTCGATGAGAATATGCAGATCATTCCGATGCTGGCAACCAGCTATGAAGCAAATGATGAAGCAACCGAGTATACGATTCATCTTCGTGAGGGCGTAAGCTTTACCGATGGAACTCCGTGGAATGCAGATGCCCTGATTGCAAACGTAAATAAATGGGCAGACAAGAGCCTTGGACTGAAACGTACTACATTCCTCTGCAATGTTCTGGATCATGCAGAGAAGATAGATGATTATACCGTTAAAATTTATTTATCACAGTCATTCGGTGCTTTCATCAGCAACCTGGCACATCCGGCTACGCTGATCATGAGCCCGAAACAGATTGAAGCAGGAGAAGATGCCTGTGCACAGGCACCGGTAGGAACCGGCCAGTACAAATTTGTTGAGTGGGTTGCCGGTGACCATATGAAAGTAGAACTGAACAAAGACTGGTGGGGATATGACGCAGACGTCTGCGGCGGAACTGCTCTGGCAGATGCAGATGCAGGATTTAAGAGCATCACATTCAAACCGGTTGCAGAAAGTGCTACCCGTGTATCTGCAATTCAGGCAGGTGACGCACAGATTATGTGGTCTGTACCGACAGAAAGTGTTGACACCTTAAAAGGTGACAGCAACGTATCCGTTGGAATGGGCGACAGCATCGCCGTATGGTACTTCTTCATGAATACACAGAAAGCACCGTTCAACGATGTTAAGGTTCGTGAGGCAATGGCTTATGCAATCAACAAAGAGGCATATATCCAGGTCGTTATGAACGGTTACGGTTCTGTGGCAACTTCTATGGTAGGAGAAGAAGTACAGCACTACAAAGGAAATGATCCGTATTCCTACGATCCGGAAAAAGCAAAAGAGCTGTTAAAGGAAGCAGGATATCCGGATGGATTTACCACAACACTGATGTACAGCAACACGACAGCAAATCAGAAAAAAGCAGAGTTCTACAAACAGCAGCTTTCTGAGGTTGGTATTGATCTGGAATTGAACGGAATGGAAAATGCCGTTCTGAATGAAAAGGTTCAGGGAGCTGACTGCGCAGGAGCAGATGCCGAGGTAGACTGCTACTTAAGCGGATGGTCTACTTCCACCGGTGATGCTGACTGGGGACTTCGCCCGATGCTGGCAACCGAATCTGAACCGCCGATGAGCTACAACATCAGCTACTATGAGAATGAAAAAGTAGATCAGCTTCTCAAAGATGGTCTTGCAACAGCAGATGAAGACAAACGTGGTGAGATCTATGCAGAAGTACAGGATACTGTATGGAAGGATCTTCCGCTGCTCTGCATCGCAAGTGATAAAAACATCTGGGCAACCAGCAACAACATTACCGGAGTATATCTGTTAGGCGATGGAAGCATCGGCATGAGAAATGCCAGAATGGCAGCCGAATAACGGCAGACTGAAATAAGGATATGAAAAAGACCCCGGCGTCCTTCCATCAAAAGAGGGCGCCGGTTTCTTACAAACAGGAAAGCAGGCAGTGATCCGTGGGATTGTACCTGTAGGATAAGCATGAAAGTAGGAGATACAATATGCCAAAATATATACTGAAGCGTATTGTGGGTACGATCCCCACACTGATTATTGTTGTTACATTTGTATTTTTCTTTGTCCGCCTGATTCCGGGAGATCCGGCGAGACTCGTTGCAGGAGAGCAGGCAACACAGGATGACGTAGAGGCAGTAAGAGAAGAGCTTGGCCTCAATAAATCCATTCCGACACAGTATGTTACCTACGTGACAGGACTTTTAAAAGGAAATCTCGGAACCTCCCTTCGAACAAAGCAGCCGGTTACAAAGGAAATTGCGGGAAGATTCGGAAATACCGTCCGTCTGGCATTTGTCACATTGCTGTGGAGCTCGGTTGTTGGTGTGCTCTTTGGTGTGTGGTCCGGAACACACCGGGGAAAATGGCAGGATTATACCGGAATGACGATTGCGGTCTCGGGTATTTCACTCCCCTCGTTCTGGATCGGCTTTCTGCTGATTATGCTGTTTGCGGTAAAACTGCGAATTCTGCCGACAACAAGCGGAACAAGCCTGAAAAGTCTGATTATGCCGTCGATCACGCTCGGCGTCGGAATTGCAGCCGTGATCGCACGATTTACAAGATCCTCCATTATTGAGGTTTTAAAAGAAGATTACGTCAGAACAGCAAGAGCAAAAGGAATCAAAGAAAAGGTTGTGATCTGGAAGCATGTTTTCCGCAACTCCATGATCTCCGTCGTGACGGTTGTGGGTCTGCAGTTCGGCTTTCTGCTGGGAGGTTCTGTTGTCACAGAAACGGTATTTGCCTATCCTGGCCTTGGCTCCCTTCTGATTGAATCGGTCAATTACAGAGATTATCCGGCAATCCAGTCCCTGATTCTGATCTTTTCGCTGCAGTTTATCGTCATCAACCTGATTGTCGATATCCTCTATGCGGTTCTGAATCCGGAAATTAAACTTCAGTAGGAGATGAGTGGAATGAAAGAAAAGAAAAAAGTACAGACCGAGAACCAGGAGAGAATTAAAACTCCGTTTTCTGAGATGGTTCGAAAATTTAAAAAACAGAAAAATGCAGTAGTTGCGCTTTGTTTTATCATTTTTCTCATTTTCCTTGCGTTTTTCGGAAGCAAAATTGTGCCGTACGGAATCAATGAGTATGATTACAATGCGATTCTGCAGGGACCAAGTATGAAGCACCTGTTTGGAACGGATGAGTTTGGACGGGATCTGTTTTCCCGTATCGTCTGTGGAACCCGGATTTCACTTGCAGTCGGATTCGGCGCTGTTACGGTCGGTGCAGTCTGTGGTACCATTCTCGGACTTCTGGCCGGATATTACGGCGGATGGATTGATTCTATTATTATGAGAATCTGCGATGTCCTGTTCGCTTTTCCGGGACTGATTCTTGCAATCGCCATCGTGGCAATCCTCGGAAGCGGCATGACAAACGTTGTGATTGCGGTCGCTGTCTTTTCTACACCGACCTTCGCACGACTTGTCCGAAGCAAAACGCTGAGCCTGAAAAATTCCGTCTTTGTCCTGGCGGCACGGAACATCGGTGTTTCCGATGCAAGAATTCTGTTTCACCATATTCTGCCGGGAGCCATTCCGGACATCATTGTACAGTATTCCATGTCATTTGGATCTTCCATTCTGACAGCATCGAGCCTTTCCTTCCTGGGAATGGGCGCACAGCCGCCGACACCGGAATGGGGACTGCTTCTTTCCAACGGAAGAAACTATATGGCAAGTGCAATGTATGTGACGATTTTCCCGGGTCTTGCGATTTTCCTTACCGTACTGAGCTTTAACCTGTTAGGCGACGGACTTCGCGATGCACTCGATCCGAAACTTTCCGATTGATAAGGAGGAGCAGAAGTGGCTACTGATAACGTACTTGAGATAAAAAATTTACATACGTATTTCTATACCGATGGCGGCGTGATCAAAGCAGTAGACGGTGTCGATGTGGAGCTTCGACGCGGCGCAACGCTTGGTATCGTAGGCGAGTCGGGAAGTGGAAAGAGCGTGACATCCCTCTCTGTGATGGGATTACTGACCGGAACGAAAGGAAAAATTGCTGATGGCGAAATCCTGCTGGATGGCGATGACATTGTAAAGCTGACGAAGGAACAGCAGAGAAAGCTGCGCGGAAGCAAGATTTCCATGATTTTCCAGGAACCGATGACCAGTCTGAACCCGGTCATGAAGATTGGAGACCAGGTGGCAGAATGCGTTCTGCAGCACGAAAAAATATCAAAAAAAGAGGCACTGAAAAAGGCAGAGGACATGCTCCGGAAAACGGGTGTTCCGCGTGTGGAGCATATGATGAAGGAGTATCCGTTCCAGCTTTCCGGCGGCCAGAGACAGAGGGTCATGATTGCCATGGCGCTTGTATGCAAGCCGGAAATCCTGATTGCGGATGAGCCGACGACTGCACTGGATGTAACGATTCAGGCACAGATACTGGATCTGATGAATCAGCTGAAAAAAGAGACGGGTACATCCATCCTGTTTATTACACATGATCTTGGCGTTGTTGCAGAGGTCTGCGATGATGTTGCCGTTATGTACTGCGGCCGCGTGGTAGAGCGCGGAGATGTAAAAACAATTTTCGCCAATCCGTCCCACCCGTATACGAAGGGACTGCTGGGATCGATTCCGAGACTGGGAGACGCCGGAAAAGAACTGAAGTCGATTCCGGGTAACGTTCCAAACCCGAAATATATGCCGAAAGGCTGCAAATTTGAGCCGCGATGTCCATACGCTTCGGAAAAATGCCGCGAGGAAGAACCGGGATTTTTCCAGATCGAAGAAGGCCATATCAGCAGATGCTGGCTCTGCGAAAGCGGACAGCTCAAAACAGATCACGTAGAGAAGGCAGGTGACTAGGATGTCAGATACATTACTTAGAGTAGAGGATTTGAAAATTTATTATCCGGTTGCCGGAAGCGGATTTGGGAAAAAGGAATTCGTCAAAGCGGTAGACGGAGTTACCTTTGAGGTGAAAAAAGGAGAGGTATTCGGAATTGTAGGCGAGTCCGGCTGCGGAAAATCCACGCTGGGAAGAGGCGTCTGCAAACTGGAAAATCTGACATCGGGCCATGTGTATCTGGATGGAGAAGATATTACAGAGTACAATGACCGGAGAATGCGTTCCATCCGGAAAAAGGTACAGATGGTTTTTCAGGATCCGTATGCGTCCCTGAATCCACGGATGTCTGTTTTTGACATCATTGCAGAGCCGCTGCTGGTGCATCATCTGTATCAGGATAAAGCGGATCTGGAAAAGAAAGTGCTGGATCTTTTGCACCGGGTAGGACTGGATGACTACCATGCAAACCGTTATCCACATGAATTTTCCGGCGGTCAGCGTCAGAGAATCGGAATTGCCCGTGCACTTGCGGTAGAACCGTCTCTGATCATCGCAGACGAACCGGTTTCGGCACTGGATGTGTCTATTCAGGCGCAGGTTCTGAATCTTTTAAATGAACTGAAGCATGACCTGGATCTGACCTATATTTTTGTTGCACATGACCTGAGCGTTGTGGAATACATCAGTGACCGTGTCGGCGTTATGTATCTCGGCAATTTCGTGGAGGTCGGAGAAAAAGAGAAAATTTACAGCAATCCGATGCATCCGTATACGCAGGCACTGCTTTCCGCAGTTCCGGTTCCGGATCCGACGGCAAAAAGAGAAAGAATTCTGCTTGAGGGAAGCATCCCATCCGCCCACAAGCCGCCGACAGGCTGCAAATTCCATACCAGATGTCCAAAATGCATGGAATGCTGCAAAACACAGGCGCCGGAGCGGTATGAAGTGGATGACGGACATTACGTATATTGTCATCTTTATGATAAAGAAAGAAGGGAACAGCAGAAATGAAGCTTTTTATCAGTGCAGATATCGAGGGCTGTGCCGGAGTGGCACTGACCGATGAAACACATAAGAAGGAAAGCGTATACCAGAGATTTGCAGAGGAGATGACCGAAGAGGTCGTTGCGGCATGCGAAGCAGCACATGAAGCGGGCGCGGATGAGATTGTCGTAAAGGACGGTCACGGAGATGCATCCAACATTGACCCGCTGAAAATGCCGGAGTATGTCACCCTGATCCGGGGAAAGAGTGGTCATCCGTATAATATGATGTATGGTATCGACGACAGCTATGACGGCGTACTGTATCTTGGATACCATGCACCGGCAGGAGATCCCAATTTTTCGATCAGCCACACATCGACAGGAAACAGCCTGTATATTCATCTGAATGGAAAAGTGATGAGTGAGTGCATGCTGAACAGCTATACAGCAGCATCACATCACGTACCGGTGCTGTTCCTTTCCGGAGATGAAGAGATCTGCCGTCAGGCCAAAGAACTGATTCCGGGCATTACGACAGTGGAAACGAAGCATGGTGTCGGTGCGGCAACGTGGTGCAAAGCGAAAGGAAAAGTGATCTCCGAAATCCGGGAAGGGGTAAAAAAGGCAGTTGCTGGACAGAAAAAAGAGTGCCAAGTGGCCCTTCCTGAGCACTTTACGTATGAGGTAACCTATAAAGACTGGAAAAAAGCGTACACGATGTCGTTTTATCCGGGAATGCAGAAGGTAGATACCTTTACAAATAAGCTGGAGACAGATCGCTGGATGGATATTGTCACAGCACACTGCTTTGTTGTATATTAAGAATATAAATCTGACAGAAACCCAAAGAAAAGAGGATAAAACAATGGATATAGAAATGTTTGGTAAGCTTTCCGATGCATTTGGACCAAGTGGATTCGAGGAGGATGTCATCCGTACCATAGCAGATTACTGCAAAGAATTTGATGTAGAAAATGACGCAATGAATAACCTGTATGTGCGGATGCCGGGAACAAAGCAGGATTCCCGTCCGGTCATCCAGCTGGATGCCCATCTGGACGCATGCGGTTTCATGGTACAGAATATCCAGGACAACGGATGCCTTGGCATTATCATGCTTGGCGGCTTTCATCTGACCAGCCTTCCGGCACATGCGGTATGGATCCGCACCAGATCCGGAAAAATGGTACATGGTATTATCTGCGCAAAACCGGTTCATTTCATGACAACAGCGGAACGCAGCAGTCAGACTCTGGAAATTGAAAAAATGTATGTGGATGTCGGAGCAACCAGCCGCGAGGAGGTTGAAAACGTTTTCGGAATCCATATCGGTGATCCGATGATGCCGGATGTAACCTTTGAATACGATGCAGAGCATGAAATCTGCTTCGGAAAAGCATTTGACAACCGGGCCGGCTGCGCATGCATCGTAGATACGATGAAACAGCTGGAAAAGGAGCAGGCTTCTCTTGCGGTTAATGTTGTCGGCGCCTTTGCGGCGCAGGAGGAGGTCGGAACCCGCGGTGCTGTGGTAACGAGCCAGATTGTAAAACCGGATCTTGCCATTGTATTTGAAGGATCTCCTTCCGATGACTTTTTCATCAGCGCAGGACAGGCACAGGGCTGCATGAAGAAGGGTGTTCAGATTCGTATCCTGGACAACAGCTATATTTCCAATACGCAGTTTATTTCACTGGCCGAGGAAGTGGCAGCAAAATGCGGAATCAAATACCAGGAGAGTGTAAGAAGAGGCGGAAGTACAAACGCAGCAAAAATCAGCGTGACAGGAAAAGCAGTTCCGTGTCTGGTGCTTGGTGTTCCATCCCGCTATGCGCACAGCCATTACAATTTCTGCGCAAAAGAAGACCTGGAGGCAGCAAGCGCAATGGCAGCCAATGTCATTCGTGCTTTAGATGAGGAAAAGATCCGTCATATCTGCCATCAGGATGTACTGTAAAATATTCGATAACGAAAGAAAAAGCATGCCGGAAGCGGGTTCACAGGAAAGGTGAAGCCGTTTTCGGCATATCTGGTAAAAAAGGAGAGTTTACAAGTGAGAAAACCGATCATTGGAATCTTGGGAAATACGTATAAAACACAGCCGGGACTTTTTTCAAGTGCGGAGAGAATGTATGTCAACAGCGATTATATCGAATCAGTTCTGAATAACGGCGGAATTCCTATGGCAATTCCGGCAGTTACCATGAAAGCGGATCCAGAAGGCATACTTGCTGTGTGCGACGGAATTCTGGTTCCCGGCGGAGAGGACTTAAATCCGTGGTATTATGGGGAAGAGCCAAAACCGCAGATCCAGACCATCCGCCCGGAGATCGACGAGGCATGGTTTGCACTTGGACGGGCAGCAAAAGAGATGGGAATGCCTATGCTTGGCATCTGCAAAGGAATTCAGTTTTTAAATGTCCTGTGCGGCGGTGATCTGTACCAGGATATCTATACACAGAAGGAAACCACAATTCTGCATCTGCAGTCCCTGGAGCGGTCTTATCTGCATCACCATGTGGAAATTAAAGAGGGAACCCATCTGGCAGAAATCCTCGGGGCGGGAACCCATGCGGTAAACTCCATGCATCATCAGGCAGTCCGTACGCCGGGAGAGGACATCGTGGTTTCAGCAACGGCGCCGGATGGAACCATCGAGGCGATAGAAAGCCGCAACGGACAGATTGTGGCTGTACAGTGGCATCCGGAAGGGCTGATCCACTCAGCGCCGGAGATGAACCGCTTTTTTTCGGATCTGGTAGAAAGAAGCAGCAGATACAGAGAGAAAAGGTAACGATTTGGAGCTATGTAAAAGGAAAGAAAAACCGGGATGGGACTTTTGAACCGTTACGAAAAAATAAGAATGGATAAAGATGCGATTCCAAAAGCAGAGAGCAGGAATCGTTCGGGAGGCAAAAAAAGAATGAACAGAACAATAAGAGTATCGGCGGCAGGTGATATTCTGATTATGAAACGGCTTCTGCCGGGATATCAGGATGTTTTGCCGATTCGCGAATTTCTGATGCAGGGAGAGGTTCGGATGGCGAATCTGGAAACAACGATATCGGACGGCAGCTGTTACGCATCGGCGTATTCCGGCGGAACATGGCTGACTGCAGATGCGAAGTGTCTGGAAGATACCCTGCGTTACGGTTTTAATTTTCTTGGGATTTCGAATAATCATACGATGGATTATTCCTACGAAGGACTTGCATCTACGATCAGCGAACTGAAAAAAAAGGATGTGGCATATGCCGGAGCAGGCAAAAATCTTTACGAAGCATCGCGTCCTGCCGTTCTGGACACAACGGCGGGACAGATTGCGGTGATTGATATCTGTTCTACCTTTGAAAATGCAGCCAGGGCGGGAAGCCAGACGGAACGGCAGCCTGGCAGGCCGGGCTTAAATCCGTTGCGCTTTTCGGAAAAATATACCATTACGGAGAAACATGCGCAGGATCTTGCGAAGATTGCAGAGGTGACCGGAATCAACGGACTGCGGGATCTGCACCGGCAGGAGGGATTTATCGCTCCGCTTCCCGAGGGCGTCATGGAATTTGGCGGGAAAATGTTTGAAATCAGCAAGGACGGAACAGAGGGAAGAAGCTCCAGCCCGAATCCGATCGATGTGAAACGCACCGTCGATGCAATCCGGGAAGCGAAGATGACATGTGAGGCAGTCCTGGTTATGGTACATTCACATGAAATCCGTAAGGACAATGACGAGGAAGCGGATTATTTTCTGGAGGAATTTGCACACGCCTGTATCGATGCGGGAGCCAGTGCGGTGATCGGGGGCGGAACGCATCAGCTGAAGGGAATCGAACTGTATCATAACTGTCCGATTTTCTACTGTCTCGGAAATTTTATTTTTGAAAATCAGTATGTACACCTTCTGCCTGCGGACTACATGGAAAAATATGGTCTGAATATTCACACGGCAGCATCCATCGGAATTGCCAGGCGGCAGGAGCAGTCCTCACATTCCCTCTACGAAATTCCGGAGGTCTATCGGAGTGTGCTGCCGTATTTCGAGATCTGTCAGGGGAAATGCACACATCTGGAGCTTCTGCCGGTCGAGCTTGGTATGGACAGGGAAAACGCAGAAAAAAATATTCCGTACGTGGCAGACGAAAAAACAGCAGAAAAAATTGCAGAATATCTCACCCGCGTGAGCAAGAGATATGGAACAGAATGGGAATACAAAGAAGGAAGGATTGTACTTCATGCGTAAAAAATGGGAAATAGAAGAAGAATACCGAAACTTTTGCCGGAACAACAAAGAACTTGCGCTGCAGACGCTGCGGGAGCTGACACTGACCCCGACGGAAACGGGAAAAGAGGATCAGAGAATCGCATATTGCATGGAATGGATGAAACAGCAGGGCATGGAGTCAGTTCATACGGATGAGCTTGGAAATGTAATCTGGGAGTATCGGCCGGAACAGGAAAAGAAGGTTCTGTATACGGCGCATCTGGACACCGTGTTTTCGCTGGAGGAGCCGCTGGAGATCAAAGAAGACGGAATGATCTGGCGTTGTCCCGGCATCACGGACGATACCGTGAATGTTGTGATGCTTCTGATGGCGGCAAAATACGTTCATGAGACAGAGCCGGAGCTTCCATGCGGTCTGATTTTTGCAGCGGATCTTGGAGAAGAAGGGCTTGGCAATCTGTGCGGAGTTCGCGCGCTTGTCGACCATTATGAAAAAAATCTGTGTGGAATGGCAGCCTTTGATCTGTATCGGGATAAAATGTATCCCATCTGCATCGGGTCTGTCCGGTATCGGATTTCGGCAAAAACAAAGGGCGGTCATTCTTTCCTGAATTTCGGAAGAAAAAATGCCATTGCAGAGCTTGCGGGCCTGATCGGAGAGCTTTACCGTTTTCAGACGGATGCAGCATCTCATACAACATACAATGTGGGAAAAATAGAGGGAGGAACCTCTGTCAATACGATTGCGCAGGATGCCTCCATGCTGTTTGAATTCCGTTCGGAGGATTACAGGAGTCTGGAAGCCTGCGAAACATATCTGGAGGAGACCATAGCAGCACGCCAGAGTGAGGAGGTACAGTATTCCTGTGAGCTCGTCGGAAAGCGGCCGTGCGCAAGAGAAACCGATCCTGTCCAGATGGCACGTATGACGCGGTGCGCACAGAAAACGCTGAAGGCAGCCGACGGGGAAGAGGCGGTATGCTCTGAGGCATCCACAGACTGTAATATCCCATTGTCGCGGCATATTCCTGCTATCTGCGTCGGTTTCTGCCGGGGCGGGGGAGCGCATACCAGAGAAGAATGGCTCGATGCCGCCAGCGTAGAAGATGGCATGTGTGCAGCCGTAGCACTCGTATGCCGGCTTCCGTGGATGTGCTGCGAGAGCAGAGTCGTTGTAAGGGACGGGATAGAGGATCGAAAAGAGAAAGAGGAAATCCGGCAGCTGCTGGAGCTGTGCGATCAGGATTTCGTTCCGCCGCTTTCCCACCGTAACAGTACATCCCAGACGAACTGGGCCGAGACAGAAGAAAAGACGGATGGAATTGCAGAATATCTGGAGAATATCTGCAGTCAGCATGTGGTGTTGTGGAAGGAAGAGGGAGTCGTGCGGGCCTTTATGACCTGGAAGGATCATTTTAACTGTGAAAATCTGGAAGCATATCCGGATTCCTGCTATCTGACCACCCTCTGCGTCTGGCCGGATTACCGCGGACAGGGAATTTCGGAGGTAATGTATGCAGAAGCAGAAAAGGACATCGCAGCAAAATTTCCGGGAAGCCGGATTACTCTCCGTACCTGGTCCACGAACGGGGCCCAGGAGCATATCCTGGACAAGCTGGGATATAGTCTTGTCCGGCGGCTGAAGGATGACAGGGGAGAAGGAATTGATACGGTTTATTTTGTAAAAAAGGAAGAAAACGAAAAAAATGACAGATAACATGGTGCTTGCAAATCGCAGTTTATAGTGTCATAATCGGAAGCATAAGACAGCAAAAGGAGGGCTATAGCTATGCCTTGTACAACCATTTTAGTTGGAAAGAAAGCATCGTATGACGGTTCCACCATGATCGCGCGAAACGACGATTCCGGTGCAGGCCATTATACATCGAAAAAATTTGTAGTGATTCACCCGGAGGAGCAGCCGAGAACCTATAAAACCGAGATTTCTCATCTGACCATTGAGCTTCCGGACAATCCGATGCGGTACACTGCAGTGCCAAACGCAGAAAAAGGCGAGGGGGTCTGGGCGGCAAGCGGCGTGAATGCAGCGCAGGTCGGTATGACTGCGACCGAGACAATCACATCGAATCCGCGTGTGCTGGGTGCTGATCCGCTTGTCGTTTATCAGCCGGCGGAAGACGGAAAAGAAGAGGTTCCGGGCGGAATCGGCGAGGAGGATCTCGTTTATATTGTTCTTCCTTATATTAAAAGCGCCAGAGAAGGTGTCAAAAGACTGGGCAGCCTGCTGGAGCAGTACGGTACATACGAGATGAACGGCATTGCATTTCAGGACCACGATGAGATCTGGTGGCTGGAGACGATCGGCGGCCATCACTGGATGGCAGTGAAAGTGCCGGATGACCATTATGTGGCCATGCCGAACCAGCTTGGAATCGACCATTTTGATCTGGAGGATGCACTCGGCGAACAGAAGGAATATATGTGCTCAGCAGACTTGAAAGAATTTATTGAAACATATCATCTGGATCTTTCTATGGATGGAAATTTTAATCCGCGCGATGCCTTCGGAAGCCACGATGATTCCGATCACGTTTACAATACACCGCGTGCCTGGTTCATGGAGCGCTGTCTGAACCCGCACACGAAAAAATGGGACGGACCGGATGCCGATTACACACCGGTATCCGACGATATTCCGTGGATGATGGTTCCAGAGAAGAAGATCACCGTAGAGGATGTGAAATACGTACTGTCCTCCCACTATCAGGGAACACCGTACGACCCGTATGCCGCATACGGCGATAAATCGTGGAAAGGGGCATACCGATCCATCGGTGTCAACCGGACCGATTTCCTTTCTGTCATCCAGATGCGCCCGGATCACAAAGGAGACAACGGCATTTTGCAGTGGATTGCATTTGCGTCAAATGCATTCAATGTGCTGGTTCCGTTCTACACCGATGTGACGACAACACCGGAGTATCTTTCCAACACAACGGGAGAGGTTTCCACAGATAATTTCTACTGGGCAAGCCGCATGATAGCAGCAATGGCAGATGCGTCCTATAAGTCTTCTATCTTCCACATTGAACGGTATCAGGAAAAGGTGATGGCAAAAGGCCATGCACTGATCCATCAGTACGATGCGCTGCTTGCAGGGGAGACAGACGAAACAAAACAGACACAATTGAGAGAAGAAGCAAACAACAAAATGGCTGAAATGCTGAAAAAAGAGACGGGTGCAACACTGCACAAGGTACTCTTTGAACTCAGCAACCAGATGAAAAACGCGTATTCCAGATCGGATGCGTAAGGCTTTTTAAGGGAAAGAATAAGAGAATGGTTCTGCGCGCAGGAAAAATTGCGCGCAGAATCATTTCCTGTCCGGAACCGCCTCGAACAAACAGGGTGTTACAGTTCGCCGGACACCGGTGAACGATACGATCCTGATAAAAAATCTCAGCGTACTTTGGTGAATTTTGTTGACAACAGGCAGTTCCTGTGCTACAATAAACCAGCGACATGGAAGAAGGTCTTTTTTTTATGCCTGAAATTGCTGAAGTACGAGCAGCAAAAACAGGGCAGAAATGAAGAGACCGCCGCTGATCCGCAAGGATCACAAGCGATAACGCAAATACACAGTGGAGGTGGAAGTCGTGCGCGTAAAAATCACATTGGCATGTACTGAATGCAAACAGCGTAATTACAACATGACAAAAGAGAAAAAGAACCATCCTGAGAGAATGGAGACAAAGAAGTACTGCAGATTCTGCAAAAAGCACACAATGCACAAAGAAACCAAATAATCTTTGGTAAGAGGTGATCCAATGGCAGAAACTGAAAAAAAAGCATCCAAAAAGAGCTGGTTCAAGGGCTTGAAAGCAGAGTTCAGAAAAATCATCTGGGTTGACAACAAAACGCTGGGCAAGCAGACCGTTGCAGTCGTAGCGATCTCTGCAGTAACCTGCGGGTTAATCACCCTGGTTGACAGCGCTGTAATCGAGTTCGTCAATTTATTGATCAAATAAGGATAAAGGTGTCAGAATGTCAGAAGTAAACTGGTATGTAGTCCACACCTATTCGGGCTATGAAAACAAAGTAAAAGCCAATATTGAGAAAACAATTGAGAACCGTCATCTTGAGGATCAGATTTTGGAAGTACGTGTTCCTATGGAAGAAGTTGTTGAAGTCAAGAACGGAACCAAGAAACAGGTACTCCGGAAATTGTTTCCGGGCTACGTTCTGATCAACATGATCATGAACGACGATACCTGGTATGTTGTCCGCAATACCAGAGGTGTTACGGGCTTCGTAGGACCGGGATCCAAGCCGGTACCGCTTACGGATGAGGAAATGGTGAACCTTGGAATCACCGGTGGTGAGGAAAAGGTTGAGCTTGACCTTGAAGTCGGCGATGCAGTCGTTGTAACAGGCGGCGCATGGAAGGATACAACCGGACTGATTCAGAGTATCAATGATACAAAACAGATGGTTACCATCAATGTTGAGCTGTTCGGCCGCGAAACGCCGGTAGAAATAAGTTTCGCAGAAGTCAAGAAGATGTAAGAAATGCCCCAGGGGCGTTTCGTGGGAGGGAAATTCCCGCAATTACCACATTTATTTAGGAGGTGCCGTAAAATGGCAAAGAAAGTTACAGGATATATCAAATTACAGATTCCTGCTGGTAAAGCAACACCAGCACCACCGGTTGGACCTGCACTTGGACAGCACGGAGTAAACATCGTACAGTTTACCAAAGAGTTCAACGCAAGAACAGCAGATAAGGGAGACCTGATCATCCCTGTAGTTATCACTGTATATGCAGACAGAAGTTTCAGCTTCATAACCAAAACTCCTCCGGCAGCAGTTCTGCTTAAGAAAGCCTGCAACCTGAAATCTGGTTCCGGCGTTCCGAACAAAACGAAAGTTGCTACTATCTCTAAGGACAAAGTTCGTGAGATCGCAGAGATGAAGATGCCAGACCTGAATGCAGCAACTGTTGAGGCAGCTATGAGCATGATCGCAGGTACCGCAAGAAGTATGGGTATCGTTGTAGAGGACTAATTTAGAAGAAGAGTTTACATCTTCTCGTATTGACGTGGGAGGGAGATTCCCGCAACTACCACCAGGAGGTTATTAGACAATGAAACATGGTAAGAAATATTTAGAGGCTGCAAAAGCAGTTGATCGTAGCATTCAGTACGATCCGGCAGATGCTATTTCCACAGTTAAGAAATTAGCTACTGCTAAATTTGACGAGACAATCGAAGTTCACATCAAAACTGGTTGTGACGGACGTCACGCAGACCAGCAGATCCGTGGAGCAGTTGTTCTGCCGCACGGTACCGGAAAACAGGTTCGTGTCCTTGTTTTCGCTAAAGGCGCAAAAGCTGATGAGGCTGTTGCAGCAGGTGCAGAGTTCGTTGGAGCTGAGGAGCTGATCCCGAGAATCCAGAACGATGGCTGGTTTGATTACGACGTTGTTGTTGCTACACCGGATATGATGGGTGTTGTTGGTCGTCTGGGCCGTGTACTTGGACCGAAAGGTTTAATGCCAAACCCGAAGGCTGGTACCGTAACTATGGATGTTACCAAAGCCGTTAAAGAGATCAAAGCAGGTAAGATTGAGTATCGTCTTGACAAAACAAACATTATCCACGTGCCAATCGGAAAAGCTTCTTTTACTGAGGAGCAGTTAAGCGACAACTTCCAGACGCTGATCGGTGCAATCAACAAAGCAAAACCGGCTACTCTGAAGGGACAGTACCTGAAGAGCGTTACTCTGGCTCCTACTATGGGACCTGGAGTTAAGGTTAATACTTTGAAGCTTGCATAATAAATGAAATACTGAGAACCCCCGGGGCTGTAATGGCTCCGGGGGTTCTTTGCGTTGAAAAACGGACGCAGGGGAAAGGCGAATTCCGATTCCTTAAGAAAGAGCTTTATTTCAATGGGAAATAATTGAAAAAGATCAAAATAGTGTTAGAACATGAAAATTAAGATCAAGTATTCTGCCCGAAATGTTAGTATAATACTAAGTAGAAAGCAAACGAAAACAGCAGAGCCCGCGTGCGCTTATGGGGCGGCGGGGGATGGAAAGGGAGGTTTTTATGCAGTATTTTGAAAAACAGGGAAATGCGCTGATTTTCCGGCAGGATGGGGAGACGGTCCGAATGGAGCCGTGGCAGAAGGACAGTCTTCGGGTGAGAGGTACGCTTCTTTCGGAGATAGAAGAGGGAAGCATTGCACTGCTTGATCCGGAACCGGTGGAAGCGGAAATTGAGCTGGTGGATGAACTGAAAGCGACGATCAAAAACGGTAAAATCCAGGCGGTTCTCGAGCTTCAGCCGTGGGGACAGAAGCTGCGGATTACGTTCCTGAATCAGAAGGGCGAGGTGCTGCTCTCCGAGATCGCGAACGGCGGAGCGCTCTGCCTGCGCGCACACGATTACCGTGCATTGAAGGGCGGCGCTTATCAGCTGAAAGTATCCTTCGATTCCAACCCGGATGAGAAGATTTACGGTATGGGACAGTATCAGCAGGAGCGAATGAACCTGAAGGGATGCAACCTGGAACTGGCGCACCGCAATTCGCAGGCGAGCATTCCGTTTTATGTATCGAGCCTTGGCTACGGCTTCCTGTGGCACAATGCAGCAGTCGGTGAGGTTCATTTCGGAACAAACACAACGGAATGGCTGGCACGCACCACAAAGCAGCTCGACTACTGGGTAACCGCAGGTGATACCCCGGCGGAAATTGAAGAGCACTTTGCAGATGCCATTGGCAAAGTTCCGATGATGCCGGAGTACGGCCTTGGCTTCTGGCAGTGCAAACTGCGCTACTACAATCAGGAGCAGGTACTGAATGTGGCACGCGAGTACAAAAAACGCGGCATTCCGCTGGATGTCTTTGTCATCGACTATTATCACTGGCCAAGATGCGGTGATTATCGTTTTGATGAAGAATATTTCCCGGATCCGAAAGCAATGATCGACGAGCTGCATGAGATGGGCATCGAGACGATGGTTTCCATCTGGCCGCAGATCGACTGGAGAAGCGAGAATTACGAAGAAATGAAACAGCAGGGACTCCTCGTGAAGAGCAACGCAGGTGTTGATGTACAGATGCTGTTCCATGGAAATAATGTCTTCCTGGATGCAACAAATCCGAGAACAAGAAAGTATGTATGGGAGAAAGTAAAGAAAAATTATGCAGATCTCGGCATCCGCACCTTCTGGCTCGATGAGGCTGAACCGGAGTTTTCAACCTATGAGTACGAGTGCTACCGCTACGCCGCAGGCCCGGTGGAAGAGATCGGAAATATTTATCCAAGAGAGTATTCCCGTATGTTCTACGAGGGCCAGAAAGAGAGCGGCCAGGAGGATATCGTCAACCTCGTCCGCTGTGCATGGCTCGGAAGCCAGAAATACGGAGCCCTTGTGTGGTCCGGCGATATTTTCTCAACCTACGAGGACTTCCGCAAACAGATCTGCGCAGGCCTTCATATGGGATTGTGCGGCATTCCGTGGTGGACAACCGATATCGGCGGATTCCACGGCGGTGTGACCGAAGATCCGGACTTCCAGGAGCTGCTTGTGCGTTGGTTCCAGTTTGGTACCTTCTGCCCGGTTATGCGTATTCACGGAAACCGAAGACCGAGAGAAGAAATCATCAACAAGGCTGGCGAAGTGCGTGAGGGAACCGGAGCTGACAACGAGGTATGGAGCTTCGGAGAGAAAAATTATGAAATCCTGACAAAATTCATCGGTGTCCGCGAAAAAATGCGCGATTACACGAGAAGCCTGATGGCAGAAGCACACGAAAAAGGAACACCGGTCATGAGAACGATGTTCTATGAGTTCCCGGAAGATGCAGCATGCTGGGACATCTCCGATGCTTACATGTTCGGCTCCGACATCCTTGTAGCACCGATTGTCCGGCCAAAAGCAACGAGCCGTACCGTTTATCTGCCGGCCGGTGCGTCCTGGACGCTGGCAAATACCGGTGATGTTTATGAGGGCGGAAAAGCCTATGAAATTGAGGCGCCGATCGAAACACTGCCGATCTTCCTGCGCAACGGAAAACAGGGATATCTGGTGGGAGAGATCTGATTTAACCGAATCAAGTAAGTCACCTGCTTCGAGTACGAAAAGTAATAAGCAGTGGTTGGGGACTTGCCTGTATCAGGAGGAATGCAAGCTTCTTCTGATAAACTGCGGAGCAGTTATTTGGTTATGGGCAGGCAGCCAATGCGGATTGCAGATAGCTGCATGAAAAAAGAAAAGGAAAAGGGAAAAGCATTCCAGAAGATCGATAAGATCCAAAGGAATGCTTTTCCGATGTTATAAATCAATCACGGATCCGAAAATGGGATTTTAGCCTTGTTCCGCATATGGGCAGGCGGACAGAAAAACTTACGGAAGCGGATGGCCTGCCGCCAGATACAGCTCATACCATTCTTCCCGCGTCAGCGTAATAGCACATGCCGCGATAATCTCTTTCAGGCGGTTTTCACTTGCCGTACCTGTGACAAGCTGCATATTCGCCGGGTGGCGCAGAATCCACGCTGCCGCAATCGTGGTATCACTGACGCTGTATTTTTCGGCCAGTGCACAGATTTTCCGGTTCAGTTCCGGGTACTCGTCGCTTCCAAGAAAACATCCCTTCCATGATGGCATCTGGAACGGCGACCATGCCTGAAGCGTAATGTCGTGAAGACGGCAGTAATCCAGCAGACTTCCATCGTGATCGACAGAACCCGGAGTCTCCATGTTCACTTCCATGCCATTTGCAACAAGGTTGGAAACCGGAATGCTGAACTGTACCTGATTGGCAACGAGTGGCTGGCGGACATATTTCTGCAGCAGTGCAATCTGCATCGGCTTGTGGTTGGAAACACCGAAATGGCGGACCTTTCCGCTCTCAAACAGAACATCAAAGGCGGCAGCTACATCTTCTGGTTCTACGAGCGCATCCGGCCGGTGGAGCAGCAAAAGATCGAGGTAATCCGTCTGCAGACGTTTTAAAATACCATCGACAGATTCCAGGATGTGGTCTTTCGACAGATCATAGAAGCCCTGGCGGATGCCGCATTTGGACTGGAGAAAAATATCCTCCCGTTTCAGGGACGGATCGCCGGAAAATGCCTCACCGAACACAGTCTCGCTCATGCCGCCGCCGTAGATATCCGCGTGATCAAAGAAATATGCGCCCTGCTCCAGAGCGGAGTGGATAAAATGATTCATCTCGTCCTTCGATTTTTCGGAAAGCCGCATGCATCCGACTGCAATGGAAGGAACTTTTCGCAGGTGATTGCCTAAAATTGTTTCTTTCATAGTAGAATTTTCTCCTTTGCAATGCTTCTGTATTCGCAGAGGTTTTCGTAAAGCAGGCGTGGAAGGACTCTGGAAGTACAGAAAGAATAGTAATTACGTTGCTTTTAATATATCATTTAAGTGCACTTGAAAGTCAATGGTTTTTGAGGGAAAGAGAATAAAAAAATCGCCGGAATCGATCAGAATTCGACCAGAACACAGAAAATCCGTATTTTGTTAACAAAATCGGAACAAAATCGACAACAAAGTTTACTTGCATTTTCAGAAAAATGATGTAAGATAGGGGTATTCGAAAAAAAGATCCGACAGGATCTGTGAAGTGGTATTGAATCAGATAATGGAGGTTTTGCGATGGATGCAAAAATAATAGCCGGAATCCTGGCCGCGGGAGGCGCAGCCTTAGCTGTCGGCGGCATATATAGCATGAATAAGAAAACAGGTTATTTTAAAAAGGGAAATTCCGTCCGATACGATGTTTCCCGTATTCCGTTTAAAAAAACAAGTCCGTTAAAAGGAAAAACAGTTGTATTTTTGGGATCCTCCGTGACGAAGGGCTTTGCTGCCCACAACAATTCGTTTGCGGAGTACATAGCGAAGAAAGACAGCTGTACCTGCATCAAAGAAGCGGTCAACGGAACCACGCTGATTGATAATGGTGAGGATTCCTACATCGAGCGTATGCGCGACAGGCTTGATCCAAAGCAACAGGTGGATCTTTTTATCTGCCAGCTGTCCACTAACGATGCAACACGCAACAGCCCGCTCGGTGAAATTTCGGAATCCCGCGATCTGGAGAGCTTCGATGTCGAAACTGTCTGCGGCGCGATTGAGTATATCATTGCATATGCAAAAGAAACGTGGCATTGCCCGGTGATGTTCTATACGAATCCACAGTATGATTCCAAGCCGTACGCGAAGATGGTAGAGGCGCTTCTGAAAATTCAGGAAAAATGGCAGATCGGTGTGATCGATTTCTGGAATGACGAACAAATCAACCGTGTTTCCCCGGAAAAACGAAAACTGTATCTTCAGGATCCGATTCATCCGATGAAGGCCGGCTATGCCGAGTGGCTGGTGCCTGTGATGGAACAGCGGATTGGTGAATATCTGGAACAGCAGGTATAAGCAAAGAGGAAAATAAAAATACTTTCGTGGTTTCTTTTGAAAAGATTCCGCGAAAGTATTTTTTGATTTACAGGAAACTTCGTTGAATTTTCCTGTAAATTAAAAAAGCCCTCCGGGCAGGATCGCACTGCGGCGGAGTGGAATTATGTCGCCAAAGCGACCCGCCGCAGGCGGAGAATCCTGCCGTAGCAGGATTCTTTCTTTTCTACGAGAACAGTGAGGCGGGATCCGCGCCTGCATTTTCCGCGTTTTTTCGTTTCTTACGGATCCGGAACTGTTTGAAAATGCCACAGATGGCAGCGTAAAGCTCCGGTTTTAGTTCTTCAAGCGGAACCGGCTGCTGGTACAGGATAGCGTTGTAGCTTGTACCGCTTACAAGCTCCAGAATCATATAGAACATCAGCTCCGGTGAACGATACGTATATGCTGCATGAGAGAGCAGAGATTCATAGATAGTGTAGATGGCCGGCGTGTCGGCAAACGGAGCAAAGGTAAGAGAATTTTTGAAGAATCCCCAGCTCAGATGCTTGGAAATAAGCGTCACGAGGCTGTGGTTGGCGGCAAACTGGTCGAGGATATTGTCGGTGATAAAAAGCACCTGCTCTTCAAAATCATGGATATCCGGGTGGCGCAGCAGATCTGAGTAGGCGGCCTGAAATACCTGACTCGCCTTATGTGCAATCAGATGATTCCGAATATCGTACTTATCTTTGAAATAAAGATAGAAGGTACCTTTTGCAACGCCGGCGTTATTCACGATATCCGAAATGGATGTTTTACTGAAGCCGTTGTTGATAAAAAGTGAGAAAGCAGAGTCCAGAAGGGACTCACGTTTCATTTGTTTGTTGTTGTCAATTTTTCCCACAGAGAGTCTCCTTTCCTGAAAAATATCACATCATGTGTCATTTACTTAACTACAATTATAGTTAGAATACATGGAAACTGTCAAAGGGAAAATGACTAATTTTCTCATTTTTGTGACTATGCACGAAGAAAAAAATGACCGATCGTCAATTTTGTGCAGTATTTAATGTTGACTAAGAGTCATTTTTGCGTTATAACATTAGATGATTGAAAGGCATAGGAAAAACATCCTCGATCTGAGGGAAACAGTATCCCGCAGTATCTTACTCCGAGCGGGTTTTACTTCTCTTATGATCCTGGATTTCATCATAAAAAACCATTATAAAAACCACAGAAAGGAAGTTTATCACAATGAATAGAAACAGAAAACTGAGAAAACAGATGATGTCTGGTCTTGCTGTTGGTATGGCTGCTGTTATGGGAGCTGCTCCGGTTTATGCAGCGACAGGAGAGGACGCAGCGGTTTCCAAAGAAGAAACCGTATATGTAAATGCAAATGCAGACGGATCGGAAGATCAGATCACCGTATCCAACTGGCTGAAGAACGCAGGAACGGAAAAGAACCTGAAAGATGAGAGTGAACTGAAGGACATCAAAAACGTAAAGGGCGACGAGGAGTTCACCCAGAGCGGAAACGAGCTGACCTGGCAGACAGACGGCGAGGATATCTATTATCAGGGAACAACCACAAAAGAACCTCCGGTTTCCGTGAAGTTCACCTATTATCTGGACGGCAAGGAAATCAAACCGGATGACCTGGCCGGAAAGAGCGGAAAACTGAAAATCAAAGTTGACTATACAAACAACACAAAGACAACGGTTGACATCAATGGCAAGAAAGAGACGATGTACACCCCATTCGTCCTGATGACCGGAATGATTCTTCCGCAGGATACTTTCTCCAATGTCAAGATCGACAATGGTAAAGTCATTTCCGATGGAAGCAGAAACATCGTAATCGGATTTGGTATGCCGGGCCTGCAGGAAAGCCTGGGATTAAATTCCGATTCCCTTGAAGATCTGGTATCCGGTGACAGCGATTTCGAACTGCCGGAAAGCCTGGAGATCACTGCAGATGTGGAGAACTTCTCTCTGGATTCTACCTTCACCGTTGCACTTGACGATGTTCTCGACACCATCGATACCGACAACATCACCGGATACGATGATCTGAAGGATGCACTGAGTGATCTTGAGGATGCTGCAATGGAACTGGTTGACGGTTCCAAGGCACTCTCCGATGGTGTGGATACTTTAAAAGACAGCTACAAAGAGCTGGATGACGGTATCGGAACGTTAAAAGACGGCGCTGACGAGCTGAACAGCGGAGCCGGCACACTGGCAAGCGGAGCCGGCACACTGGCAAGCGGAGCATCGACTCTGGCAAACGGAACTTCTACTCTGAACAGCGGAGCTTCTACCTTAAACAGCGGAGCAGCTACCCTGTCCAACGGAGCATCCACCTTAAGCAGCGGAGCTTCTTCCCTGGCAAGCGGCGTAAACTCCTACACCGAGGGCGCTGATACCCTGAATAAAGCAATCCAGACGTATCTTGGAAAGAACGGTGTGCTGACTGGAAGCGTAACCGAGTATGTAAACGGTGTGAATAAAGTCGTTGCAGGCGTAAAACAGTACACCGACGGAACAACACAGCTGTCCGACGGCGTTGCTTCTTATGTAGCAGGCGAGAAACAGCTTGCAGCAGGCGCTGAGCAGCTTCAGCCTCTGGCAGACGGCCTGACCGAGGTAAACAGTGCAATCGCAACACTGAACGCAGCACTCGACGGAAAAGATGAGAATGATATTTTAGCAGGAGCAAAACAACTCTCCGAAGGACTGACCAGTTTGAACGAGCAGCTGCAGAGCACCGATGTACAGAGCCTTCTGACGATGGTAGACGGTATGACCAGCACCGGTTCTACCCTGATCTCCGAGACCGAGGCACTCTCCGGGGTTCTGAACACCACAATCGCAGGATCTGTCAACAGCATGATGACAAACGGCAACGAGCTGATGAGCCAGATGGATACGCTGTCCAAAGGACTTGAGAGCTACTTAAGCGGTCTGGAGGCACAGATCACGAATCAGGCAACGCAGATGGGAACCCAGATGGCAGCACAGGTTCAGGCATGGGCAGACGGAGCAGCAGCACAGCTGAACCAGGAAGCAACAGCAGCAGCACAGAGCGCAGCTGATACAGCAGCAAGCCAGGCATCCGCCGATGCAGCAAAACAGGCAAATGATCAGCTCTCTGCAGCAGCAGCTACACTGGATGCACAGATTTCCGCAGCTAAGAGCGCTGGAAATACAGAGCTTGCCGATTCCTTAAGTAAAGCAAGAAACCAGATCGGAAGTGTCAGCGTTTCCGCTTCCGCCGGAACCGTTTCGGTTACTCCGGTTACAGCTCCGCAGATTACCCTTCCGGAACTGAACTTCGAAATCGAGCGCCCGGATCTCTCCGGTCTTGCAGCAATGCAGCAGAAGATGAGCGACATCAAGAGCCGATACAGTGATCTGCAGAAGACGGTTGCAGCTCTGATGCCGCAGCTTGAGACCATGAAGAAACAGATGCAGACCATCACCGATAATAAAGCAGTTGTTGAGCAGAATCTTGGTGCAATGCAGAAACTGACCGCAGGTGTGGCACAGCTTGATGCAGGCGGAAGCACTCTGTACAAGGGCATCGATACTCTGTCCGCAGGTGTGAGCCAGCTGTACAGCAGCACAAATGAGAGTTTTGCAAAAGCAACAGCAGGCATCAATGCATTGAACGCAGGATTTACTCAGCTGAGTGCTTACAATGATACGCTGCTTTCCGGCGCAAGCCAGCTGAAAGCAAATGCACCGGCTCTGGTTGAGGGTGTTACGACTCTGCAGGGCGGCACGACACAGCTGACCGCAGGTCTTGGACAGCTGGGAAGCCAGTTAAGCGATGGATCTGCAAAACTTTCTGCAAACAGCGGAAGCTTAAGAAGCGGTGCTTCTCAGGTAGCAGGCGGAGCATCCCAGCTGGCAAGCGGAGCCTCCACACTGGCAAATGGAACTTCTTCCCTGGCAAGCGGAGCTTCTGAACTGAACAGCGGAGCTTCTACGCTGGCAAGCGGAGCATCTACGCTGGCGAGCGGAGCTTCTACACTGGCAAATGGAACTTCTTCTCTGGCAAGCGGAGCTTCTGATCTGAAATCGGGAAGCAGCAAGGTTGTTGATGGTATTGACGAGCTGTCCGATGGGGCGAAAGAACTGGCTGACGGTACGAAGAAGTTTGAAGAAGAGGGTACCAGCAAGCTGAAGAGTACCTTTGAGGATGATCTGGGAGATGTACTGGATCGGATTCAGGCGCTGAATTCGGATAAATGTGCTTATACTTCTTACAGTGGTAAGGCAAATGGAATGGATGGAAGCGTGAAATTTATTATCGAGACTGCAGCAATTGAAGCTGCGGAAGAGTAATGTGATTCCACGGTAGATTGTGAGGCCGCCTGCGGTCGGGATATTTCCCCGACCGCAGGCGGCATTTACGTTAGGTGGGGTGCAAAAAGACAAAAAATAAGAACAGCCCGCGGATATGCGGGCTGCTCTTTCATAATGAGGGGGGAGATAGTTTTGAGTGGTTCATCAACTATCTGAGATATAGTATAGTGAAGAAATGTGAGCAAAGTATGTCTATTTTCTAAAAGAAACAGTAAATTTCTAAAGAATAAGTGAATCCATCCATTGAGTAAATCACTTCCGTCCGCCAAAACGTAGATGGGTCCCCAGGCGCAGCGGAGCGTCCGCCCCCCGCGGTGCCTGGGGGTCGTATCCTCCCGTCCTATTCAAAAGAAAGTTTCCGGTTCCCATAACTCTTCCGGTACTGTCCCGGCGTCATCCCGGTGAGTTTTCGGAAAGCCGTGGAAAAATTATGCGCATCCTGAAATCCCACATTATAAGCAATCTGAGAGACCGTGTGATTTGTGTCCGTCAGCTCGGCCATAGCGCTGTCCGTTTTGGATTTCAGGATGAATTGTTTTAACGTCATCCCGGTGCCCTCGTGGAAGAGGGAGGAGAGGTATTTGTCGTTGTATCCGAAATAACGGGCGAGTTCGGTGACTTTGAGGGACTCGCTGCTGTGGTACTGGATGTAGCTGATAATGTCCTGCAGGATCTGCGTCCGCTGCGTTTCGGAAGTGTAGGTGCGGTAGAAGGGGCTCTGACAGTTGATTTCGCCGAGAACAGCGGCAGTCAGGCTGTTGTTGAGGAACGTGCTGTGGAAACGCAGGGAAGTGTCCTGGAGCTGCTTCATGAGGATGATGACGCGGTTCGGGGAGGAAAGCGTTCCCTGGCGCGGGATGCATAACGTTTCGGGGTAGTTGGATGGAAGCTGGGCGGGAGCGAGGTCCTCAAGGCGGTAGGAGGATGGCGGTGCAGCATGAAACTCATCCAGAACCGATCCGGCGGTCGGGTCAGAAGGAGCGATGATCGGTGCGGATGGGATACCAGGGATAAAATGGAGCCAGTAGAAAGCGCAGCTTCCTTTTTTCGAGCCGTGCTGATGGACGGTCGGAGGCAAAAGAAGATATTCGCCAGGATGGACTTCGTAAGAGCGGCGTTCGTCCGCGATAAAAAGCGTTCCTTCCGTCACAACCATCAGTTCAAAATTGACGAGATTCCGTGTCAGGTGCATCCACTCCGGGGACGGGGACTGGAATTTGCCGCAGAGGTCGTAGGTAAAACAGGCGGCATCTGGAAATAAAACAGAGATCATATGACTTTTTCAAACCTTTTCAAACATTCTTGTATTTTAAACGGCGGTCCGTTTTGCTAAAATAAAACTATAGAAAAACAGGAAAACAGCCGTCAAAAGAAGTGTAACGCTTCCCATCCCTGAAAGCAAGGAAAATATCTTTTTCAAACCAGGAGGCGGCGGAAGACAACGAAAAAGGAGACCGAAAAAATGGATCAGAAAAACTTCAGCAAACCATTATCCCTGGCAAAAGTCCAGGTTACTGATGCATTCTGGAAAAAAGAGATGGAGCTTGTCCGCACCGAAGTAATTCCGTATCAGTGGAATGCCTTAAATGACAATGTTCCGGGAGCAGCACCGAGCTTCTGTATGCGGAACTACCGCCGCGCCGGTGAAGTTGAAAAAGAGCGGAAAGCAAAAGGAGACAAATTTGTTCAGATCAAATATCCGCTGGATACTTTTGAGACACTGCCGAAGGATGGCAAAATGGACGGAAGATTTTATGGCTTCCTGTTCCAGGATACCGATTTTACCAAATGGGTGGAGGCAGTTGCGTACTCCCTGACACAGCATCCCGATCCGGAGCTGGAAAAAACGGCAGATGAAGCAATTGAAGCTGTCTGCGCAGCACAGAGAGAAGACGGATACCTCGATACCTACTATCTGATCAACGATCAGGATATGATTTTTACAAACCTTAAGGACAACCATGAGCTGTACTGCTTCGGTCATCTGACGGAAGGCGCCGTAGCCTATTATCAGGCGACCGGAAAAGACCGTCTCTTAAAAGCAGCAGAGCGTTTCGCGGACTTTATTGCCAGCAAACTCGGTCACGGCGAGGGTAAAAAAGCAGGTTATCCTGGTCACGAAATTGCAGAGATGGCTCTGATGCGTCTCTATGATCTGACCGGCGAGCAGAAGTATCTCGATCTTGCAAAATACTTCATCGACGAGCGCGGAACAAAACCATACTATTACGATATCGAGCGCGGTCTGACCTGCCCGGAGGGCGAGGAACGATATAGCTACAATCAGGCAAACCGCCCGGTGCGTCAGCAGGATGAGGTGCAGGGGCACTCCGTACGCGCCGTATATCTCTATTCCGGCATGGCGGATGTGGCAAGGGCAACGCAGGATGAGAGCCTGCTGAAAGCCTGTGAAACTCTCTGGAACAACATGGTGCATCAGAAAATGTACGTCACCGGCGGAATCGGTGCCACTCATATAGGAGAGGCATTCTCTTTCAACTATGACCTGCCAAACGATACCGCTTACGCAGAGACCTGTGCATCCATCGGTCTTGTGTTCTTTGCTCGCCGCATGCTGGAGATTCAGGCAAAAGCAGAGTACGCGGATGTGATGGAATTAGCCCTCTACAATGGCGTTCTCTCCGGAATGGCGCTCGACGGAAAGAGCTTCTTCTATGTCAATCCGCTGGAGGTACTGCCGGAGGCATGCCACAAGGATGAGCGGAAATTCCATGTAAAACCGATCCGTCAGAAATGGTTCGGCTGTGCCTGCTGCCCTCCGAACCTGGCAAGAACGGTAAGCTCAGTTGCATCTTACGCATACACGGAAAACGACACAACCCTGTTTGTCCACTTGTACATGGGTGGAACAGTGGAAGGAGAAAAAGTAAAATCATCCATCACTTCCGAATTCCCGTGGGACGGCCATGTTTCCGTGACCTGCGAGAGCGATACCAAAGAGCCGTACACCTTTGCATTCCGCATCCCGGGATGGTGTGCTTCTTATGAAAAAGAGATTCCAAAAGGCGCAGAAGTGGAAGAAAAAGACGGGTATCTGTATGTGACAAAAGTATGGGCGAAGGGTGAGACGATCCGCCTGAACTTCCCGATGGAAATCCAGTTTTTGGCATCCAATCCGCTTGTACGCGAGGACGCCGGCCGTGTTGCCGTAAAAAGAGGACCGGTTGTTTACTGTATGGAAGAAGCAGACAACGGAAAGAATCTGCATTTGACAAAACTCTGTGTGAATGGTGAAAAAACCGCAGAAGCAGCCGATGAGCTGGGCGAGCACTTTGTGAGCGTAACGGCCGAGGGACGTCGCATGAAGCTGGGCGATGCGGAAAAACAGCCGTTGTATCATCTGTATCAGAAAGAGGAAGAGGAAAAGACGAAACTGAAGCTGATTCCATATTATATGTGGAACAACCGAGGTGAGGGCGAAATGCAGGTATGGATCCGCGCATGTGAATGATTTTATTAAAGAAGAAATAAAAAACTCCGGAAAAGGGATGGCTCCTGATGCAGCCTCCCCTTTTTTCCGGAGTTCTTGTTATGCCAAAATATGAGAATCCTGCAAAAAAGAAAGTGAATTTTTTGCAGGATTCTTTGTGCTATTGGTACAGATTATTTTCTGCTTCTCATAGAAAGACTGCCGAAAGCAGAAGAAACGGCGGGCAGAATCACGAGGACGACTGCAAGGACAATCATTCGATCCACAAAGTCTGTCATGGCCTGTACAACGCAGACAGAGAGAGTCAGATTCATACCGAGGCTGTGAAGCAGCTGCACCAGCACAGTGGAGCCGGAGGAAGTAATTCCACCGAAAACAACCGCGGTGATTGTGGAACTTACCACAGTACCCGGAAGTGAGATCACAAGTGCTGCCGGAAACAGCTTCCAGCCCATGGAGCGGAGGGAAAGACTCTCGCTGCGGGATCCTGCCGTATGGGACGGGCGGAGTCTGCGGAATACAAGGCCGGCAACGAGACCGATGACAAGCTGCACCGGAATATAGTAAAACGCATAGACATCACTCGTCATGCCGGAAATGAGTCCGGAGATCAGTCCCGGAACGAGGCCTGCAGCAGGTCCGAACAGAGCGGCTGCCAGAACTGTTCCGATGGAGTCCAGATAAACCGGAAGACGCAGCAGCAGAGCAATGGTACCGCCGAGAATATTGATGACACCGCAGAGCGCGAGTGTCGTGAGTTTTAACGTACGGTTAGTATTCATCATGCCTCGCCTCCCTTCTGAAACATCGTCTCATGTGGGAAGACCGGCGGTGCGGTGAGAATCTGGTCGAGAACCGGTGCGGATTCCTCCTGCGGCACGCCGAGAACGCGCTCAAAGAACATCAGGAAGAAACGGCGCACATCGACCTGCGTCAGAATGTGGCTGTTCGGTGCTTTCTGATAAAAATTCATGGCATCCACAACCGTCTGTCCGATGCAGAGGCCTCCGGTTTCTACCTGCGTATACGCATCAAAACCGCTGCAGAGCGACGGATCCACAAGATAAGCGGCCGCGAGCGGATCGTTGATCACGCATCCGATGACCTTTTCCTGTTTCCAGTGGAAATCAAAGTAGAAGCGCGTCAGCTCCTCAATGCGGGTTCCGACTCCTGGATTTACGCATTTCATATATTCCACAAGATTCGGCGTCAGGACAATTTTTCGTGTGACATCCAGCCCGATCATATGAAGCTTTTTGCCTGCAAGCTGCGGCAGCTCGGAAAACGCGCGGAATACTTCGGCTGCGGCATCCGGGTCGCACCAGTAATTGTACTCGGCAACCGGGGAGCAGTTTCCATGGCTCTTATAGCTTCCGCCCATGGAGACAAGAGCCGTCAGGTTTGTCAGGCACTCCGGTGCGCGGGAGATGACTTTTGCAAGGTTCGTCATCGGTCCGAGGGCAAGAATGGTAACATCAGGGGTTGTTTTTAAGGTTTCGATCAGGAAAGAAACAGCGTCCTTGTTTGGCGTAAGGCCTTCGGCATCCGGCCAGCCCGATTCGCCGAGACCGTCCATGCCGTGGGTGTCCATCGCGTCCACGTAGTCGCGGACCAGAGGCGTCTCCTCGCCGACATAAACCGGGACATCTGGTTTTCCAATCATAGAAAGAATTTTGAGGGCATTTTTAGCGCCCATAGAAGCGGGTACATTTCCGCTGACTGTGGTGATGCCGACAAGATCCAGCTCTTTCGAAGCCGCGGCAAGCATCAGGGCGAGAGAATCGTCGATGCCCGGATCACAGTCGATGATCAGTTTTCTTGCATTCATTTTCCAATCTCCTTTGATGAAAATTTTGAGATACTTGGTTTTTTATACTGGGAAGTTCACGAACCAGTCCGGACACCCGCAAAAAGACGGGAAAATCCGATTGCATAAATGCACGGGAAAGAGTATAGCACAGATAAAAAAAAAAATCTAGTAAAACAAACCTTGCCTGTTTTGAAAAAATCGGTTATGGTATAGAAAAGCATACAGCAAATGAGAACATGGGAGAAAAGAAAATGGCAGATGGATTTTTAGCACCAACTGGGAAATTCTATCCCAAAACAGAAAATTTTCATGCGCAGACCGCGCGGGCGATTTTAGGTTCGGACGGCCAGACGGACGAGCCGATCCAGGAGCTTTTGCGCCGCGGTTATATTTTATTTGTAGGATTCCACAAACCAGGCGAACCGGAAAATCTCCATGCCGATATGGATTACGTCCTCGGCGGACCGGGGTATCCGGCGACCGAAGGGCAGAAGGCCTGGATTGCAGAACATACAGAAGAGCTGTCGAGAAAGCAGCAGTTTGACATCAACAACGACGAGACAACCTTTGAGAACTTTTACATCAGCAATGTCCGCATGTTTCCCTGGTGCAAAGGGTGTGCCGAAGAGAAAGCGCGTGACCTCTGGGGCAATGCACAGAGCGAGGAAAAGCCGAAGCGGTGTGATGCGTGTCCGGCCTTCAGGAACCGTCCGCTTTAACGAAAAACAGAAAATGTCAGAAAATAATCTGGTGAGATTATAATAGGAAGAAAAAATACTTTTGCACAGTAATGCATCAATGGGGGAAATCCGCAGAAGCCGCGTAAATACGCGATTTTTTGCGAATTTCCCCCTTGACTTTTGAAAGGACAGACGCTATAATAAACGAGCGTGCGTAAAAGACTGTTTTTTGTGCGCGCAAAAGCTGCAAAGCAATTATGTTGAACTAAAGCAGCCGTATGAAACCCCGTGGGACACACGGAGAAATCTATCAGGAGGTGAAATGGAATGCCAACATTCAACCAGTTAGTAAGAAAAGGCCGTGAGACTTCCGTAAAGAAATCTACCGCGCCGGCACTGCAGAAAAGCTACAATTCTCTGAGAAAGAAATCCACAGATATGTCTTCTCCTCAGAAGAGAGGTGTGTGCACAGCTGTTAAAACTGCTACACCGAAAAAACCTAACTCAGCTCTTCGTAAAATCGCCAGAGTTCGTCTTTCCAACGGAATCGAAGTAACAAGTTACATCCCAGGAGAAGGTCACAACCTTCAGGAGCACAGCGTTGTTCTGATCCGTGGAGGAAGAGTTAAGGACCTGCCAGGTACCAGATACCACATCATCCGTGGTACACTTGATACTGCAGGTGTTGCTAACAGAAAACAGGCCCGTTCTAAATACGGTGCTAAGAGACCGAAAAAGAAATAATTAAGTAAAACGAGTTCGAGATATATCTAGTATCACAAAAAAAGCGAAATGTTGTGCGTTATTCCATAAATCCCCACGGCTGCGGATTTATAGAGAATTTACACGCGCGGACATACTGCAAATAAGTGTGAGTACCGATGATTTAATCGAATGATGGTTAAGGAGGGAAGTAACGTGCCACGTAAAGGACATACTCAGAAAAGAGATGTTTTAGCAGATCCGTTATACAATAACAAAGTGGTAACCAAGCTGATCAACAACATCATGCTGGATGGTAAGAGAGGCGTTGCCCAGAAAATCGTATACGGCGCATTTGCTAAAGTAGAAGAAAAAGCTGGAAAACCAGCAATCGAAGTATTTGAAGAAGCAATGAACAATATCATGCCGGTTCTTGAAGTAAAAGCAAGACGTATCGGTGGTGCTACTTATCAGGTACCGATCGAGGTAAGACCGGACAGACGTCAGGCTCTTGGCCTTCGTTGGCTGACCGCTTATTCTCGTAAGAGAGGCGAGCGTACCATGGAAGACAGACTGGCAAACGAGATTCTGGATGCATCTAACAACACAGGTGCTTCTGTGAAGAAGAAAGAAGAAGTTCATAAGATGGCAGAGGCTAACAAGGCATTTGCTCACTACAGATTCTAAGAGGAGGAAAATCCGTTGGCTGGAAGAGAATATCCATTAGAGAGAACCAGAAACATTGGTATTATGGCTCACATCGATGCAGGTAAAACAACCCTGACCGAGCGTATCCTGTACTATACCGGTGTTAACTACAAGATTGGTGATACTCACGAAGGAACTGCTACCATGGACTGGATGGAACAGGAGCAGGAACGTGGTATCACAATTACTTCAGCTGCTACAACCTGCCACTGGACTCTGGAAGAGAACTGCAAGCCGAAACCGGGCGCTCTTGAGCACCGTATCAACATCATTGATACCCCAGGCCACGTTGACTTTACCGTAGAGGTAGAGCGTTCTCTTCGTGTACTGGACGGCGCTGTCGGCGTGTTCTGTGCAAAAGGTGGTGTAGAGCCTCAGTCTGAGAACGTATGGCGTCAGGCTGATACCTACAACGTACCGCGTATGGCATTCATCAACAAGATGGACATCCTTGGTGCTGACTTCTACAATGCTGTAGATCAGATCAAGACCAGACTTGGTAAAAATGCTATCTGCCTTCAGCTTCCAATTGGTAAGGAAGATGAGTTCAAGGGAATTATCGATCTGTTCGAGATGAAAGCTTACATCTACAACGACGATAAGGGTGATGATATCTCCATCACTGATATTCCGGAAGATATGAAAGACGACGCTGAGCTGTATCATACAGAACTGATCGAAAAGATCTGCGAGCTGGATGATGAGCTGATGATGCGTTATCTGGATGATGATATCCCGTCTGTTGACGAGATGAAAGCAGTTCTGCGTAAAGCTACCTGCGAGTGTACAGCTGTACCGGTATGCTGCGGTTCTGCATACAGAAACAAAGGTGTTCAGAAACTTCTGGACGCTATCCTTGAGTACATGCCGGCTCCGACCGATATCCCGCCAATCGAGGGTACCGATCTGGACGGAAACCCGATCGTAAGACATTCTTCCGATGACGAGCCGTTCTCCGCACTGGCATTCAAGATTATGACAGACCCATTCGTTGGTAAACTGGCATACTTCCGTGTGTACTCCGGTACTATGAACTCCGGTTCTTACGTACTGAATGCAACAAAAGATAAAAAAGAGCGTGTTGGACGTATTCTTCAGATGCATGCAAACAAACGTATGGAGCTGGATAAAGTTTACTCCGGTGACATCGCAGCTGCAATCGGATTCAAGTTCACCACAACAGGTGATACCATCTGCGACGAGCAGCATCCGGTAATCCTTGAGTCTATGGAGTTCCCGGAGCCGGTTATCGAGCTGGCTATCGAGCCTAAGACAAAAGCAGGCCAGGGCAAACTGGGTGAGTCCCTTGCAAAACTGGCTGAGGAGGACCCGACCTTCCGTGCACACACCAATCAGGAGACTGGTCAGACCATCATCGCTGGTATGGGTGAGCTGCATCTGGAAATCATCGTTGACCGTCTGCTTCGTGAGTTCAAAGTAGAGGCTAACGTAGGTGCTCCGCAGGTTGCATACAAAGAGACCATTACCAAACCGGCAGACATCGACAGCAAATATGCAAAACAGTCTGGTGGACGTGGACAGTATGGTCACTGTAAAGTTAAATTCGAGCCTATGGATGCAAACGGCGAAGAGATTTACAAATTCGAGTCTACCGTTGTCGGTGGAGCTATTCCGAAAGAGTATATCCCGGCTGTAGGCGAAGGTATCGAAGAGGCTATGAAAGCCGGTATCCTGGGAGGCTTCCCGGTAGTTGGCGTTCATGCAAATGTATACGACGGATCTTATCATGAGGTCGACTCTTCTGAGATGGCATTCCACATCGCCGGTTCTCTGGCATTCAAGGAAGCTATGCAGAAGGGAGCTCCGGTTCTTCTTGAGCCTATCATGAAAGTCGAAGTTTCCACTCCGGAAGATTACATGGGTGATGTTATCGGTGATATCAACTCCCGTCGTGGTCGTATCGAGGGTATGGATGACATCGGCGGCGGAAAGATGATCCGTGGATTCGTACCGCTGGCTGAAATGTTCGGTTACGCAACAGACCTTCGTTCGAAAACTCAGGGACGTGGTAACTACTCCATGTTCTTTGATAAATACGAGCAGGTTCCGAAAAACGTACAGGAAAAAGTTCTGTCTGCAAAAGCAAAATAATTTGAGAAACCGTACTGGTTGTGCAGTCCTTACCGGCTGCACAGCCTGAATGTATATCTTTTTCAAAGATTTCCCTTGCAAATAGGACAGAAATGCAATATAATCAGACTTAGCAGGTTTACGATTCAGGTGGGTTCCTGCCACCAATTTAGTCTCAAAAAAGCCCACTGGGCGCAATTTTAAGGAGGACATTTTAAAATGGCTAAAGCTAAATTTGAAAGAACAAAACCGCATTGTAACATTGGTACCATCGGCCACGTTGACCATGGTAAAACAACTCTGACCGCAGCTATCACAAAAGTACTTTCTACCAGAGTAGAAGGAAACACTGCTGAGAACTTCGAAGATATCGATAAAGCTCCGGAAGAGAGAGAGCGTGGTATCACAATCTCTACTGCACACGTTGAGTATCAGACAGAGAAAAGACACTATGCACACGTTGACTGCCCAGGCCATGCTGACTATGTAAAGAACATGATCACTGGTGCTGCACAGATGGACGGAGCTATCCTTGTAGTAGCTGCTACAGACGGTGTTATGGCTCAGACAAAAGAGCACATCCTTCTGTCCCGTCAGGTAGGTGTACCTTACATCGTTGTATTCATGAACAAATGCGATATGGTAGACGACGAAGAGCTGCTTGAGCTGGTAGACATGGAGATCCGTGAGCTGCTGAACGAGTATGACTTCCCGGGAGATGACACTCCGATCATCCAGGGTTCTGCTCTGAAAGCTCTGGAAGATCCGGCTGGCCCATGGGGAGATAAAATCATGGAGCTTATGGATGCAGTAGATAGCTGGATCCCGGATCCGCAGCGTGACACTGATAAAGATTTCATCATGCCTGTAGAGGACGTATTCACCATCACTGGTCGTGGTACTGTTGCTACTGGCCGTGTTGAGGCTGGTGTTCTTCATCTGAATGAGGAAGTTGAAATCGCAGGTCTGAAAGAAGAGACCAAGAAAACTGTTGTAACTGGTATCGAGATGTTCCGTAAACTCCTCGATGAGGCTCAGGCTGGTGATAACATCGGTGCTCTGCTTCGTGGTGTTCAGAGAACAGAGATCGAAAGAGGACAGGTTCTGGCTAAACCAGGTACCGTTCACTGCCATACCAAATTTACCGCTCAGGTATACGTTCTGACAAAAGACGAGGGTGGCCGTCATACTCCATTCTTCAACAACTATCGTCCGCAGTTCTACTTCCGTACAACTGACGTAACAGGTGTTATCACTCTTCCGGAAGGAACTGAGATGTGCATGCCTGGCGATAACGTTGAGATGACCATCGAACTGATCCACCCGATCGCTATGGATCAGGGTCTTACCTTCGCTATCCGTGAGGGTGGCCGTACCGTTGGATCAGGCCGTGTTGCTACTCTGATCGACTAATTTCGGTTATCTATGAGCAGTGCAAATTCGGAGAGTAATGACCGGTGGGAGCTTGCTCACACAAGGGCATTAGTCGGAGAATTTATAGGGCGACAGCCCGACCGAGATGGAGCGAAGCGAAATCGAGGAAAGCACTGCGGGAAATAAAATATAATTGTATCGAAAGATACTTGTGCTCAAACGTAAGAGACCCCGGCGCCGTAAGGCGGCCGGGGTTTTTCTGTTTTTAACCAAAAGAAACTTATCATATATAGCAGGATATGATATAATTTTTATTAGTTGAAATAAAAGAGAATAAGAAAGGAAAAAAGATGGACTACTTGGAGGCAATTGATGAAACCTCTTATTTATCAGTACCGAATGCAATGGAGAGAACTGCTGCAGTGCGTGGGAATTGTACCGGATAACATTTCTTCCCTGGTACATGCGTTTGGAATTCGTTTGAAAAAACAGGAGATATGGCATCCGGCATATGAAGCCTTTTGCCGATGCGGGGAACCGTATGTGCTTACCATGGAAAATCTGAAGGGTATTACAGAAGTACAGCCTGTCGGAACGTGTGTATACATTGTGGAAAACGAAATGGTATTCAGCTATCTTATGGAACAGGTGCAGGGAAAGAATGTGTCGCTGCTGTGTACGTCGGGACAGCCGCGGTATGCAGCATTAAAACTGATTTCGTTGATCGTACAGAGTGGGATTCCCATTTACTACAGTGGAGATCTTGACCCGGATGTGATCAAAACCAGAATCTGTAAAATACGAATTGTGAATGATGGGAAAAGATAGAACAGAAAGGATTTTACCAGCATGATTACAAAGGCGGACATCAAACAGGAGACGAATTCCGTATCATATAACCGTGGAAAAAAGATTTATGAAGAACAGAAAGTGCATGCTTTTCAGGTACAGGAAATGAAGGATATTTTCGGATATCAACTGCATAAAATTACAGCTGTCGTAGACGGAAGCGGAAAAAATATGTATTGTGTCAGCGTTTCTGTAGATGAAGAAATGTCTGAAATTATGGAAGATGATTGTGATTGTCCGGCACATGAGCAGTACTGGGGATTGTGCAAACATTGTGTCGCTGTTTTGCTGTACTATCTTGAATGGCGGAAAAAAGAGAGAAAAAAACTGGAAGAAAAAGTGAGAAATGACGAAGAACATCAGGAACTGGAGCAGCTTCTTCGTGCTGTCGGCGTGAAAAAAGGAATGGAAGAATTCCAGGGAGAACATAAAATTGTCAGAAAAGTAGTAAAACCAACACCAAAAGCAGAGACAAGCCCCGGTTTTTCTGAACTGCTTTCACATTATGTGATGCGGGATCAGGTTGCTTTTCTGCCGAAAGCAAAAGCAGGTCAGGTTAAACTGGAAATTCATCTGGAGAGCCAGTTTGACGATTCCTTTCGGGCAGAATTTAAAATCGGAAGCAAAAGGATGTATGTATTAAAAAGTGTTTCCAAAATGACAGCAGCTGTAAAGAATATGGAAACGGTCAGCTACGGTGCGCAGCTTTCTTTTTTGCACTGTATGGATGCTTTTGAAGAAGAAAGCCGTCCGATGGTAGAATTTCTGAGTGCATATACCATGGAATGCGGCTCATGCTATCAGATAGGTACCGGCAGCTATGCGTCCTGTTTTGATGACCGTTATGTGATGATTTCTGTGCAGAATATGGATGAATTTTTTGAGGCTGTTGGCAGCCAGGAGTTCTTTTGTCGTACGAACTGGAGAGAAGAAAAACTGTGGCACTGCCAGGAGGGGATGCCGCAGTATGAAATGAAGCTTTTACGGAAAGCAGATGGCCTAAAGGTACAGATGTATGCGGATCCCATTTTTTATGGCAGAAAATATTTGTATTTTCTTTCAGAAAAAAATACAATTTACCGAATCCCAAGGGAAGAGATAGCAGAAGTCTGCGACTTCCTGGAATATATGGAGCGATGTCCGGACGGAGTCTGTGAAATTGCAAAAGAAGATATCCCGACCTTCTGCCAGGGACTTCTTCCGGTGTTGGAGGAACATTTTAAGGTAAAAAAAGAAGAAAAGCTGGAATTACAGCAGTATCTTCCGCCGCAGGTGGAATTTCAGATTTATCTGGATGCGCCGCAGCATGATATGATTACCTGCGAACTTCTGGCTGTCTATGGCGAGAAAAAATACAATGTTTTTGCAGATGCAAACGATATCCATCAGCTTTCCCATGGCCGTGATGTACGGAAAGAAGCGGCGGCAAACCAGCTCGTTCGATCTTGTTTCAGTGCCTATGATGCGCGGAAACATCAGATGCTTCTCCAGGGAGCCGATGAGATGTATGAGTTTTTAAGCAGCGGTATGGAAGATCTGCAGAAACTGGGCGAAATTTTTGTTTCTGACCGGTTAAAAGCGATCCGTGTCATCCCGTCCCCGAAAGTTTCTGTCGGTGTATCCCTCGCAGAAAATGTACTGGAACTTCATTTGAATCCGGGCAATTTTGGCATGGAGGAACTGGCAGAGATTCTTTCAAAATATGACCGGAAAAAGAAATTTTACCGCCTGAGGACCGGTGAATTTATGGATATGGACGAGGACGGTATCCGCGTTCTCTCGGAACTGCGGGAAAATCTGCAGATCTCCGAGGCAAAGCTGAAGAGCGGCGAGATCACAATTCCGAAATACCGAGCACTCTACCTCGATACCCGTTTAAAAGAGCAGGATGATCTTCAGGTTGAGAAAAACCGCGAGTTCCGTATGCTGATCCGAAATATGAAAACTGCAGAGGAGAACGATTTTGAACTTCCGGACAATCTGCAGGCACAGCTCCGTGAATATCAGAAAACAGGATTCTGGTGGCTGAAAACCTTATGCCAGAACGGCTTTGGCGGTATTCTGGCGGATGATATGGGACTTGGAAAGACGCTGCAGACCATCGCCTTTCTCTTATCTGAAATGCAGGAAGCACCCGAAGATGCAAATCGTCGTTCTTTGATCGTTGCACCGGCATCTCTCGTCTATAACTGGGAGAGCGAATGTGCCCGCTTTGCTCCGGAGCTGCAGACGAGACTCGTCGCCGGCACACAGGAACAGAGGAAAGAGATGATCCAAAATGCCGGTATGCAGGATATTTTGATTACCTCGTACGATTTGCTCCGCCGCGATATCGAACTGTATCAGGATCTCCCGTTCTTCTGCGAGATCATTGATGAGGCGCAGTTCATCAAAAATCACGCAACGCAGGGAGCAAAAGCTGTGAAAACGATCCATGCATCGTTCCGCCTGGCATTAACCGGAACACCGGTAGAAAACCAGTTAAGTGAACTATGGAGCATCTTTGATTATCTGATGCCGGGATTCCTCTATGGATATCAGAAATTCCGCGAGCAGTTTGAACTTCCGATTGTGCGAAACGGCGACGAAGAAAGATTAGAACGTCTGCAAAAGATGATCCGTCCGTTTATTCTGCGCCGTCTGAAGAAGGAAGTGCTGAAGGATCTGCCGGATAAAATTGAGAAAAATATGGCTGCCTGCATGGAACAGAAGCAGAAGGAGCTGTATCATGCACATGCCCAGCGGCTGGCGCTTATGCTGCAGAACCAGACAGAGGAAGAATTTGCCGATTCCAGGTTCCAGGTGCTCTCTGAACTGACGCGGCTGCGTCAGCTCTGCTGTGATCCTGCGCTTGTTTACGAAAATTACGAAGGCGGTTCGGCAAAACTCGATCTCTGCATCGAGCTGATTCAGAGTGCCGTGGAATCCGGCCACAAAATCCTGCTGTTCTCCCAGTTCACTTCGATGATCGAGATCCTGACCGCGCGTCTGCAGGAAGAAAGCATCAGCTACTTTGTCCTGCAGGGAAGCACGAAAAAAGAGCAGCGTGCACAAATGGTGGAACAGTTCAACCGGGATGACACGTCTGTATTCTGTATTTCCCTAAAAGCAGGCGGAACCGGCCTGAACCTGACCGGCGCGGATATCGTCATCCATTACGATCCATGGTGGAATGTTGCAGTTGAAAATCAGGCGACAGACCGTGCACATCGTATTGGGCAGAAAAATGTTGTGACGGTATACAAATTGATTGCAAAAGGAACCATCGAGGAAAAAATCATCAAGCTTCAGCAGAGGAAAAAAGAGCTGGCGGAAGAGATCCTTTCCGGTGATGAAATTAAGACAGCATCCTTTCAGAGAGAGGAACTGCTTGAGCTTTTGGAAGAACGGTTCTGAAACCGCAAAAAGCAGAAAAAGATTTGATGTAAGGACGAAATGCAGCAGCAATGCAGGAAAATATAAAAGGGATACGTTTCTGTCATACCCTGAAAACGGGCGGACAGGAAACGTATCCCTTTTACAGTAATAGTCTATTCGAAACCAATCTTACAGAAGCTGAATATTCATCACATCCATCACCTCTCGTGTCTCCATCGGCCATACCGAGCACTGTACCTCTCCGATGTGCGCTTTGCGCAGGAAAAACATACAGATACGGGACTGTCCGATACCGCCGCCGATTGTCTGCGGGAGAGTGCCGTTCAGAATAGATTTCTGGAAGGGAAGCTTCGCGCGGGACTGGCATCCGCACTCCTTTAACTGGGCGCGGAGAGCATCTGCGTTGACGCGGATACCCATGGAGGAGAGCTCAAGGGCGATGTCAAGCACTGGATAATAAACGATCAGATCGCCGTTTAAGGACCAGTCGTCGTAGTCCGGGGAACGTCCGTCCTGACGCTCTCCGGAAGCAAGCACGCCGCCGATCTGCATAATAAAGACAGCACCTTTTTCTTTGGTGATTGTATACTCTCTTTCCTTTGGAGTCAGATCCGGATAGCGATCCTCAAGTTCCTGGGAAGTGATAAAGAAAATTTCATCCGGCAGAATGGTTTCGATGTAGTCGTACTGGTCTGCCATATGTTTTTCCGTGTTTTTCAGTGCCTCATAGATATCTTTTACGGTACTCTTTAAGAAATCAAGATTGCGTTCTTCCGGGGACATGATTTTTTCCCAGTCCCACTGATCCACGTAAACGGAGTGAATGTTGTCGGTCACCTCGTCCTGGCGGATGGCGTTCATATCGGTGTAGATGCCTTCTCCCTCAGAGAAGCCGTATTTGTGAAGCGCGTACCGTTTCCATTTTGCCAGAGACTGAACAATTTCAGCGGTTTTCTTGGTACCCTGATCCTTTAACTCAAAAGAAACCGGGTGTTCTACGCCATTCAGATTGTCATTCAAGCCGGTTTCCGGCTGTACAAAAAGCGGAGCTGTTACACGGAGCAGATGCAGACGATGTGTCAGCTCGTGCTGGAAATAATCCTTTACTGTTTTAATCGCCACCTGTGTATCGTGGAGGTTTAATGCAGATTTGTAACCCTGCGGAATAATAATTTCTCCCATTACTTTAAAACCCTCTTGTTTTAGATTTGCTTTTCGAATCACGCCTTCTCAAAAAGCTTCAAATTTAGTTTACCATGTTTTCCATGGAAAGCAAGGAAAAGATACGAAAAAACCAAAGATAGTAAAGAATTTTTTCGACATAATTTTTTTGCTGAAATTCTCCCCGGAAATACGAATTTTTCCGAAAATCAGAGCGCTTATGAAAGAGGCGGAATTATTCGGAAACCCACTGGCGCAGAAACGCTGCGGACTGTTCGATGAACGATAACTGATCCGGCGCATCGAAATGCTCGATGGCGAGATAACCGTCGTAATCGCACGCTTCTAAATCTGTAAGAAGCTTTGCCATCGGCAGATATCCCGTTCCGGCCGGTGTCTGGCCAAGGCCGCGGCAGAAACGTCCGTGAACGAGCGGGCTTTCGGCACGATCCTTACAGTGAACATGGACAATATAATCCTTCAGAAGCCAGGCAGCATACGAAACATCCTCATCACTGAAAGCAAAATTTCCGATATCAAGCGTATACCGCAGCCCCGGCACGTGCTCCATAAACCAGAGCAGCGGATATGTGCGTGCAAACGGCTGTAAAAAACCGTCAAAGTCCTCTAAGGTAATCGTAACGCCACGCAAAGCCGCATATTCGGCGAGTGAGGAAAGCGCATGTACCATATTTTGAATCGATTTGTTTTCGGCCATAAAAGTACTCGTTGCCTCATAGGTGCTGCTGCAGGCTGCAAGCTCTGCCGCTTCGGCAGTTTCAAGCGCGCCTGCAACAAACAGGACACGCGAAACCTGCTGCGATGCCGCAGTATCGAGCATCTGCTGTGCTCTGCCAAGATCCGTATCATGGGAAAAATCAAAGGTTTCATGCATACAGCTGATCACCAGCCCCGCATCGGAAAGCATCGGGGCAATGACCTCTCTTTCTGATGCAAACAGACTGTAGTTCATCTCAACAGCCGAAATTCCCTGCTCCCTGCAGAACGCGAGCACTTCCGGAATCGTCTTACCGGACTGCTCACACGCCTGTAGAATGTGTTCGTAAAAAACGGAAAGCTTTCTCATATAACATTTCCTCCTGATTTATGCAATGTGTACACGGATTCCATCCGCGTATTGCAGAACATTTTTGATCGTGAAATCAGACACCTGTTTTGAAAAAATCAAACGGGATACAGATATCGGTAAACTGCAGCTGCTATTTTTGGTGTGAAGAAAGATACACTTCCTCCGTAGATGGATTCACCCATGCATTATCCAGTGGTGCCGGTCTTCGTACTACAGGAACGCACCAGCGTACCCCATTTTTGATAATCTTCTGAATCACCGGCATATGGTAAATGGGGTATTCCTCGTGTCCCGGCTGAAAATAGAAAATTTTGCCCAGCCCACGTGTAAAGGTGCATCCGCTGCGGAACACCTCACCGCCTGCAAACCATCCCGTAAATACCACATCATCCGGTTTGGGAATATCAAAAAACTCCCCATACATCTCTTCCTCCGGAATATCCACCCATGCCGGAATTCCCTGCGCGATCGGATGGGTCGGACACGTACAGAACAGTCTCTCACGATCCCCATGCCGCCACCGAAGCGTCATACTTGTTCCGAGAAGCTTCCGCATAATCTTGGAATAATGCCCTGAATGCAGAACTACCAGCCCCATTCCGGCCAGCACATGACGCCGAACCCGCTCGGCCACATCGTCCGAGAACTCCTCCTGCAGCATATGATTCCAGAACACCAGCACATCGGTATTTGCCAGCACTTCTTCCGTCAGCCCATGCTCCTTCTCGTCAAACACAGCCGTCCGAACCGAAAGCTCCTCCTCTTGTCTCAGAAACTTTGCAATACAGGTGTGAATCCCGTCCGGATAAATCTCTTTCACTTTCTCCTGCGTTCGCTCATGCTGAAACTCATTCCAGACCGTAACTCGTATCATTCGTCCATCCTCCTTCTATAAGAAAAAAATGTATCATTTTCAAAAAGTTATCGATAGCAAATCTTGAAAATAATGAAAAAAGCAGTCGTTCACACTCTGCGGTACTGAATTTTTGCGTTATTTTCTGGCCTTACTATAAATTATACTCGTGCTATACCAATATTTCAATTCACAAATTCCTTGACATCCCCTCCGAAATCCCGTATACTAAACAATGCGCAGCCGGGGAGATAGCGGTGCCCTGTACCCGCAATCCGCTACAGCGGGGGTGATGCCAATCCGAGGGCTTTTTCATTGCGAAGCTGCCTTCTATAAGTGACGTTGACGTCTGGGTCTTACGCAACAGGACTCCATGAACCGTGTCAGGGCAGGAATGCAGCAGCACTAAGTGGAATCTCCTGTGTGCCGTGAGGGTGCCTGGGCCGAGTAGGCTGTAGGAGTAACGTTTGTGGTGAGAGTTCGAAGTGCGGCGCGCATAAAAAAGAAAATCCAAGGAAGCCTGAACCCCAGACTTCCTTTTTTCGTACAAAAAATAGAAACTCCCGCGCTTTCTTCCCCCCGAACTATTGTGAGAACGAAAAAAATAGGGTATAATGTAAACATTCCATAATACTGCCAAGAAACAAGAAGCAGTCGTGAAAATCTAATAAAGAACAGGATGGGAAAAGTCATATGTTAAGAATTGGTCTGTTAACAAGCGGCGGAGACTGCCAGGCATTAAATGCGACCATGCGCGGAGTCGTAAAAGGCCTTGCAAACAATGTAAAAGATCTCGAAGTATATGGATTCATGAACGGCTATAAAGGCCTCATCTACAGCGATTACCGCATGCTCAGTGCAAAAGATTTTTCCGGTATATTAACACAGGGAGGAACTATTCTCGGAACCTCACGTCAGCCGTTTAAGCTGATGCGTACCCCGGATGCAAACGGTCTGGACAAAGTGGAAGCAATGAAGCATACCTACCACAAGCTCCTTCTGGACTGCCTTGTCATTCTTGGCGGAAACGGAACCCAGAAAACAGCAAACCTCTTGAGAGAGGAAGGACTGAATATTATCCATCTTCCGAAAACCATCGATAATGATATCTACGGAACGGATATGACCTTCGGTTTCTACAGTGCCGTCAATATTGCATCCGATGCGATCGACTGCATCCATACAACAGCCTCCTCTCACCAGAGAGTTTTTATCGTAGAGGTTATGGGTCATAAAGTAGGCTGGCTGACTCTGTACGCCGGAATCGCAAGCGGCGCAGACGTTATCCTGATTCCGGAAATTCCATACGATATTGAAAAAGTATGCGAGGCCATCAACAGACGAAAAGAGCGCGGAAGCGGATTCACCATTCTTGCCGTTGCCGAGGGTGCAATTGCAAAAGAAGACGCAGCACTTCCGAAGAAAGAGCTGAAAAAACGTCAGGAAGAAATCGCAAAGAAATACCCGTCCGTATCCTACAAGATCGCAGAAGAGATCGAGGCAAAGACAGGCATGGAAATCCGCGTCACCGTACCGGGCCACATGCAGCGAGGCGGCAGCCCGTGTCCGTATGACCGTGTCCTTTCCACAAGACTCGGATCTGAGGCAGCACAGCTTATTCTGGACAAACAGTACGGCTACATGGTCGGAATGGTCAACGGAAAAGTAAAGAAAATTCCGCTGGGCGAGTGCGCCGGAAAATTAAAGACCGTAGATCCGAATGCACAGGAAGTCCTGCAGGCAAAACGGATGGGAATCAGCTTCGGCGATTGATGCGTTCCCGAAAAAGGCAAGGAAAAAGAACGGAGGCCTTAAAGCAAGAAGAACAAGGTCTCCGTTCTTCTGCTGCACTGCTGTCCAAAAGAAACTGCCGGCGGCAGGCTTCCATGCCGATGCAATAAAAGGAGAAAAATTTTATGAGCTATACTGCTCTGTATCGAAAATTTCGTCCTTCCACCTTTGAGGATGTAAAAGGACAGGATCACATTGTAACAACATTAAAAAATCAGATCCGCGCGGACCGCATCGGTCATGCGTACCTGTTCTGCGGAACCCGCGGAACAGGAAAAACGACGATCGCCAAGATTCTCGCCCGCTCGGTCAACTGCGAACATCCCGTGGACGGAAGCCCGTGCAACGAATGTCCGACGTGTAAGGCGATTCTGGCGGGCGTTTCCACGAACGTCATCGAGATCGACGCGGCATCGAACAACGGTGTCGACAACATCCGTGAAATCCGTGAGGAGGTAGCCTACCGGCCGACACAGGGACGGTATAAAGTCTATATCATCGACGAGGTGCATATGCTTTCTACCGGAGCGTTCAATGCACTCTTAAAAACCCTGGAGGAGCCGCCGTCCTATGTCATCTTCATTCTGGCGACCACAGAGGCAAACAAAATCCCGGTGACGATCCTTTCCAGATGCCAGCGGTACGATTTCCGCCGCATCACGATCGATACCATCGCGGCGCGTCTTAGTGAACTGATGGAAAAAGAGGGCGTGGACGTCGAAGAAAAAGCCATCCGCTACGTCGCAAAGGCGGGCGACGGCTCCATGCGAGACGCGTTAAGCCTCCTGGACCAGTGCATCGCCTTCTACCTCGGGCAGAAGCTGACGTACGATAAAGTCCTTGAAGTTCTCGGAACTGTTGATACCGAAATCTTCAGCCAGATGCTCCGCACGATCCTCGCCGGGGATGTAACGGGAAGCATCCGCACGCTGGAAACCCTTTTAAACCGCGGAAAAGAGCTGGGACAGTTCGTTACCGACTTTACGTGGTATCTGCGGAATCTGCTGTTGGTAAAAAGCGCAGATGAAACCGAAGAACTGCTCGACGTCTCTACAGAAAACCTGAAGCTCTTAAAAGAAGAGAGCACGATGGTAGACGATGAGACGCTGATCCACTATATCCGCGTTTTATCCGAGCTCTCCGGCCAGCTCCGCTATGCGGCGCAGAAGCGCGTGCTCGTTGAGGTGGCGCTCGTCAAACTCTGTAAACCGCAGATGGAGCAGAACCTCGAATCCGTGCTGGAACGGCTTAGGATTCTCGAAGAAAAAATGGAGCGTGGAATCCCGATGATGGTGACAAATGCACCGGGAGCAGGAAACGGCAGTGCAGGAGGCTCCGGAGCGGCCGGAGACGGCTATGCGGCGGCAGAAACACCGCAGAGTGCATCGACACCAGTGAAAGCCGCACCGGCGGATTTACAGCGCATCAGCGCGTCCTGGAAGGCAATTGTCGGCCAGACAAGCGGCATGTTCCGCCAGTTTCTGCAGAGCGCCGTTCCGAAATACAACAGCGAGACGGGCGACGCCAAACTGTTTGTTGAGTTTGCAGACCAGCTCGCATCCATCTACGTTGAGCGGCCGGAGGCAGCCGATGAGATCCGCACCATTATTGAACAGATGACTGGAAAAACCGTAGAGGTCCAGCTCATTTTAGCAGACCAGCATGCAAACGCCGCGCTCTCCACGATTTCCGTGGATGATGCACTGACGCAGGCGATTCATGGAATCCCGGTCGAGGAGGACGACGAGAGCGACTTCGACGACGGGGAAGAATAGATTAAAAACAAATTTTTCAGGAGGATATTACCCATGGCAAAAAGAGGAGGATTCCCGGGAGGAATGCCGGGCAACATGAACAATCTGATGAAGCAGGCTCAGAAAATGCAGAAGCAGATGGAAGAGAACCAGAAAGCACTGGAGGAGAAAGAGTTCACTGCGACAGCAGGCGGCGGAGCCGTAGAAGTAACCATTTCCGGTAAAAAAGAAGTAACCAAAGTTAAAATCAGCGAAGATGCCGTAGATCCGGACGACGTAGAAATGCTCGAGGATCTGATCATGGCAGCAACCAACGAAGCACTGCGCAAAGTTGAGGACGAGGCAGCCAAAGCTATGGGCAAACTTGCCGGCGGACTCGGCAGCATGGGCGGAGGATTCCCGTTCTGATGGATTACTACAGCGGATACATCAATCAGTTGATCGAGCAGCTGTCCCGTCTGCCTGGCATCGGTGTGAAAACCGCACAGCGACTGGCCTTTCATATTATGAATATGCCGGCCGACCAGGCAAAACGGCTGGCTGATTCGATCACAGAAGCAAAATCCCACGTCCAGTACTGCAAGTGCTGCCAGACCCTGACCGACAAAGAGCTGTGCCCGATCTGCGCAAATGTCAAGCGCGACCACAGCGTGATCATGGTGGTGGAGACGACGCAGGATCTTGCGGCATATGAAAAAACCGGAAAATACGACGGCGTTTACCACGTCCTGCACGGGGCCATCTCCCCGATGCTGGGGATTGGGCCGGACGACATCCGGTTAAAAGAGCTGATGCAGCGCCTCCAGGGCGATGTCTCGGAGGTCATTGTTGCCACAAACTCCAGTCTGGAGGGCGAGACAACGGCCATGTACATCAGCAAGCTGATCAAGCCGACCGGCATCAAGGTGACGCGGATTGCGAGCGGCGTTCCGGTGGGCGGCGATCTGGAAAATATTGACGAAGTCACCCTTCTGCGTGCGTTAGAGGGCAGAACGGAGCTGTAATTATGGGCAGAAAAAAAGTGACATCCAGTGATGTCGCAGCAGCCTCAGGCGTATCCCAGGCGACGGTCTCCATGATCCTGAACCGGCGGGAAAACGTTTCGTTCTCGCGGGAAACAGTAGAAAAAGTGGAGGCGGCGGCAAAAGAGCTGGGCTACCAGATTCCGCGGCGGAAGATGAGAAGAGAGTCGAACGGCAACAAGCTGATCGTCGTCTTCTGTCCGACGCTGACGAATCCTTACTATGTGATGCTGCTGCACGGCATCGAAGAAGTTGCAAAAGAGAAGAATTACGGGGTCTTTGTCTGCAATACGCAGAGGGACCTGAAAATCGAAGAGAATTATCTTCGGATGATGAAGAGTGTGCGCCCGCGCGGCATTATCTACACCTGCAATCCGAGCAGAAGCTGCAAGGAAAAAGTGGAGGAGCTGGCCGCGGAGATTCCGCTTGTCATCATCAACAACCGGGAAGAACTGCTGGAAATTGATGCGGTCGAGCTGAACAATGCAAAACCCGGCAGGCTGATGGCACGCCACCTGCTGGAACTGGGACACCGGCATGTGGCGTTTGTTTCACCTCCGCTGACTTCCAAACAGGGTCAGCGCCTGAAACGCGTGGAAGGCTTTGTGCGCGAGTTTGAGGAGGCAGGATACGGCGACGGCGTGATCGTCAAATCGGCGGATGAGGACCTCGACGAAGTGATCCCGAGCATGGATTCTGAGTACAAGATGGGCTATTATCTGACGAAGGAACTGCTGCGGGAGGACAAGAACCTTACGGCAATCGTCGGCATGAATGATATGATCGCGTTCGGGATCATGGACGCCGTGCTCGAGAGCAAACTGCGCATTCCGGCGGATATTTCCGTAGTGGGATGTGACAACACCGTCTATTCCAGCTTCCGCTCGATTTCCCTGACGACGATCGACCACTATGTGCCATTGAAGGGCCGCGATGCGTGCGATATCATCCTGCGGAAAATCCAGTCTCTTCGGGAAAGCCAGGACGGCAATGAACCCTTAAGCACGTATCATGTCGAGTATGAGCCGAAACTGATCGTGCGGCGCAGCACTTCGTATGCAAGAACCGAAAAATTAAAAAATAAATAGGACGGCTGAAATTATTATTAATAATTTTGAATAAAACAGCTCCGGCGCAAACCGGGAAAACACAAAGAAAAGGAAAAACCGGAAAAAATGAGAAAAAATCCGCCAGAGTAATTTATGAAATAGTATTTATAAATAATAAAATTAATTAATAAAAATGAGGCCGACTTGACGGAAAAACCAAACATATCTATACTGGAGATAACAGAAAAACGGAGCCGTTCTGCGGAAAACAACAGGCCCCGAAACCGTACGAAAGTATGAATATGGGAGGAAAAACAACATGAGATTTTTCATCGACACAGCAAAAGTAGAGGACATTAAAAAAGCAAACGACATGGGCGTTATCTGCGGCGTTACCACCAACCCGTCCCTGATCGCAAAAGAAGGACGTGACTTCAAAGAGGTCATCAAAGAGATCACCGAGATCGTAGACGGACCGATCAGCGGCGAGGTAAAAGCTACCACAACAGATGCAGAAGGCATGATCAAAGAAGGCCGTGAGATCGCAGCCATCCATCCAAACATGGTTGTTAAAATCCCGATGACCGTAGAAGGACTCAAAGCTGTTAAAGTTCTGAGCGCAGAGGGTATCAAGACAAACGTAACCCTGATCTTCTCCGCAAACCAGGCACTTCTGGCTGCAAGAGCAGGTGCAACTTATGTTTCCCCATTCCTTGGAAGACTCGATGACATCAGCACCCGCGGCGTTGATCTGATCCGTGAAATCGTTGAGATCTTTGACGTAGCCGGCATCGACACCGAGATCATCGCAGCAAGCGTCCGCAACCCGATCCACGTAACCGACTGCGCACTGGCTGGTGCAGACATTGCAACTGTTCCATACAACGTAATCGTACAGATGACCAAACATCCTCTGACCGACGCCGGAATTGCAAAATTCCAGGCTGACTACAAAGCTGTATTCGGCGAATAAGACCTAAACATGATTGCATAAAAGCTGGAAATATGGTATTGTGAACGAAGTGAACAATAGCGATATTTCCAGCTTTTGATTCCGATCCAACTAAACAAGGAGAAAAGACATGAACAAGTTAGAACTTCAGAAGACGGCCAATGAGATCCGCAAAGGGATCGTCAGCGGCGTTCATGCAGCAAAGGCCGGCCATCCGGGCGGATCTCTGTCTGCAGCCGATATTTTCACGTATCTGTATTTTGAAGAAATGAACGTGGACCCGAAAAATCCAAAAGATCCGGACCGCGATCGTTTTGTACTTTCGAAAGGCCACACAGCGCCGGGACTCTACGCAGCACTGGCTGAAAAAGGTTACTTCCCGAAAGAAGACCTGCTGACCCTTCGTCACCTTGGCTCTTACCTGCAGGGACATCCGGATATGAAACATATCCCGGGCGTTGATATGTCAAGCGGTTCCCTCGGACAGGGAATCTCCGCAGCAGTCGGAATGGCACTCGGTGCAAAACTGCAGAACAAAGCATTTCGTGTTTATACACTTCTTGGCGATGGTGAAATCCAGGAAGGACAGGTCTGGGAGGCAGCCATGTTTGCCGGAGCAAAACATCTGGACAACCTCGTTGTGATCGTAGACAACAACGGACTTCAGATCGACGGAAACGTAGCAGATGTCAACAGCCCGTACCCGATCGACAAAAAATTCGAGGCATTCAACTTCCACGTAATCAACGTAGCGGACGGCAACGATTTCGATCAGCTGAAAGCTGCATTTGATGAGGCGCGCACCGTAACAGGCATGCCGACCGCCATCATCACAAAGACCGTAAAAGGAAAAGGCGTTTCCTTCATGGAGAACCAGGTAGGCTGGCACGGAAAAGCTCCGAACGATGAAGAGTACGCAATTGCTATGGCAGAACTGGAAAAGGCAGGTGAAGCGTTATGTCAGAAGTAAAGAAAATCGCAACAAGAGAAAGTTACGGTAATGCACTGGTTGAGCTTGGCGCAGAGCATGACAATCTGATCGTACTCGACGCTGACCTTGCAGCAGCAACCAAGACCGGTGTGTTCAAAAAAGCATATCCGGACCGCCACATCGACTGTGGTATCGCAGAATGTAATATGATGGGAATCGCTGCCGGTCTTTCCACCACAGGCATCGTTCCGTTCGCAAGCACCTTCGCGATGTTTGCCGCAGGCCGTGCGTTTGAGCAGGTGCGCAACTCCATCGGATACCCGCATCTGAACGTAAAAATCGGTGCTACCCATGCCGGAATTTCCGTAGGAGAAGACGGCGCAACACATCAGTGCAACGAGGATATCGCCCTGATGAGAACCATCCCGGGCATGGTCATCCTGAACCCGGCAGATGATGTAGAGGCAAAAGCCTGCGTGAAAGCAGCTTATGAATACAACGGACCGGTTTACCTTCGTTTCGGACGTCTGGCAGTGCCGGTGATCAACGACAGACCGGATTACAAATTTGAGCTCGGAAAAGGCGTTGTTCTCCGTGAAGGCAAGGATGTCACCATCGTTGCAACAGGCCTTTGCGTAAGCTCCGCTCTGGAAGCAGCAGAGAAACTTGCCGCAGACGGCATTGATGCCAAGATCATCAACATCCACACCATCAAACCGCTGGATGAGGAGCTGATCGTTGCAGCAGCAAAAGAGACCGGCAAAGTCGTAACCGTAGAAGAGCACTCGGTGATCGGAGGACTTGGAAGCGCAGTCTGCGATGCACTGGCAGAGAAATGCCCGGTTCCGGTGAAAAAAATCGGTGTACAGGACGTCTTCGGAGAGTCCGGCCCGGCAGCCGCTCTTCTTGCAAAATACAAACTCGACGGCGAGGGCGTTTACGAGCAGGTAAAAGAGTTCTGTAAATAAGATTTTTCGAAATAAATGACAAAAGAAAACAGGCAGAGGCCACACCGGAAAATGGTGCAGTCTCTGCCTGTTTTGCTGTCTGCAGTTTTTCTTAAAGCAGAAGTTCGCTTGTCCCGGCCGCCTCAAGTTCCCGGCAGGCGAGCAGGATTCCCTGCGAGATGGATTCCGCCATATGGAAAATCGTGGCAAGCCGGGTTGTCTGCAGAAGAAGCTGTTCAAAACTGCCCGATACATTCACAATGCCTGTGATAAAAATATCCCCGACCTCGGGCAGCGTCTTCCCTGCCCCCGCGCCCGGCCGGATCGCCCCGTTTCCGATCGTGATGTATCCCTGATGACGCCGCGAACCAAGCGAAGCATCAATCGCAACGAGCAGTGCCTCCGGGTGGCGGGAATGGATGTACGAAATCCGGTCCGGTAGATTCAGGGCGTGCACCGGGTCATCCAGCGTTCCATAGACATGAAAAATGCGGCTGCAGTACGGCGAAAGCTGGTACCCGATCAGCGGTCCTAAGGAATCCCCAGTGATCCGGTCGCTTCCGATGCAGAGAAATACCAGTTCACGGAACATGCGTCCGTCCTTTTGAATGCAGTAAGAAAACAGCGACGCCAGCTCTTCGCTGGCGCTGCGGCTTCGCTCATTGATGTAGTAAACTTCGGCGTCTTTTTTTCGAAACATGACCGGTACCTGCCTTTCAGAAGAATCATCCACAGTTTAACCGTATATGGTATAAACTATTCCTGCAATGAAAAAAACATGACATGCCCTCCGGTGCAGAAAAACGGGAAAACAGTCGGAAAAAACCGTGACAGCCCTGCCCCAAAACGATCTTTTTCGCGGAACATCCGTGATAAAGTAGGCAAAAAGGGGTGAAAAGCATGATTGAGATTGTCTATAAAGAAAACAAAGAGCAGGCGAACGGCAACGAGGGATACTTTCATCTGCCGAAAAATATCCGCCAGGTCGGTGATACGAACGGCAGGGAGCGGATTTATCTGGAAGATTATGTCGGAACCTTTCTGAAAAAATATTTTTCCGCACCAGAGGGACGTGCCGCCATGCTGTTCGGTGAATTTAAGTGGGCGGACGGAATTTCCTACTTTTTTATCCGCAGCGCGGCCGCGATTCATACGATGGAGCCGGCGCCGGATCACCTGGTCTTCGATGATGCAGTATGGACGGAGGTCCACGATGTGATGGAAAAATATTTCAAAAACCAGCAGATCCTCGGCTGGGCACTTTCTCTTCCGGGATACGGGGAGGATCTGAATGAACAGATCATCCGAGCGCATCTGAACCACTTCGGCGGAAATGACAAGACGCTGTTCCGCGTCAACGGACAGGAAAAAGAGGAAACCTTCTATACGTACGAGGGCGGCACCCTGCGGAGCACGGGAGGCTTTTACATTTATTATGAAAAGAATGAGCCGATGCAGTCGTATCTGATCGATCAGAATCAGAACCGGTCGATCGAAAACGGAGAGAGCGTGCCCGACCGCGCTGTCAGCGATTTTCGGAAGATGATTGAGGAGAAGAGCGGGGAGGAGCCGGAACACGATCACAGAAAGCCGATCCTCTATGCGATGACAGCATGCGCGGCTGCGGCGCTTCTTGTGACGGTGACGCAGAAATACGGAGATGCGCTGCCGTTTCCGGGGAAAACAAAGGAGCAGACGGTAGCAGTGGCGGGAAACGTACAGGGAGAGAAGACACAGACGGCGGAGAGTGCAGCGGAAGCATCAGCGGCGGAAGAGGGAAACACAGGGGAAAATACTTCGACACCGGAAAGCACAGGAACGGAACTGGAAACGGAAAATGAGAGCGGGAGCGCGGCGGTAAGTGAGGAGCAGAATTTATCCGGAACGGATCCGGCAGGCAGCGGAGAGCAAAGCACATCCGGCGGGGAGCAGACTGGTGCAGCGGAGAACAATACCGGTACGGTGCAGACAGATCCAGCACCGGGAGCAGAGCCATCGTTCGCCCCGGGAACTGCTTCCGGCAGTGAGACGGCAGAAACCGCCGCGCAGGTCTGGCAGGAGTACACCGTACAGAAGGGGGACAGCCTCTCGAAAATCAGTGAGAGATATTACGGAACGATGAGCAGAGTGAAAGATATCTGCGAACTGAACCAGATCGCGGTGGAAGATCTCATATATGCGGGGCAGAAAATATACCTCCCAAAATAGAGAAAAATATGGTACACTAGAGCGGAATCAAACTGCGGCCGAAAGGGCGGCAGAAAATAAGTCCGAAAAGAACATAAGGGGAATGAAAATGGACGGAAAAAACAGAGAAGAACAGGAGAACGGAGCAAAAGTCCGGGATCTTGAGGAGTATAAAGCAGAAAACAGAAAAAGAAAACGCAGACGCCGGATCACCGTTGGAATCCTTGCAGGAGCCATTCTCGCGGCCGGAATTGGTACAGGGGTATGGCTTCAGCTGCGTACTTTTCAGGGATACGACACAGTACAGGCAACAGAGACCGAGGACACCGATACGTATATGTTTCAGAAATCCGGAAATAAGATCGTGCGCTACGGTATCGACGGCATCGAACTGCGCGACCGGAAAAATCAGACCCTCTGGAGCGATCATTATACCATGGAAAATCCGCAGATGATATCCTGCGGCGATGCAATTGCCATTTACGATAAAAACGGAACCAAAATTGTTGTATACGATGCCGATGGAAAGGCCGGCGAAATTACCGCGTCGTATCCGATCGTGAAAGCATCCATTGCAGGCCAGGGCGTCGTTGCGGCGATTCTGGAAAACAACGGGGAGAGCTGGATCAAATACTATAATACCGATGGAACGGAGATCGCCTCCTCTCACCCGAACATGGACAGCCCGGGCTATCCGATGGATCTCTCACTTTCTGCGGACGGACTCTGGATGGCGGTTTCCTACGCTTACGAAGACGGCGGCAAGATGAAATCACAGGTCGCTTTCTACAATTTCGGAAGCAGGGGCGAGGATCTGGTGGACAATCTTGCAAGCTCATCGAGCTACACCGATATGCTGTGCCCACAGATCGAAACCGCGGGAACATCCTCATGGGTTGCCTTCTTTGACAACGGCTTCCGCGTTTATGAAGGAACAAACAAGCCGAAGGAAACGGTGAGCGTATCGGAAGATGGAGAAATTTTAAGCTGCGCGTATGCGGACGACCGCGTGGTTCTGATTCTGCGCGGGGAGAGTGACGATCATCCTTACCGGATGAAAATCTACAATCTGAAAGGAAAGCAGCTTGCGGATGAAAATCTGGATTTCTATTACCAGAACCTTCAGATAGAAGAAAAACAGATTCTGCTGACGAACCGGCAGGAGCTGTGTGTATATACCTTAAATGGAAGAAAGAAGTACAGCGGCGTGGTCAGCGAAACACAGATTCACGAGATCCTCGGCATGGGGCAGAACCGGTATCTGCTCGCGGAGGAGGACGGCGTTTCGATGATCCGGCTGAAATAGGAGAAGAAAAACATGAATTGGCTGAGATACGTATTACTTGCGGTGTGTATTCTTTCCGCGCTGGCTGGATATCGAAAGGGGCTGGTCCGGACAGTGCTGTCCATGGTGTCCCTGATTCTGGTGACAGGACTGGCGATCTGGATGAATCCGTATGTGACGGATGTGCTGAATGAGCGGACGGAGCTGCCGCAGTATGTGGAGAAGAAATGTTTAGAGACATTTGAAAACAATGAATTTCTGTCGGGGGAAAACCAGGATGTGCAGAAGAAATGGCTGGAGAGCATGGGCGTGCCGGAGGAGCTGGTGAACCAGATTCTCGGAAGCGGCGCGGTGCGGGAGTACCAGGAGGAACAGCTGCACAGTTTGGCATCCTACGCGGCGAAGGCGGTATCGGAAAAGATTATGAAAGGGATTGCTTTCTTTCTGACGCTGGTGCTTGCCGTTGTTTTCGTGACGATTGCGGTGAAAATTGTGGAATTGATTGCGGAGATTCCGGGGATCAGCTTTTTGAACCGCATGGGAGGAGCAGGACTTGGTGTCGTGCGTGCGGTGCTGTGGATCTGGATTTTCTTTGCGGTGGTGTACTGCTTTCAGGCGACACACTGGGGGAATGTATGCATGAAGCAGATCCAGGGCGATATGGCGCTGGCATGGATTCGGGAGAATAATCCGGTGCTGATGCTGTTGAAGAATGTATTATAAGATGAGAAAAAACGGTTCCTTGTGGGGCCGTTTTTTGGTGGGAGGGGGGACGAGGAAAAGCGGGCGTCGTGTGGGCGGCGGATGCGGTGGGAGGGGAGAAACGTGCCGGGGTGCGGGGCTGTGATTTGGGTGGGGCGGAGACCTTGGCGTGGATGGGACGGAACGGGGGAGCACCGAGACAATTCGTCAGGAAAACTGATGTTTTCCCGACTCAGTGTCTCTTGAAATCCGGCTTTGTGAGCCGGATTTCATCTCCCCCGTTCCGTCCCGTCCGCGTCAGGTTCCGCTCCCACCCAAATCAATGCCCCGCGCCCCGGCACGTTTCTCCCCTCCCACCGCATCCGCCGCCCACACGCCGACCGCTTTTTCTCTGAAGTTGAGAGCGGAAGAATCTGCTAGATAGAAGGGGATAAGAATGGAAATGAAAGAACAAATAGGATATTAGTGGAAAAAGTTGAGAGTTGTGGAAAATATGGGGGTTGAACTGATATGAAAAGAAATATCTATAAATATACGTATTTATATAAAAAAAATTACATGTTTTTGTGAAAAAAATATTTATGTGAATTTATAATGAATAAAAACTGAAAATATGTACAAAAAGCACATTGAAAAAAGAAGAAATATAGATATAATGTAAGTATGTAGACGAAAAAGAAAAGCTGAACAAGACTATTTGCATATGAAAAATAAAAAAAACGATGGAAAATATGTAATTATAGATGACGGGACAGCAGGGGGACTGTTTCTGAGTGAGAATGAATACTATGTTGATGAGAATAAAAAAGTTGTTTTGTGCAATTCTGAAAAAAAAGATAATCTGTTTAGAAAGAGATATAAACTAACACATGGCGATAAGTGTTATAGTATCATCAAATATTTTTGCCCAGAGGTAGAATTTATCTCTATAAAAATTATGGAAACAGGGGAAAGAGGTAGCATTGATTCATTCAAAGCGGCGTTAGAATGGTGCTTAAAAGAAAAGATAAAACTTGTGCATATGAGTGTTGGAACAACAAATTATATAGATGCAAAAAAGATAGAAAATATTATAAAACAAATGGTTTCTAATAAAATGATATTATGTGCAGCGCTATCAAATACAAACTTTCCTACATGGCCGGCATGCTTTGATGGGGTTTTCGGGGTAAGAAATTATATTGCTAAATTGCAGGAAAAAGAAATTTCGGTGTCTAAATCATTTCCTTTTTCGGAAATGAATTCGATACAGTTAAATTTTGATGACGTTTTAAAGAAGATTGTTGGGAAAGAATACAAATCAAATAGTTTTGCAGCTCCGATTATTACTGTGCTTTTGATATGTTATTTAAGGAAAAATAAAAAAGGTTCATACCAAGATGCAAAAAAATTTATTATGAATCATATAAACAAATGTATCTATGAAAAAGAATTGGAATGGAATGGGATTGTGAATAATAAAGCGTGGTCAATTCCGATAATTTTAACACGTACTGTTATTGGGGCAAAGTTGTTATATGAGTGTTTTGGGAAGGAAGACTATGAGTGTATAGTATTAACATCAGAAAAGAACCTAAAAGAGTCTTGCGTGGCAGAAATTCCATTAGAATTTTATACGCATGGGAATGTGACAGAGACGTTAATAATGGCAGTAAATACAATATACAATCCAGATGTGCTTATTATTCAAACGGATAAAAATATATTTGAAAGTAATAGTTTGATAGATTTTGAGGTTTTTGATAAAAAAGGATGGAATGTGAAAACAAGGATGGAGCAAATGCAGTTTGAAAATTGTTATAACGCATATAAATGGATAATAATGCAACTTTTAGACGACTAAAATTTACTGGATTACTTTTGCGATCGCAATGGGTAATAAAATTATGCTCGAAGGGAGGTATTCAAATGAAGAAAACGCTTAAAAAGAAAGAACATAAGGGAAGAAATAATGTGAGTGTTTATGCAAATGGACCGTGTTCATGCACATGCTTTTCTACGTGTGGGTCTGCCTATGTTCAGAAAGCTCAGGCGCAGAATCAGTTATACACAAGTGTATTTGGATCTAATGCTAATCACTAAAATGTAAGAAAGATGAGGGTTGCTACAGTGTTAATTAGTGGTAGTCCTCATTTTAATTAGAGGATAAGTTTAAAAGTTGATTTAAGCATTATAAAAAATCGTTTAAGAATATGGCTAGAAGTATTATAGATCCTTTGAAATAGCGTTTGTTAAAATGTTGATATGTTTGTTGTAGAGTAAAAATGCTGACAATAGTAGATTTGATGAAAGAGAATAGAAATGATAGAAGAAAAAGTGAAAGATATATTAAAGAAATATAGAAATTTAGAACAGAAAAAAGACTGGAAAAATCAAAAGCTTTTAGGAAATGATCTAAAATTCAGCGCAAGAGATTTGATAAATGTATATGTGGAGTTAGAAAAAGAATTTGATATTCATTTTAAGGAAAAAGATATTGTGGCTGGAAAATTTGATACATTTGATGACATAATAAAATTGATTAACAAAGAAATAGCATATAAAACAAGAGGAAAAGAACATGCATAAACCATTTATTCATTGTTTCAAAACTGCAAAAGAATATTATGTATATGATGTGAATACTGATAAAATTATTCAGGTGTCTTTCGAAACATATAATTTTTTGGAAAACAATATTTGGGATGAAAAAGCGGAAAGAGAAATAGAAAAGCTAATAAATGAAGGATATTTGAAAAGAACGCGGGTAGAAGAGGTAAAACATTTTGCTACGGACTTTTTAGAATCTTATTTAGAAAATAGAATGAATCAGTTAGTTTTGCAAGTGACACAAAAATGTAATTTGCGTTGCAGTTATTGTGTTTATTCTGGTGATTACAAAAATAGAAATCATAGTCAAAAAGAAATGAGCTGGGAAACTGCAAAAGAAGCAGTAGATTATTTGTATGGGCATTCGATGTCTAGCGAAGACATATATATATCATTTTATGGCGGAGAGCCATTATTAATGTTCAGATTGATAAAAGAAGTAGTTGAGTATGTGAAGAGAGAATATTGCCAAAGAACGGTACATTTTAATTTGACCACTAATGGAACGTTGTTTACACCAGAAATTGTTCAGTATTTTATTAAAAATAATATACAAATTATGTTTAGTTTGGATGGGCCTAAAGAAGTGCACGATAAAAATAGAATATTTGCAGGAAGTAATAGAGGATCATTTGAAAAATTGAGAGATAGCATGAAAATGATATATAGTATGGACAGAAAATATTATAAAAAAAATGTGTCTTTCAACACAGTGTTAGATCCCCAAAATGAGTTAAGAACAATATATGAGTTTTTGGATAAAGATAGGCTGATTTCGAAAAATTTGAGTAGAATATCTGTTTTGAATGATAATTATACGGATAAACAATGTGAATTTAGCGGAGAATTTGTTGAAGAACAGGAATATGAATATTTTAAATGTTTTCTTTCAAAATTAAAACGAATTAATGAAAAATTTGTGGCTAGAGCAGTAAAAGAAGAATTTGATAATGAAATGAGAGAAATTAAACAACATGAGGAAAAAATGCAAGAAGAGATTTCAAAGGTAAATCATCATAGTGGTCCCTGTATTCCAGGCGCGAAAAAAATTTTTGTAACAGCAGAAGGAAATATATATCCGTGTGAGCGAGTGAGTGAAATATCAGAAGTTTCCAAAATAGGTGATATAAAAAAAGGAATAGATAAAAACAAAGTGTTAAATTTGCTAAATATAGAACGATATTCGCAAGACCGGTGTAAGGATTGTTGGGCATATCAACATTGCACAATTTGTATAGCATGTGCAGATGACACTAAAAATATTTCAAATAAAGAAATAGAAAAACATTGCTGGAAGGTTAGAGGGGGATTTGAAGAGGCAATGAAAAATTACTGTACTTTAAAAGAACTTGGTTATAAATTTGAGGAGTATGAATGAAAATGTTAAAAAGAGTAGGTATATTTCCGGTAGATCAAGAAAGTATAACACTATTTGAGAACATACATGAATGTAGATATGGTGAAATTATGCATATTGCTTCAATAAAAGCATGGGGACTTTGCGGGAAAAAAATTCAACGTTGTGATGGTAGTGAGATAATAATAGAGGAGGGAATAGGTAATATTATAAAAGAATGTGAAGTGTTAATTCTTCTTGAAAGTTGGCACGATGCATCGCCTGAATATATAAAGAGCGTGGTGAAAACAGCAAAGCAGAAATCCATAACGATAGTTTCTATTAATAATATCAGGAACAGTTTAGAGATAGATCAGCATTATGAAAATGTCGTTGTTGCTAAAAAATTAAAAATTCAAAAAAAGTGTGACGATTTAAGAGTAAGAAAGATAAATATTCCGGTTATTTGCGTTTTGGGTTTGACACAAAATAGTGGAAAATTGAAAATGGAATTAGAACTGCAAAAATGTTTGAAACAAAAAGGATATAAAGTTGCAGCAATTGTTTCTGGATTAAATGGATTAATTGGGAAAGATACATTTTGCTTTGAAAAGAAATATTTAAATGGGAAAAATAGGAATGAAGAGATAATTATAAATATAAATGCGGCTGTAAAGCGGTTAGAACAAGATTATGATATTGTAATTGTTGGGATACCAGGAGCATGTCTCTCGTTTAATCCACAATATTCTAATGATTTTGGCATTACTACACAATTGTTTATGTGTGCAATAGAACCAGATTATAGTGTTTTGATGCTACCATATATGCGCTATGAAGAAGCGTTTATTAGTCATGTTAAAGATGAGGTTCAAAAAAGATATGATATTACAATTAATGATATTGGAATATCAGAATTTGCAATTGATATGGATGCGAGTTTTGAACAAAAAAAGATGTGTTTTTTAAAATTAATTGACAAGGAAAGGGATTTTGAGCATTTGAAAAAAATATCAGTTGTTGATATTAAAAGTGATTCTCAAATAGAAAAATTGAGCGATAGGATTATTTGGACACTTGAAAATTAAACATAAGCTTGTCGCATTTTGAAATATATAGGGGGAAGAAAGAATATGTTGAAAAGAGCAAGCAGAAAATTAAGAAGTACTCCTGCGAAAACATTGATGTATATCATACTGTTTTTAGTACTTTTCCTGGCGATATTTTCTATGCTGATGATTGGAATTGCAAGTGGAAATAAAGTGAAAAGAGCACAGGAAACATTGGCCAACTCTATTACTCTGCGCGGGCCGGCCGAGGGAGAAGCTGGAAAATCATGTACTGTATATGCGATCCCGTCCGCAATCGTAGAAAAGTTCATTGACAGCAATTATGTTCAGGGGTACACCATGGAAGCGGGAACATATTGGCTTGATCCGGTGGATACGGAAACATATATCAGCGAGGAGACACAACAGCGCCTAAAAGGTTATCTGAAAGATTCAGGCATGTATACGATGACGGCTGTTGGAACACTGGACTGCGCATACGATACCTATTTTCTGGCAAAGGGTTACAGGATTGTGGAAGGAAGCGGACTGAGCTACGGAGAACGGGGCAAATACGAAGCTGTGGTAGGAGAAAAATACGCCGAAAAAAATCATCTCCATGTGGGCGATACTGTTAAATATAAAATGGAGCAGGGAACGATCGAATACTATAAAGTAAGTGCCCCGGAAGAAATTAGTTTCAAAATTCGAGGCATTTACAGAACTCCAGAGGTTTATCAGTCCGATTCCGTTGTGAATGACTGGCACAATAATTTAATTTTTATTCCACTGGATATTTTCTGCGAGTATTCTATGAAAGCATTAAAAATTCAAAATGTGGGATTTAATACAGTTACGGTCTATTTGAAAGATACAAAATCAGTTGAACCATTCATAGAAGAAACAAAAAACAAAATAAAAATAGGAAGTGTGGATGATGTTGTACAGACCGATGAAAATGGAATACGTTCCAGCGTAAAGCCAATGGTAATATCACAGCAGGATTTGGAATCTGGAGAATGGTCCTATCAGTTGATTCGAAACAAGGAATGGTATGAGATGGTTGCGAAACCTGTTGAAAAATTGAATCGTCTGATAGGATATATGATCGTAGGATTTGTGACTGCCGGAATTTTACTGTTCGGCATTCTGACCAGCCTGTCAGTCAAAGGGCGAAAACGTGAGATTGGAATTTTACTTTCGATGGGGGAACACAGAAAAAGGATTTTAGGACAGTTCGTTTTGGAGAATTTGGTTCCGGTTTTGATTGCCCTGGTTTTTGCGGCGCTGTGTGCGACACCAACAGCAGAGTATTTCGCAGATCGGATGATTTCGAATCAGGCTGAGAAAGTGGAGCAGGAAAATGAAGATCTGTCGGGAAATATTAAAAACGCGCTCCCGACAAGCGAAATAGCTGCGTATGAATCAACGGGAGTAACTGTTGATACGGATTTGTCCATTGAGTGGAACTGGAAAATCATGACGGGGATGATTCTTGGTATTTTAGATCTTTTCCTTTTGATATTAATTCTGCAAGTCGGCAAAATAACTAGAGAAAGCCCGGCATCTATATTGCTGGACAGAAAGTAGGTGTTCATGAAGAAAAAAAGAATGATAATGATCGTAGCGATGGTTCTGGTGCTGGTATGGCGGGAAGACGTTTTTGCAGTGGAATCTGGAACGACACAGGTTTCGCTACAGGCAGACTGGCTCCAAGAGGGAGATTACCAGTATAGCGTGGAAGAAGATGAAACTGTAACTTTACGAAACTATATCGGGACGGAAAGCGTGATTGTCACACCGAAAGAAGTAGGTGGGAAAGAAGTGACGAGAATCGGAGATTCCTGCTTTTTGAGAAAAACGGATCTTCGGGCAGTGCAGATATCCGAAGGCATTGTTGAAATCGGGGAATCTGCCTTTGCGGAAGATGGTCAGTACAGTGATACAACTGCTGGGTTTATCAGCATTGTAATGCCAAAAACACTAAAAAAGGTAGGAAAAAGCGCATTTCAGGGAACTAGAATCACACAGATTTATTTTTATGATGGTTTAGAGAGCATTGGTGATAATGCCTTTATGTATTGCTCTTCTTTGTCAAAAATACGGATTCCAGATAGCGTGGAGAAAGTAGGACAATTTTTATTTTTGGGAGCTGGAAAACCCTATGAAGAAAGTCAAGATAGTGCGATGAAGATTTTTGGCGGAAAAATAGCGGAAGAACTTGCAAAAGATAATCAAAGAGCCGAATATGGTGGTGAAGAAATGCAGGAAATTTCGATCCAGTATTGGCTTGAGAAGAAGGAGAATGAAACGAAAGAAGAGGTTATAGGACAAAAATATTTTGATAAAAATGATACAGGCTTTGAAAAAGTATTTTTTAAGGCTCCTTCGAGTGGAGAAAAGCAAAGTGGGAAAATAGTCTGGATGGACATATTTCTTGGGGTGTGTATGGTTGGACTAATAGGAATCAGTGTTTGCTTAAAGGATTAAAAATATTATATTTGTGAACAATGAAGAAAATAATAGAGAATAATAAATGTTTATATTTTTTAAAAGAGTTACTCAAATATAAAAAAGAAATAGGTATTTTGAGTATAAGCACTATTGTTTCTACAGTAACTGTATTTCTGCAACCATTATTGATAAAACAGATCACAGACATCGGAATACTCGAAAAAAATATGCCCCAAATTGTTAATGGAGTAGCCGGTTTATTTGTTTGTGTGCTGGTATATTTAATGATTGAAGTTGTGCAGGCAAAAACTTTTGCAGAAATACATAATTCATTCTATAAGAACTTGTATTGCAATGTATTTCGAAAATTATTGCATTTAAAAAAACATTATTTTCAAATGAAAAATAGTATGGAAATAGTGCAAATGTTACAATGCGATGTATCTCAGGTTGCGTCTATGACAGATAGATATGTAGTGATGAGCTTTTCGTATGTTTTTCGTGTAATTAGTGGACTTGCTGGACTTATGCTGTTGAGTCCTGAACTGTTATGCATTGTAGTGATAGTAATTCCAGTGAAATACGTGTTAGTAAAATGTCTTGCTAAAAAGCGTGAGAAAAACATGAAAATGTATATTCAAGTTGAGCAACAATTTGGAGGATGGCTTGGCGATACAATTAATACTGTGGAAGAAATTAAATTGTGGAATCTATATGAATTAAGAAAATGCGAATTTTTAAAACAGATTTGTAAATCGTTAGCGGTTGAAATGAAAGGAACCATGATTGAGACATGGAATATTTTTGGGGATGCTGTTTTAGAGTGGGGTGTAACAATTCTTATTTATTTAGTTGGTGGATATTTGGTGTTCGTGGGAAAAATTTCCATAGGTTCAGTTTTTGCTTTTGTTTCTTATTCTAGTTATGTTACAAGACCGGTAAATAGTTTAATTGATCTGCGTATGCATTTTGCAAGTGTCAAACCGTCCGCTGAACGACTTTATACATTTTTGAATATGGAAGAGGAACGAAGTGGAAGTAAAAGAGTGGAAAAAGAGATTTCGCCAATATTAGAATTTAAAAATGTGAGATTTCAGTATACAAAGGATAGGGAAGTGTTAAAGAAAGTATCTTTTAAACTTGAGCCGGGAGAAAAAGTGGCTATTATTGGAAAAAATGGAAGTGGAAAATCAACAATTTTGGAATTACTATTACGATTTTATGAACCGGAAGAAGGAGAAATTTTATGTAATGGTGAAAATATAAAAGTGCTAAAATTATCAGAATACCGAAGCCTTTTTTCTGTTGTGAGTCAGAAATCAGCGTTGTTTTTGGGGGACATTGTGCAGAATATAGATTTGGAGGGGAAAGCAGACAGACAAAAACTGAATGAGGTACTAAGGAAAAGTGGCGTGAAAAAATACTTGCAACGTTTTCCAGAAAAAGAAAAAACACAAATAGGAGATGATGGAGCATTTCTTTCAGGAGGAGAAAGACAAAAGCTTGTGGTTGCACGGGCACTATTGAAAGATGCGCCGGTTATGCTTTTTGATGAAGCGTCCAGTGGATTTGATGTAGAAGCCAATGAATATCTTTATAAAATTATAACAGAAGAAATGCCGGAAAAATCTGTGATTTTTATTACACATCATTATGATAAACTGGAAAAATTTGATAAAGTATATTTGGTAAAAGATGGGTTTCTTACGGAAGTGAGAACTGGAAAAATGTAGAGGCGACTAGATTATAGTAGAAAGGAACAATATGGCAGAACTGGAATTAAAAGAGGTAAGCTATTTTTACGAGAGCGGCGGAAAGAGAATTGATATTTTGGATAAAGCCAGCTATTCATTTGAGAAGGGTACTCTTTACACGATTGTTGGTCCTTCTGGATCGGGGAAAACAACGACGCTGACTTTGGCGGGTGCGCTGGAAGAACCTAAGAGCGGCTGCGTGTGCTTTGAAGGAAAAGATATCCGGGAAATTGGCTATACAAGATATCGAAACAGCAAGATTGGAATTGTGTTTCAGGCGTATAATCTGCTGCCTTATCTGACCCCGCTGGAGAATGTGCTGGCGGCAATGGAAATTACGTCAAATCCGATTAAAAACAAAAAAGAACGGGCGCGGGAACTTCTGACACGAATGGGAATTACAGAAGATCAGATGAACCGCAATATCAATAAACTTTCAGGAGGCGAACAGCAGCGCGTAGCGATTGCGCGTGCGATTTCGACAAATGCAGAGGTGATTCTTGCGGATGAGCCGACGGGAAATCTGGACGTTGATACGGCGGCTGGCATTGTGAAAATTTTCAAAGAGCTGGCTCATGAAGATAAGAAATGTGTAATAGCAGTTACACATTCGGAAGCATTTGCCGCGGAGGCAGATGTGGTGGTACGGCTGGAAAAGAAAAAATTGCAGGATTAAACATGAGGGGGAGGGAAAGTTTTTATGAACTGGATCAAAAGAGCATTTCGCAGTATTTCTTATCATAAAAAAAATACAATTCTGATGTTTTTAAGTTTCCTGATTTTATCCATCCTGATCCTGTTTGGCTTATGTATCCGCGCGGCAAGTCGGGAACGGATATGGGAGATTCGGACGAGCATCGGAGGAAGCGTGCTTGTATCGAATGAGCGTCAGATATACAGTGAAGAGCCGCGCGGTGTGAATTCGATTTCACATCAAAAATATTTGGAACTCTGCGCTGATGAAAGAATTCGGTTTGGCAGCTGTAATACGGTGACAGCTGCTCTGGCGGATAACTTTACAGCTGAAATTATGGACGGACAGGAAGAAAATGGAACAGAAAATATTTATGTGGAGGGATCATCTGATCCTGTCGAGTATTTTAGTTCTGTTTCTTCTGTAGTTACACTGATTTCGGGACATGTACCGCAGAATGCAGAAGAAGCGGTAGTCAGTGATGGGATTGCGGAACGGAATGGACTGGGAATAGGAGATACCATAGCTGTTCTTTCACCATACACAAAGGAGCGGTATACATTTAAAATCAGTGGTATTTACAGTACGAACGAGGCAGCTTACAGTGGAAATGTGGTATATAATAACCCAGCAAATGCTATCTATACCCTGGATACACCAGTTTATGAGATGAATGAAAATGATAATGTAAAAGAAATTACATTGCAGTTGAAGGACCCGGAAGAAGGAAGAGCGTTTGCTGAAGATGCGAAAAAAATGCCGGAATATATCAAAGAAGAATATGATATGGACTATACGGTAAATGTTTCAGCTTATAAAGCGGTGGCCGACAGCCTGAAGAGCCTGGCAGGGATTTCGAATCTCATGGTGATAGTTTCCGTAATCCTTGGAACTATCACATTAAGTTTTTTGATTCTTATGAATTTGCGGGATCGCATGTTTGAGATTGGCATTCTTCTTTCTGTTGGAGAAACAAAGATGCGGATTATGCTGCAGATGTTGATGGAATCTTTTTGCCCGGTATTGCTGGCAATTACAGCGGGGGTAATTTTTTCTTATCCTTTGGCGAATGTGATAAAAATAGCTGTAGATCTTTCGAACGGTGTGCAGGCTGCAATTAAGACACAGCAGATTATAATATTGTATCTTTGTGGAATGGGGGTTGTGCTGGCTTCTTCTATGGTTATGGTATACCAGATTGTACGATATCAGCCGAAAAAGATTTTGATGATGGAGTAAAAAAAGAAATAGTCAGATAAAATACTGAATATGCAGAATTGACCGTATTTTTCTAAAAATAAGAAAATTCGAAAAAAGGTGTTGACTTTTGCTTTCGGGGGTGTTATTATAACTAAGCTGTCAGCGAGAGCTACAGTGAATGAGTTCTTTTGAAACAGAAAAACCTAGTTCGGAGCCGGGTGGCTGCCGCGGGTTGCAAAACTACTTCAAAAAAACTTGAAAAAAGTTCTTGACAAAAGCGAATGAGTTTGATAAAATAAATGAGTTGCTGATCGAGAGAACAGCAGGGAACAAAACGTTCCCGGGAAGTTCAAAAGAACTTCGAAAAATAATTTAAAAAAGTTCTTGACAAACGAAAAGCTCTGTGATAAAATAAATGAGCTGATTCGAGTCGGAACAGCAAAGATCCTTGATAATTAAACAGTGAAACACATCCTCGA
>NZ_QULD01000005.1:0-216843 GCF_003481425.1 Blautia sp. OM06-15AC | reverse complement strand
ATTATGGGATATTTTTTAGGGCAACACAATCCGTCGAATTATTTTGCACTTACGTAATTTCTTGGACAAACATTATAATACATATCCTCTATTATTTTTCGTCTATCCTCGGGATTTTCAATTCTTCTAAACAAATATCCTTCGTAATTATCGTCCCATGTTGCCGGACGTACATAGCGTTCTCTCTTATTATGTAACAAATCTATAAATGTTTCCAAACTGATAATTCTATACAAATTCATTACTTCACCCGCTCTCTTGATTACATATCTATGCTGATAATCATACTGACTATTTTTCCTCAAATATTTTCAACCGTTTCGCAATCTCATCCGGATCCGGCAGCATTGCTTTCATATCTTCTGGTACTGTATTTCGCAACTGATAGGTAGCAACACCAATCGGGGCATTCGTTTGTTTCAAAGCATACTCTACAAATGTTTTGTCTTTGCTCTTACAAATAATAATACCAATAGACGGATTCTCGTCGGGTAATTTTATCTGCTCATCCAATGCGGTTAAATACAACTGCATTTTTCCAGCATATTCCGCTTCAAACTCGCCTATTTTCAATTCTATTGCAACTAAACTTCTAAGTCTGCGATGAAAAAGCAATAAATCAATATACAAATCTCTGCTTCCCACTACTAAGTGATACTGATTACCTATGAAAGTAAAATCCCCACCCATTTCTATAAGAAATGCTCTAATATTATTAACCAACTGCATTTCCAATTCATGCTCTGAATATTCCGGTGATAACTCTGCAAAATCAAATGTGTATTCATCCTTAACTGCTAATTTTGCCTGTACTCTGCGTTCTGCCGGAAGTGTCACGTCAAAATTGGTCTGATTTAATAAATATTTTTCATATGTTTGTGCTTCTACAAAATTTGTCAGCACACGCTTTGTCCAGCCATAGCGTTTTGCCATTTGAATATAAAATTCTCGTTGCAAATCATCTTTACATTTTTCCATAATGACAATATTATTGCTCCAGCTAATTTCTCGCACCAGTGGTGCGAGTTTTTCAGATTCACAATATGTCAAATAGAAATTTCGCATTCTCCATAAATTTGCTGCTGAATATCCTTTAGCTCCGGGAAATTCTTTTTGCAATTCTTTTGATAAGACTTGTACAATTGATTTTCCCCAGCCGTTTTCCTGCTGTTGTCTATAAATCTCTTCACCGATTTCCCAATATAAATTTATAGTTTCAGAATTAATCGTTTTTAACACATGATACTGTTTTTCCTGTATTAAATGCTTTAAATCATCCACCAAAGGCTCATATCCCACAATTTCATTCTTTTCCATATACCTCACCATTTCCATTTCTCGCACCAATGGTGCGATTTTCACTATCAGCTTATCGCATCAAGACATCGTTTTATACTCACAAATAAATATAGAATTTGCCGATTACAATACTACTCTTTCATTTGCGTGTGCATAAAAAATAACTTTAGGATTACGACTCATGACAATTTTCCAATCTTCTTTAAGCTCTACATTGTTATCATAAGCGTCAAGATAATCTATAGGCTCCAAATCGCCAACAAAACAAAATCCATCATCCAAAATGAGAGAAATACTATCTTTACTATGACTTGGCGTAGATAAAATTTCACCTTCAATTCCTATGCTGTGAAGAAATACTCTGCTTTCTTTACATTTAACCAAAACAGCATCTTCTTTGTTTATTGGCACATATTTCATCCGTGCATCCCTACTAAATATTTCATCAGAGAAATGAATATATTCGACTTGTGTATCAATCAGCAGAAGTTTTACACCCAGTTCCATAAGTTCGCTTATAAGACCAATATGGTCAGGATGGTAATGTGTTGCCAAAACATAAGTAATATCACTGATTTTTATGTTGTGCTCTTTAATCGCCCTATAAAATGCAGGCAATGTTCCTGCATAGTCAGTATCAACAAGCAAATTACCGTTTATTCCACGAACAAAAAATGTATTTGTATTGCCGTATTTCAACTTACTTACCACAAACACCACCTCCGCATATTCCAGTTTTGTTTACTCCAAATCTTCAAGAACACTTTCATAGTCCTTTACATAATACTTGATGTTTTTGCGTCCTTTTTGAAGAATTGTGTGTCCTTCAGCTTCCAGCTTTTCTTTCTGTGCTTCTACACCACCGGGATATTTTTCATTTAGCTCGCCATTTGCTTTTAATGTTCTCCAATATGGTGTTTCATCATTGGAGCGTTGGTAGCTTGCCCACGCAGCAATGGAAACAAAAATACCTGCTGTAATGGGCTCTGTAAAATCTGCACCATTTAGTTTTGCAAAATGCTCCCGTATTTTGCCAACAGTAATTACTCTGCCACAAGGAATTTGTTTCATTACCTTGTCATAGTCAATCGGTGGAGCAAAGTACATTTTATTTCCACCGTATTTCTCAATACTTTTTTTGTCTGTAATAATCTGAAACTTTGGCATATCTTTGCTATCATGCAACATAGCATTAAAATCCTTTTTATTTTCATTAGCCATATCTGCCACCTCCTCCTTTAAGAATAAGCATTTAAACACTTCTATGCAATGAGACAGTTTTAAAAATGATCAATAAATTTTACAGTGACTCAACCTTTTCAGTCTATTGCTCTGATTATATCATAACATCAGTTAATCCGCATTAGGATTTAATAAATGCGGAGCATTATGCCCCGCACCCTTATCACACATATATCAGCTCCCTTATTACAATCCCCTCCGCCGCACTCCGCACATTATTCATAAGTCCTACCCACTTCATCTGATCACTTGCCTTTATATCTTCCGTAATCCCTGCACCAGCTTTCATCTGCTCCACAAGAATCTCCATTCTCTGATAACATTCCTCATCAACCTCATGCAGGTACTCATTTAATTTTCCGTCCATAAGAAGCCTGATATATTCCCCTCTGCGGTGGTTTTTCAAATACTCCCACCGCATCCGTCCATATTTTCCAATCTCATAGTGCGTACCCTCCGGCAATTCTAAATCCGGATAATATAACTCATCAGCAGGAAAGGATGCTTGCATACTTTCACCTGATGAGTTAACGAGAAAGCTTGCTTTCAAGTCTGCCCCAAGTGTGTACCCTATTCCGTTTTCTCCAATAATATGCTTCTTCATAATCTGCTCCTATCTGCCACCTCTGTCATTCCTGTAATAGTGGCTCTGTCTGTTATTTTCTCGCTCCTTTACTTCCATTTGCTTCTGCTGTAACCTTGCCCTAAAGCTGTCCGACTCTGCCTTATTTCCGGTCTGTTGCTCCCACCTTGCAACTGCCGACTGATAATCATTGTACTCTGCTTTAGAAGCTCTGTATTCAACCAAGAACTCCTTTACATTCTTATAACCATATCCTTGCACAATATTTGATAAATACTGCTTCATATTGGCTATCTGCGTTTTTAACTGCTCTGCCTGTTCCTGAAGCTCCTTGCGCTGTTTTCCTTTGAAGATACCCTTTGTTCTGGCAATCTCCTTCTCAACACTTGCAAGCTGTTGCTCCCTTTGATAAATGGCTGCATTCTGCTTCTCCAGCTTGCTATAGATGTCTGCAAGTCTCAGAAACTTGGAAGCGAGCTCAGACTTCTTCGGCATTTCCGGTATCGGTTCACTTTTCGCCATCACAAGCGCATTGACTGCCCGAACTTTCATCTGCTCCGGCTCTGACTTTACAAACGTTTCCGTCACCTTATCAGCCTTTTCCAAAGCTGTTTTAAACACCTTACTAATCAGAAGCTCCAAAGCATATATAGCCGTCATAATTAGGCTTTTGAACAGTGCCGGATTCCTCCCCGACTTCTGAATGGAAACCTTTGCTTTCTGCCCGATTTCACTCTGCTTCACTTCCAAAATCTGTTTCTCCGGCACACCACTCACTAATGCCCTGTCCACCGTCTGGTTCCACATGGTACGAACCCGATTATCCGCTTCTATCTGCTCTGCTTTTGGATTGTTTTTGCCAACCTTTTTCATGGGCAGATACACACCATTCTTATCAAATACTTTCAGCTTCTCCTTATCATCCCTCACATAAATATTGATAAGGTCTGTATAGGAACGTTTTACCTCATCAAGAAAACTGTCACTCTTAAATCGGCTGTCCTTGATGGTAAAAATATTGCGCTCATACACTTCTCCCTTGGCAATAATTCTGCACCCGCTTCGAAGCTGTCCGGCTTCATCCAGTATCTCTTTTTTGGTGCGCACATGCTTTCCGGTTTCATCATAAAACATGTTCCTTGTGGCAATCTTCTCCACAGGCTCATCAAGTAGCTTTCGCTCCGAAAAGATAAGATGGATATGATAGTTGGTCTTGCGCTTGTTGTGGTGCAGGGCAGCGATACACTCCACACCGTAATTCTGTTTAAAGTGTTCCGTAAAAAGTTTCAGCAGCTTGTCCGGATCATAATCCACAAAACTTTCCGGCAGTGCAATAATCAGTTCTCTTGCTTCAATGCACTTGCCTTCCGTTCCGCTTTTCTTAAACTCCTCCTGATTGCACTTGGCAAGTTCCGTCCAAAATTTACGGTCAGTTGTTTCATAAACTGCGTACAAATTTTCCTGCCTTGCGTGACTAGAGATATAGTTAATTCTTCCTTTTAAATTTGTCAGTTTTGACATCTGTATAAATGAATTTCTTACAATAGGCATTGCCCCTTTCTTTGAAAACTGATGGCGATTATCCACTGTGAGTGGACACATAGGTGTCCGTTTACGAACTCATTGCCGTATCTGGCATGGACACAAATGCGACAGCATTTGTAAGGGCAGCTATGCTGACCTTTGCCCCCTGCAAGGGCGAAATACACAGAGTACAAATCGAAGATTTGTGCGATGGGTGTATTTCGCTCTCAAACGCCGAGGGCTTGTGAGAGAAGTCCGGCTCCTGCCATTTGTTCCCTCACACAGCTTTTTCCTTAACCATATTTACAGGAGCGTGCCACGCTCCCGTCTACACACCGAAGGGAAAAATCTACCACCTGAAATCCCGATGCATTCCTACCTTTTCCAGATACTCCTGCCGTGCCTTTTCCCGTTCTTCCTCGGTTGGTGCCGTTTTATATTTTGTATATAAATCCCGCCTTACCATAGCTTCCAGTTTGTCCTCCAAGCCTTTCTTAATCTCCGGTAAAACATCATCTATTTCCACCAAGTGATACTTCAAAAGTGCGAAGAACAGTTCCTCTGAAATCTGTATGTTTTTCAATCTATCAATCCATCCTTTCGATCATCTTCCGTGACGGTCGTGACGATGGTGACGATATTTTCTATACCGTACCTGATACCTAAAATACCGTCACAACCGTCACATATCGTCACGCTTACTCTTTTATAAGTTCCAGCTTTATCATCCGTCCGCTATGCCCTCTGCTGCTTGCGTAACGGATTCCATAATCCACAAACAACCTCTCTGCACCAACGTTCAGTTTTCTTGTCAGAACATTTGGTTGCATATCCATCTCCGGCAAAAGCTGTAACAATTCCGAAGCGGTTCCGCTCCATTGTGGCTGTTCCTCTGATACCACCTTTACAATCGCTTCCAGCACCGGATCAGCAGGCTCTTTCCAAAGCTCCGTTTCTGCTTTTGTCAGCTTCCACACACACTGTTCTCTGTCAAAATCGAGAAGCAGTCGCTGGTCTTGCTGGTCACGCCCTGCCACCTCTAAAACCGCCTTATTATCCGTCCTCTTTTCCTTCTGCATCACAAATGCTCCGTCCGCCGCTCCAAGCAGTCCGTTTGTGCCGGAAATCATATCAAAGCTGTCAGAAGACTCCATCTTTCTTGTGTGGTGTACCACCAGCAGACAGATACCATGCTTATCACTAAAGGCTTTCAGCTTGGTTACAATCTCATAATCACTGGCATAGCTGAATTTATCTCCACCAACTTCCCTTACCTTCTGCAAGGTATCAATGATAATCAGCCTTGCGTCCGTATGCACCTTTACAAACTGATTAAGCTGTTCTTCCAATCCCTCATTCAGAGTTTTGGACTGTGTGGCAAAGTAGAAATTCTCACTGCATTCCATACCAAACATCCTTGATAAACGCTTCTGCAATCTTGCATAATCATCCTCTAATGCCAGATACAAAACCGTGCCCTTCCGCACCGGATAATCCCACAAATCAAGCCCCATGCTTACATGGTAGCCGAGCTGTGCCATAAAGAAGGATTTTCCTACCTTTGGTGCGCCCACAAATAGATAAGTACCTGCATAGATCAGTCCGTCCACAATCGGTATCTTGGGTGGATAAGCAGTATCGTAAAGTTCTGTCATGGATACTGTCTCTAATCCATCAATCCTATCTCTTTTCTCTGCCGTAACTTCCGCACCGGAACCACGATTATTTGTGGCTTGCAGATTGCCCTTATCGGGCAAATCTGCTATACTTTCCTTGTTAGTTTTACATAGTGACTGCTTCCCATCTGCGCCAACAGATGGAACCGGAGCAGTCGCTTTTTCTTTTACACTCATTCACTCTCTCCTCTCAATCCATTCATGGTTTCCGCTATCAGTTGGATTGTGTAAAGCAATTCATCATTTGCTTCACTGCAACGCTCCAGACGTTTCAATTCCTCATAAATATCTGCCATCTGATTGCGCAGTGCCTTATACACTCTGGGACTCCCCTGTACCACCACATCCCGGCACTGCAACCGCCTTATGATATAGTCCTGCTTGGTTAATCCAGATAAAGCTACTTGCGTATCAATGAGCTTCGCTTCTTCCTCGGATACCCGAAATGCTACGGTCTTGTTTCTCCATCTGCCCTTGTAATCTAAGTTCTTGTCCATGCTTCTTCTCCTTCCTTTCTCTCCACATCCAGTTTATCTGCCATTTCCGTCTGCTTTGTCGGGAATAAATGTGCATACCGGTAAGTAATATCAATACTTTCATGTCCTACCCTTTCCGCAATCGCCAAAGCAGAAAATCCCATCTCAATCAAAAGTGAAATCGCACTGTGACGAAGATCATGGATGCGGATACGCTTGACTCCTGCAACCTTTGCCCCTCTGTCCATCTCATGGTGCAGATACGACTTGGTAATCTGGAACAGCCTTTCATCCTCCCCAATCTCATACAGCATACCAATATACTCTTGCATTTCCTCACACAAAAACTTCGGCATTTTAATTGTCCGGTTACTTTTCTTGGTTTTCGGTGTGGTAATCACATCCCTGCCATTCAACCGCTGATAGGACTTATTGATGGTCAGCTCCTGACGCTCGAAATTAAAGTCCTTTGGTGTAAAGGCAAGCAGCTCCCCACACCGGATTCCCGTCCAGTAGAGCATTTCAAACGCATAATAGGAAACAGGCTTATCCATCATCACATCCGCAAATTTCAGATATTCCTCTTTCGTCCAGAACAGCATTTCCTTGTGTTCCTCGCTTCCCATCGATCCGGCTCTCTGGGCCGGATTGGAAGGCAAATGATAATATCTTACTGCATGATTAAAAATGGCACTGAGCTGGCTGTGGATGGTTTTAAGGTAAGTTGGGGAATACACTTCCCCATTCTCTCCCTTATAGGCAAGAAGCTCATTCTGCCAGGCAATCACATCCTTTGGCTCAATCTCCGCAATCTTACGCTCCCCGAAATAAGGAAGTATCTTGGTACGGATAATATGGCTTTTGGACTCCCATGTGTTCTCCTTTACCCGTTTTTTCTTGTCGGCTTCATAAATCTCAAAGAAGCTGGCAAAAGTCATATCCAGCTTTGACTCACTTTTTAACATCACCTCCCTCTCCCATGCTTGTGCTTCTCGTTTGGTTGCAAAACCACGTTTCTGTGTCTGTTTCCGCTCTCCCTTATAATTGGTATAGCGGTAAATGACACGCCATTTGTCACCATCTTTATATACAGCCATAACATCATCTCCTCTCTATTCGCTGTAACATAACTTCTTGCGAAAGAAGTTGGTATTCACTCTTCCGGTAACTGTCAAATACCCAAGCTTCTGCATTTCCGCATTCAGCTCTCTGACAACCTTGTATGCATAGGACTTGGAAACATTAAGCTCCTTTGCCACTTCATCCACCGTCATAAAGTTCTTATTCTCCATGTGGATTCCCCCTTTCTTCAAAATTTTGTTTACCGCTCTCCCTTACACCTTCCTGACAGGTTGCCTTGTGTGGTACTTTGTCGTGTTTCCATCCCTTCGTACGCTCACTTTCGGTCATCGCATATTTTTCCGGATGGTATCTGCTCGGATGGTCATTCAGTTTTAACTTAACTTTTTTGTTTAAGTCTCTGTTTTGCATAATACTAAACATTTTCCGTTAAGTCAAGTGGTTTACAGAAAAATCTTAAACATTTTTATTTAAGTTCTTCTTGCTATCCTCATTAACACATGCTATACTCTACTTAAACGTTTCTGTTTTACTTAACAGATAAATGGCAACAACATGACAGGAGGTATTACTATGGCAATCGGGCAACGAATTCGATTTTTCCGTAACAGAAAAGGCATGACACAAAAGCAGCTTGGAGAAGTCCTCGGCTTTCTTGGCAAGACTTCTGATGTCCGTATGGCACAATATGAATCAGAATCAAGAGTACCCAAGCATGATCTCGTAAAAGAAATGGCTGGTATCTTTGATGTCAGCACCCATGCACTTACCGTACCGGATATAGATACCTACATCGGTCTTATGCATACCTTTTTCGCATTGGAAGATATGTATGGACTGAAAATTGACGAAATGGATGGTGAAGTAGTCTTACGTCTGGATAAGTCCGACTATTCTACCTATTCCTCAATGGATAAAATGCTCCGTGCATGGCTCGCCGAAGCTAAAAAGCTGGAGAATGGCGAAAGCACCAAAGAGGAATATGATAACTGGCGTTATAAATATCCGGAACTAGATACACACCAAATCCGTGCTAAGGTTCCTTCACAAGAAATCAGCGATATGCTTCTCGCCGGATTAAAAGAAATGGAAAACGAAGAAAAGAAAGAAATCAAACGCAAAAAGAAAAAATAAGCATGAAAAAACCTTACCAATTTTCAGTTGTCATATCTGAAAATCAGTAAGGTTTTCTTATGCTCATAAAGTAATCTTATTCATTGAATAAGGAAAAACTGTTGCCAAATCGTTGCCAATACTTAAGCAAATTTGTTTGGAAGTTGCATAAATACTGGGTCCTTTTGGCGTTCTACCTTATTCAAACTCGGGTGCGGATAAGATAACCTAGGCACTTTTTAGTATACATTTATGTTGTTTTATGTTCATATTCTCTTAATTCTATCTGATTTTTTTCTCGTACCAAATTATTAGAGCCAAAATAGAGCCATACAGTATTTTTATATTAAAATCTTCCCCAAGAAAAAACAGAGTATATTTAAAATGCTCAAATATACTCTGTTACTTTTCATAATATTCAATTTTTGCCCTCTCCGCTAACTTTTTCCTCTGACTTTTACTTAGCAAAGGAACTTCCTCGCTTCCATGAATTTCCGAATGATGCTCACTTCTTTTACTTGGTTTATACTTAATTACTGCATCTACATCTCTGCACTGTTCAACTGTAAGCGATATAATACAGCCATGAAAAAATTTGCGCATCTCTTCTATTACATTCTCATCTTCTCTAAAATCCCCTCTTTCAACAGATAAGCCCTGTTTGTCCGTGAATGCAGCCGATGAAACAGTTCCATCTTTTCGCCAAAACATTTGCATATAAGATTCTGGAAAAACTGCTCTATATAATTTCTCACAATTAGGAAATGTGTTATCCATAGAAACTATTCACCACCTTAGCAATAGCTTCTACATCAGCTTCTATTGAGGAATATTTTTCTTGACCGTCACTACTGACTTCAAACACTTCCCATGTATCTTCTAAATTTATTTCAATTTCCAAATATGCACCGTTTTCTTTTTCATATTCAAATTGTACGGAATCACACGCTGTTGGAAATAACTCCGGCTGAACATCTAACGCAGTAATTATTCTTCTTACCATGGAAATCAATTGCTTTTCAAAAGCCCTCGCCGTGTTGCCGTTCCATCCATCTTCTAAATATGCAATTTGATCTAATTTTTTTAAATTAAATATTTTTTCTTCGTTCATAACTACATTTTCAACACTCAAATCTTTTGCCTTATACATATAATATCCAGGTAAAGAATAATTCATACCCTTTTTTATCGTATAAGTTTGGCATATCTCTGCTGTATCAGAACGAATAATCTCTGTATATTTATCTGTCAAGCAATTTGCTTCAACTGTTGAAACGCTGTTTCCCGATATCAACAAACTTACAAACAGTGCGCCTCCTATTGCAGTTCCACGTGTTCGGTTTATCGCCATCATCATTATTCACCTACTATCACTTGTATCTTGTATTCCCCTAATTCAATATTATTAAATATTACTTTGGTAGAATATAAACCTGCTTCTCTAAACACCAAATTTCTTATATCAATATTAAATTGCATACTAGCTATTCCACTTGGCTTGATTTGTTCTGTTGGCAATTGAAAATTGACATCACCCGTATCATACAACACATTATTACTTGGATCTAAAAACATTATTTTAACACTATTTTCTTTCGATGTGTCAAATCCCGCAATACTACATGCAATAGCAAACGAAAAGTTGCCCGGTATTGCAATTGGTGTTAATACTTGCAATGGTTTAACAATCTGCTGCTGCGGACCTTGTGGTGTCATTTCTGTCTGTATTGTATCACAATATGTAAATGATGAAATATACTCCATATCCAAACTCCTTTCATTTTTAACAACACTTCCTCATGTTTATTATAAAATAGATTTTATATTTTTACAAATAAATTTTTCCATAGATTAAATCGCTAATTAAAATACTTTTATCTTTCATAATCCATCTCCTCTACCAACTGGGATTTGATTTATATTGCTTTCAATACTATTTCAAGTATCAATGTCAAAATACAAATCAGTAAAATAGAAATCATTAAAATAACAGTTTTAATTGGTATAATATGCTGAAAGACTACCATAGTCCCTACTAATAATACAGCCGTCCCCTCAATTCTCGAATGTAAATTTATCTTTTTTACACCGTCATACTTTTTTATAAAAGGAAGTTTCCCTTTAATAAGACTATATAGACCTAAAATGCACATTATAGTACCAATCATTACACCTGCCATATCGTCCACCTCCTCGACTATTTAGAATTTATTTCTTTTCATCCCTAATTATACAACAACTCCCTTCATTGTAAAGTAAAAATCACGCCGTTTCCAGACTTGCTTTCCACCATATCCCCTTCTCTATTGATAAATTATTTCTTTATCCACAATCTCCCTTGCACACGATTGTATATTGTTCATTCTCCCTACCCATTTCATCTGATTTTCTGCCTTTAACTGTTCCGTGATCCCATGTGCCTGTTTCATCTGCTCTACAATCCTTTCAAAGCGTTCCTGTGCCTCTTCTTCTATATCAGCCAAATAATCATTCAGTTTTCCACTTGTAAGTAAATTCAAATATACACTCCTGCGATATTCTTTCAGATAGCGTAAATGTCTTTGTCCCCATACGCCTATAAATCTTTGTTCTTCTTCCTCCAGCAAGGTAAGACAGGGGATAAAATAATCCCCTTGTCTGATATAAATTCCTCCCATTTCTTCAAATATTGTTTTTTTCATAATCGTTTCCACCTTTCTTATCGTTCTCTATCCATAGATTTTTTCTTAACTGACCGTTTCGGCTGCTGTCTGCCTTCCTGCTGATAGCGGTGTAGTTTTTCCAGTACACTTGCTTTTTTCGGCTGTTCTAACGGATTTTCTTTCTTCTGCTCCGTCTGATTTTTCCATGCTCGCAGTTCTTCATTGTATTCCATAATCAGTTTTTCTGCCTTGTTATAGACCTTCTGAAATGATTGCACATTTGGATACCCTTCACGTTTTACGATCTGCTCCATACTCCTGTGCAGACGCTTTTCCAAATCCTCTAACAGTTCAATTCGCCCTTCCAGAGATTTTCGCTCTTTGCCTTTAAAGAACCCTCGTAACTCTGACAGTTGCTTTTTCAAAGAAGAAATATCCTGCTGTGTGCGTTTTATCTCCATGGACTGTCTCTGCAATTCATACATAACCTTCTGCATATCTTTCCACTCCTGTAAATCAATCTTTGACACAGGTTTTGGCGGTAGTTTAAATTTGAAAATTACTTCCTGTAAAAAGTCTTTCGCACCTCGGATAATCAGACGGAACATATCCGGCAGCCAACCGTGTTTCCTAATAGATTGCAAGGTTTTGTCTGTGATTTTTTCCTGCTTGATTTTCAAAATATCCTTTTCAGGAACACCCTCGACTAATGCCACATCAACTGTCCGATTCCATTCCTGCCTTGCCGCATTGTCTGCCTTTATCTCCTCTGCCTTCGGATTGTTCTTTCCGATTTTCTTCGTTGCTAGATAAACACCTCCCTGCTGGAATACAGAAAGTTTTTCTGATTCTTCTTTTACATAGCAGTTAATTGTATCCGTAAACAGTTCCTTCACTTCTTTAGTAAATGATTTGTCCTTAAACCATTCCTCTTTTTTTGTGAAGATATGACTTTCATAAACTTCCCCTTTCGAGATAATGCTGCACCCTGCTCGGATATTTCCCTGCTCGTCTAAAATCTCTTTTTTCGTGCGTCTATGTTTTCCCTGCTCATCATAAAACATATTTCGAGTGGCAATCTTCACTTCAGGCTGCTCCAACATTTTCCGTTCGCTGAATACCAGATGGATATGATAATTCGTTTTTGTCTTGTTATGATGAAGGGCGGCACTACACTCCATACCATATCTTTTATGGAAAGTTTCCGTAAAAAGTCTTACCACATCACCTGCCCTGTACTGAACAAAACTTTCGGGAAGTGCAATAATAAACTCACGCCCTTCGATACATTTCCCTGCCGATCCGCTCGCCTTAAAATCCAACTGATTTTCTCTTGCAAGATTTTTCCAAAACTCCGGTGTTGCCCCTTCTGTCTGATAGGTCTCATAGAGATACTCCTGTCGTTTCGGATTGGAGATATAATCAATACGCCCTGCCACATCGGACAGCTTACTTTGTCTGATAAATGAATGTCTGCCTATAAGCATCCTCCTTCCCTGCCTCTCGCCAGCTTTGCTGTGAGTAGGTGCATAGGCACCTGTTTACGAACTTATCCGCCTGTTGGCGGTACAGCTCCCGGCAGGGCGAAATACACAGAGCATAAACAAAGTTTGTGCGATGGGTGTATTTCGCTCTCAAGCGCCGAGGGCTTGTTTTGTTTAACAAAATCCGATTACTTCTCGGACTTACGCTTATATTTATGGGCGTATCCGCCCTTTTGATCTGCCCATATTCGGGCTGCTTTTTCTATGACTGACAGCAGATGTTCTACGGTACTTTCTTCCCATCCGGCAAGCCATATCAGAGTTTTTTCCTCTGCTTTTGTCAGTTCCACGTCTGCCAGTACCTTGTTCATTTTTTGTATCTGTCTGCCCTCCATCTCATAAAATAAAGCATTCACATTTCTGCTTTCTCTTTCCGGCTGCTTCAACATCCGCAACACTCCTTTCCTGCCTTATCTGTTATTTACAGGTGCGTGTGACGCTCCTGTTTCTATCATCAAAGAAGAATTACCACCGGAATTTCTCCGGCACTCCTCGTTTGTCCAGATATTCTTTTCTCGCCTGTTCCCGTTCTTCCTCTGTGGGCGCAGTTTTGTATTTTGAATATAAATCTCTCATTACCAAAGCATCCAATTTCGCTTCTAATCCTTGTTTTATACTTGGTAAATTTTCTTCCATATCCAGCAAATGAAATTTTACAAGTTCCCTAAATAACTGCTCCGGTATCTGTATTTGTTTCATACGCTCTCCTTTCCAACTCCGCAACAATGCAATGTCTTTAGTTTTTGCAACCTTACATTTACGTCTCTGCAATTTCTATACACTCTGCATTGTTGCGTTCTTATCTACGGTTTCACGATTTCATCAAGTTTCCAATACCATGATTCTCCAATCCGTTTTCCTTTAATACCCAACTCTTTTTTCGCATTTTCCAATGTTCGTTTTGAAATTCCTTTTTCTTCGGCAAGGTTAACAATATCCTCACTTTTTACCACGCTGTTTGTTTCTGCCAATTCATAAATGAGTTGTTTTGCCCGCTCCTTTTTATTTGCTTTCGGGGTGATTCCTCCCAACAATTCGTCTGCCGTAATTTCATAATCGCCCAGCCAATGAAAGCCTTCTTCCGTCAGTTCAAATGCCTTTGAATGTCCGAATGCGGCAAGGTTATTCTTTATCTGCACAACTGCTCTTGTATTTTTCTGTCCCTCTATTCTGCCGACTAAAAGAACGCTTCTTGCTACTGCAAAAAAGTCAATCGAACCCATTCCTCGATATGCCGCCTTGTTTCCGGCAGCCTTATTCATATGACCAATTAGGATAATCGCGCACTTATACTTCTCTGCTAAAAGTCCTAATTTCTTAGTCATATCTCTTGCTTCATTTGCCCGGTTCATATCCATTCCGCCACCCAGATAGGCTTGTATCGGGTCTAAAATAAGTAATCGTGCATTGGTTTGAACAATCGCCTGTTCCAAACGTTCATCTATCATAGAAAGAGATTTTTCGCTTTCGTCAATAACCATAATTTTCTCACAATCAGCATCTGCCACTTCAAGTCTTGGCTTAACTGTATCTGCTAATCCATCCTCGGCAGTCTGATAAATAATATTCATAGGCTCTGATACCTGCATATCTTCATCAAGTCCGATACCCTTTGATAATTTGGCTGCAAGATTCAATACAAGTGTTGTTTTTCCATCTCCCGGATCGCCTTGAATAATTGTCAATTTCCCATAAGGGATAAACGGATACCACAACCATTCAATTTCCTGCGATTGAATATCTGCCATATTGATAATTTTTAATTCAATTTTCTGTTCTTCCATAAAGTCCTCCATTCAAAAATTCTGTTGTTTCTGCGGAGAACCTCTGTTATACTGATTTTGTAAATATCTTGATAACAAAGGTTATCCGATTTTTCGTAAGTCCTAACAGTTGCCGCTGTCAGGACTTTTTTCAGTTCCCTGCCAAAGATACTTTGCTCCGTCTAACATCCATATAATGGCTTTCAGCATATCCAGACAGTCATTTTTCATCTGCTCCAATCCTTCGTCTGATAACAGGATTTCCTGCTCTTCAAATTGCTTTAGGATTTCCGCAATGTTGTACTGCATAAGTTGTAATTCCTCAACCAGTTGATATATCACTTCTTTTTTCCCGACTACGCACACTTTGTTATAAATGCAGGAACGTACAAAATAATCTTTTTTCTGCATACCGCTCGCTTTGATTTTTGCTTCTATTTCGTCCCTCTCTCTTGGGGAAATACGAAAACTGATTGTTGGGTATTTGTGTACTCCGCTCATAGCTACTCCTCTCCATTGGCAATTTCCAACTTCTCTGCCAATTCTGCTTGTTTATTGGGATACAAATGTGAGTATGTGTTCAAGGTAGTCTCAATCTTCTCATGCCCCAACCGTTCTGCAATCGCCAATGGCTGAAATCCCATTTCAACCAACAATGACGCATGAGAATGTCTTAAATCATGCAGACGGATACGTCTAACACCTGTTTCTTTTATCCCCCGAACCATTTCATGTTCCATGAATGATTTTGTAAATCGAAACATTCTTTCATTTGCCGTTATTCCATACAACATACTGCAATATTCTTTTAATTCTTCCGCTAAAAATGGCGGAATAGATATTTGACGATTGCTTTTCGGAGTCTTCGGCGGCGTGATCATATCCTTACCGTTCAAACGCTGATATGACTTGTTAATCGTGATACAACGTTTTTCTAAGTCTATATCTTCATAAGTTAAAGCAAGCAATTCTCCAATTCTCATACCAGTCCAATATAAGAGCAGGAATGCCATTCTTGCTTCAGGCTTACTATCCATAGATGGCAAGAACTCTTTGAACTCCTGTTTTGTCCAAAAATCCATTTCATCAGCCTTGCTCTTTCCGATACTTCCTGCTTTTCTGCAAGGATTATCACGCAGATCATAATAGCGTACAGCATAATTAAAAAGCGCTGCCAACTGATTGTTAATACTTTTCAGATAAGTCGGAGCATATCCCTTTTTAATCAACTCATTCTGCCATGCTCTGATATCTGAAGTTTGAATTTCACACATTTTCTTATGTTTGAAATACGGAGTTACTTTCAAGTCAAACACATATCGCTTATTAATAATCGTGCTTTCCCGTAAACGGTTCTCCATATCCGCAAAATAAATTTCTACAAAATTCTCAAAACTGATATCCAGATTCTTCTGCTGTTGCTGAAGAAAGTTTCTTTCCCATTCATCTGCTTCTCCTTTTGTCTTAAAACCTCGTTTGTTCTTTTTGCGGCGTACTCCCTGCCAGTCTTTATAATAAAACTGACTGCGCCATAATTTTCCGTCTCTTGTTGCCGGCATATCTTCATCCCCTCTTTCTTCTAAACAACCATTCCATAATATTTTTCCTGAAAATACTTTCTTGGCACTTTCCCTGAAATCACTCGAAATCCCTTTGCTTTCAACTCATCATTCAGTCCTCGAATAACTTTATATGCATACCCTCTAGATACTCCGAGTAATTCAGCAACTTCATCTGCGGTAATATACATTTTCATCGTATTCTCCATATTCATTTCTCCTTTCCTCTTTAATCTTAGTACACTTTTGTGTTCCTTGTAATTCGTATTATATAGTACACATTTGTGTTCGTCAAGTATTTTTCATAAATTTTTATACACAAATGTGTCCCAATGTGCTAAACTATCTCTATACCCACAAAGCACAAAAAGGAGAAACACTATGACTGTCGGAGAAAAAATCAAATATTATCGGAATATACGTGGAATATCACAAGAAATGTTGGGAAATCTTTCCGGCATAAATCCGGCTACTATCAAAAAGTATGAGTATGGTATTCGCAATCCAAAGCCGGATCAATTACTGAAAATCACAAACGCTCTTGGCATCAGCATTAATCTATTCATGGATTTTGATATAGAAACTGTATCTGATGTACTTTCTTTACTGTTTAAATTAGATGAGCAAGTAGATATGAAATTTGAAGCAGAAAGAGATGAAAATGGAGAGTTTATCCCTTCTACTGTGAAATTTTCTTTTCAGAACGCTGCTATCAACAATAAACTTTGCACCTATCTTAAAGCAAAGCAAATAAAAGAAAATCTGGAAAACTCCAAGAATAAATTGAGTGCCGAAGATAATTATGCAGAAACTATCACTGAGATTGAGCAGAACATAGAAGATATAAAAAATCATCTAGTAGATGATAATATGGTTGTCAAAAAAGGAACCAACAGAATTACTGTAAAAGTATTTCCACAATAGATATAACCTCTCATTCTACTATGTAAAAGACCTTTGACTATTGAATTTACTCTATGTAAAAGCATTTTGATAGAATCATTTACTAACATTTAATACGATATGTCTAGGTCGAGAGAAAAAACACGTAAAAAGGAGGACGCGCATTGGAACTGTATAAACAGATAAAAAGATATCGAACAGATATGAATTTATCTCAGGAAGAACTTGCAGAAAAAATATATGTCACAAGACAAACTATTTCTAATTGGGAAAATGATAAAAGTTATCCAGATATTCATAGCCTGCTACTGTTAAGTTCAACATTTCACATCTCTCTTGATCAACTAATCAAAGGAGATATTACTACTATGAAAGAAGAAATTAGCAAAGAAGCTATACAGAAATTTAATCGTGATGGAGCTATTTTTACAGTACTTTTAATATTAACTGTCATTGCAGCTGTGCCATTGGCAGTATTTTTAGGATATTGTGGATATATCGTTTGGGGAATTCTTTTCTTAATTATGATATATTACGCTTTAAGAGTAGAAAAGTTCAAAAAAGAAAATGATATTATGACGTACAAAGAAATTGTGGCATTCACCGAAGGAAAGCAATTAGATGAAATTGAAAAAGCACAAGAAAAAGGAAAACGTCCTTATCAGCAACTGCTTTCAGCTTTACTAAGTGCCACAATCGGATTTATTATATCTATGTTTTTTGTTTGGTTGCTCAAATCCTATATTTTTTAATCCGTCGACGTTTTTACCTATCAAAATTTCTTAAATAGAGCCAAAATAGAGCCAACAGACATAACAAAACCTCGGAAACCCTTGTAAAATGGGCATCCGAGGTTTTTTGTCCGTTATTCAAACTCGATCGTTGCCGGTGGTTTTCCGGTGCAATCATACATAACGCGATTGATGTGTTTTACTTCATTTACAATTCTGCTCGTTGTTTTTCCGATGACATCCCACGGAATTTCTGCGCTTTCGGCTGTCATGAAATCGGTAGTGGTTACGGCGCGGAGGGCGATGGCGTAATCGTAGGTTCTTTCATCTCCCATGACTCCGACGGAGCGCATGTTGGTCAGGGCTGCGAAGTACTGGCCGATTTCGTGGGCGATTCCGGCTTTGTCGATTTCTTCGCGCCAGATCGCGTCGGCGTCCTGTACCATTTTGACTTTCTCGGCGGTTACTTCGCCGATGATACGGATGCCAAGTCCCGGGCCCGGGAATGGCTGACGGAATACGAGGTATTCCGGGATGCCGAGCTCAAGACCGGCTTTTCTTACTTCGTCTTTGAAGAGGTTGCGCAGCGGCTCGATGATTTCTTTGAAATCTACGTAGTCCGGCAGTCCTCCGACGTTATGATGGGATTTGATGACGGTGGATTCTCCGCCGACGCCGCTCTCTACAACGTCTGGGTAGATGGTTCCCTGTACCAGGAAGTCTACAGCACCAATTTTCTTTGCTTCTTCTTCGAAGACGCGGATGAACTCTTCGCCGATGATTTTACGTTTTCTCTCCGGCTCTTCTACGCCTTTTAATTTTGCATAGAAACGCTCCTGTGCGTTAACGCGGATGAAATTCAGGTCGTATGGGCCGTCCGGTCCGAAGACTGCTTCTACTTCATCGCCCTCGTTTTTACGCAGCAGGCCGTGATCTACGAATACGCAGGTCAGCTGGTTTCCGACTGCTTTGGAAAGCATAACAGCTGCTACGGAGGAATCGACTCCGCCGGACAGTGCGCAGAGGACTTTTCCGTCGCCTACTTTTTCGCGGATAGCTTTGATGGATTCTTCTACGAAGGAGTCCATGTGCCAGTCGCCGGCGCAGCGGCAGACATTGTATACAAAGTTGGAAAGCATTTTCTTTCCTTCTTTGGTGTGCAGAACTTCTGGATGAAACTGGGTTGCATAGAGGTTTTTCTCTACGTTTGCAACGGCTGCTACCGGACAGTCATCCGTATGGGCGATGATTTCGAATCCCGGAGCTGCTTTGGAGATGTAGTCGTTGTGGCTCATCCAGCAGATGGTTTTTTCGGATACGTTCTCAAACAGTGCGGAACTGGTATCTACAGTTACCTCAATTTTTCCATATTCTCTGACCGGAGCTACTTCTACTTTTCCGCCCAGCAGATGCATCATCAGCTGTGATCCGTAGCAGATGCCGAGGATTGGAATTCCAAGTTCGAAAATTTCTTTTGTATAGGTCGGGGAATCCGGCAGATATGCGCTGTTCGGGCCGCCGGTGAAGATAATACCTTTCGGCTGAATTTCTTTGATCTTTTCGATGTCTGTTTTGTAAGAATAAATCTCACAGTAAACGTTGCACTCACGTACACGTCTTGCAATTAACTGATTGTACTGACCGCCAAAATCAAGTACGATAACCGTTTCTCTTTTCAAGAACGTTCCCTCCTGTTTTTTCTTCTGTGCATGATGAACTACATGCGTTTTTTGGGTTTGATGCTAATTATAGTAAAGAAACCGTAAAATTTCAACCCCTGAAGTACAGGAATCGTGTTCTTTTCGCTGTACTTCGGAGGTTTTTCTTTTTTTCGGGTCCTTATTCTCCGATGGTGATGGTGTAGCCTGCCTGGAAGGTTTCCCCGGCCTTCAGGTGCTGTTCGCCGTATTTGTCTTTTAATTCGCCGTCAAAGCCGACGTTGTCGCAGCGGCCGATCCATGGCTCGAGGCACACGAACGGGGCATCTGCTTTTGGCTTGGACCATACGCCGACGCTCGGGAAGCCTTTGCAGGTGAGAGTGACATACGGTTTTCCATCAACTTCTACGCCGACGCGCTCGACCTGGGTGTTGTCGAAGATCAGGGCGTCCTCGTCGAAAAGAGTTCTGGTGTACGGGATTCTGCCGTCCTGAAGTTTCAGTTTTCTCGGATGTGCGGCATCGACGCCTGCTGTTTCCGGGTCGATCAGGACGTATTCGAGTTCGGTCTCAGTGTGGTTTTCCAGGCCTTTGTTGAAGACGATGTCATACTGTTCCGGAATCATGAATGCAGGATGTCCGCCGACGGAGAAGTACATGTCATCATCACCGGTGTTTTCTACGTTCCAGGTTATGGTCAGGGTTCTGCCGGAGAGTTCCTGGGTTACGGTGAAGGCAAAATCGAACGGGTAGACTTTTTTTGTTTCTTCGGTCGATACCAGGCGGTGTACTGTTTTGTTTTCGGTGTTTTCGATGCACTCGAATTCGTTGTCGCGGGCGAAACCGTGCTGGCCCATCGGATATTTGACTCCTTTATGGGTGTAGAAGCCGCCGTTTACTTTTCCGACGAACGGGAACAGGACCGGTGCGTGGCGGTTCCAGAAGGCCGGATCGCCGATCCAGACTGCCTCACGGTCAGCCGCTTTATCGTAGATGCTGCTAAGTTCTGCGCCGTGATCGCTGATCTGCACACGCAGTTTTTCGTTTTCCATGGTTCTCATACTCTGTTTCCCCCTGTTTTCTTTCATTTTTTGTAACTATTCAGAGCCATGCGAAATTGTATGGCTCTGAATAGTTACCATTTTTAGAATTTATTCCGGATAGACGAGACGGGATTCATCAATTCCGTACAAAACCTCATCCAGGTATTTTTTGCCAAGGTAGTTTGCCATGGACAGATTCATATCCAGATAGTTTCCGCAGTCTTTCGGGGATGCACCCGGGACTTCGCCCTTGAAATCGCGGATAAATTCATACATTTCTATTACGAGTGAAACGATATCTTTCGAGCTGTAATCACCGGCCAGCAGCAGGTAGAATCCTGTACGGCAGCCCATTGGACCAAAATATACGGTTTTATCTTTCCACTCTTCGTGATTGCGAAGGAACGTTGCGCCAAGATGCTCGATGGTGTGGACCTCAGCGGTATTCATAACAGGCTCATCGTTTGGAGATGTCATGCGCAGGTCGAAGGTTGTGATGACACTGTCACCTACGTGATCTTTTCTTGAAACATAGATGCCTGGTTTAAGTTTGATATGGTCGATCGTAAAGCTTGCAATTTTTTCCATGACTGGTATTTTCCTTTCTTTCTGTCCTTTAATAGCTGCGGAGTTCATCATCGGTATCCGCAGTGTTTTCGATGGATTTGATGATGAGATCATAACTATAGGCATCGCTTACTTTTACAGTGACGCGGTCGCCGACTTTATGACCCAGAATGGCTTTTCCTAATGGCGAGTCGATACTGACGTATCCTTTGAGAGAATTACCACGAACGGTGGTGACAAGTTTGTAGGTTTCTGTCTCATCATCTTCTTCGATGTAAACCTGGACGGTATTGTTGATGCCGACTTCGTCGTCCTTTGAGGTATCTGAAATAACGTGAGCGGTTTTGATCATTTTTTCCAGATAGCGGATGCGGCTTTCGTTGCGGTTTTTGTCCTGTTTGGCAGCTTTGTATTCAAAGTTTTCGCTGAGATCGCCCTGGGCACGGGCTTCTTTTACAGCCTCGAGTTCTTTTGGACGGACAACCAGTTTGCGGTAGTCGATTTCTTCCTGCATTTTTTTAATATCGTTTTCGGTCAGTTTATCATACATGATTTTTCTACCTCTTTTCTTGTGAGGTTATTTTAGCACAGAATACGGCAAATTGGAAGTAGGAAGACAGCCACGGTAGAATCATGAGTAGAATCACTTTCTTACGCACCGGAACAGCAAATGTTCCGGTGCTGAATGAACTATAACGGTTCACTCAGCCGTGTCGCTTGGTTTTGAAGGCGGAGTTCCTTTGTTGTCGCTGTTATTTGGCATTTTTCCACCTTTGGGATCGCTCATCGTTTTAACAGACCGGGTTCCGGCGGTGGTGATGATGTCCGTGAGGGTGATCTCTTCGTTGTCGGTACCGGCAGTCAGAGTATACGTTGCGTCCAGTTTCATTTCGGGGCAGGTCAAAACGATGCTGGCGTAGGCTTTTTCAGGTGTAACCGTGAAGAGGGCACTTCCATCGCTGTCTGTCAGTGTGATGGTAGTGTCAGCGGACTGGGTTTCCGTACTGTAATAGGTGATAACGGGCTGGGTGGAAGCTTCGTCGAAGCTTTCCGTCATGCCGGCACTGCCGATAGCAGCTAAGGTTCCGCCGGTCACAATTGCACTTCCGTCGTAATCGAGGGCACTGTCACCATCGCTGGTCGGCCCGTACACGATCGTAGTTCCGCCGGTCACGAGAAGACTGCCGTTGGAATCAAGACCATCACCATCGGCGGATACGGTCAGGGTTCCGCCGGTAATTTTAATGTAAAGCTCAGAGTTGCCTTCGCCGCCGGGGCCTCCCTGCATCTTCTGTGGAGCATCGCCGTCAGACGGAGCATTCCCCGGATCGAAGTTCTGCGGCGCATTTCCGCCAGACGGAGCGTTCTCCGGATCGAAGTCCTGCGATGGCTGCATATCGCTGCCGTTTTCTGTATCAGGCGGCATTTGCGGAGGTTCCTTTCCGTCTGCCGCACCGGATATGCTGCTATCATCACCGGAGTTTATGGCAGCACTGCTATCGTTGTTTGAGCTTGCGGCATTGCTGTCATCGTCACCGGAACCGGCCGCATTGGCGCCAGGATTTATGGCGTTGGCGCCATCGTCGCCGGAATTTGCGGCATTGATGCCATCGTCGCTGGCGTTTATGGTAATGTCACCACCATTGACCACAACGCGTTTTCCTTCCAGTCCTTCGTAGCTTTTTTCAACAAGGATCGTTCCGCCATGAATGACGGTGTCGAGATCCGCATGGAAACCGTCATCACCGGAGTTTACGGTGATGGTTCCGTCATCGACAACAATGCTGCCGGTTGCATGGAAGCCGTCCTGTTCCGCCTCGATCGTAAAAATTCCACCGGCAATATAGATATTTCCAAGCTCTGTGTCATCCGTATTCTTCGCTTTGACCGCACTGTTTGCAGCATCAATATCAAAGCTTCCATCCAGAATTTTAATCTGATCTTTGGCTGTGATCCCGTTGTCCGCAGCGGCGATTTTGTAGGTTCCGCCGGTAATCACAAGGTCATCTTTGGATACAATCCCGTGCTTGTAGTCTGCCTCGATGGTCAGACTTCCTGTCCCGTTGCAGACAAGATCTGATTTGGAGAAGATAACGCCGTCTACCGTGTTGTCGTCAATCTGAGTGTACTCGTTTCCATCGCCAAGCGTGTTGCTGCTGTTTTCAGCAAGCGTGATGAAAACTTTGTCCGCTTCGCGAACGTAGATGGCAGCATTTGTCTCACAGTTGATATGGACTCCATCGAGTACGATCTGAACCTTGTCGGAATCGGATGCGTCTACGATAATCTGGCCATCCTCAAGTGTTCCGCTTACGACGTAAACACCTTCTTCCGTGATGGTAATTGTGCTGCCGTCTGCTTTGGCTCCGCTGCCGGAGACGGTGGCTGTCGTCTTATTAAGTGTAATTTTTACGGCTTCTGATGCTTTATAGCTTCCGCTCTTCTCACGGTCTGTGAATTCGGTGTCGATAGTGGATTCGGTCAGTTCCAGGTCAAAATTAATATCGGAAGCACTTTCCATTGCATTTTCCGAATCTGTGCTCTCTGATGTGGTATCCGCGTTGTCGGCAGATGTTTCGCCGGTTGACTCTGTACGGGCAGATTCGGCATTTACAGAGCTGGAAGATGTCACTGCTGTGCCGCATCCGCCGAAGGCCAGCGATGATGCAAGAAGCAGGCTGACGACTGCACCGGTCTCTTTTTTTCTGTTTTTTTTCTTTCTGTTTCGATTCATTATAATTCCTCCCTTCCGGTCTGCGCACGACTGCACAGGATTTCAAGGTTTCCGTTTCTGCAGCGGAGCTGGTCAATCATGTTTTTCTCTTCGCCTTCCTCGCGGAATACGATGCGATACTCCAGCTTGAAAAGACTTCCCATATTCGTGGTTTTTACCTGTACAAGCTCGCAACGGGTCAGATACCTGGCAAAGATATCGTCAAAAACACTGGTATAATCAAGGGACTCCGGTTCCAAGATTTCCATTGACGAGCATGATCACCATCTGTACGATCACAGGCATCAGAACAAGCGTGACAGCAAAGCTTTTGGTGCATTCGCTTTTGTACCTGTAAACAGCAGCGATCAACAGTCCCAGAATCAGAGACACTGCTGTGCAGGCAAGGAACTGACCAAAGGTGAAGGCGGCGGTTGTTTCTGTAAAAACGGAACTGAATATTGCGTTAAGCATAGCAAATTCCTCCCAGAATTTTTTTATTTTCTTGTCTATTCAGAGCCCCATCTCGATTCCGCTTACGCTACATCGCGATGTTGCTTCTATTTTGCATGGCTCTGAATAGTTACATTTTCTTTTTTGTGAAGCAGATTATGTTTGAAAAAGGCTTTTCGCAAGCTGTGAGTCCACCCACTGCTTCTTGCTTTTCGCAATGGCCGCAGAGGACTTACCTGATTCAGCTAACGGAATGCTGTTTTTGATACGGTTTGCCGGATATCTGTGAATGGTATGAAAGCTTTTTCTTCTGATACTTTCTGATTTTCGATCTGATAGGCAAAGCCGTATTTAGAAAATGATGCCGGATAGATTGCAAGATCATCCAGAATTTTGCTGAACCATAGGGGCACAGCACCTGGTGATTTCACCTCCATGAGATACCAGCCTGGTTCTAAAAGCCTGGTTCCTTCCGTTGGACCGTCAAGACACAGATTGTCGGTACGCCATCGGATATTGGTGTCGAAGGTAACACGAAAGTTCCTGTCTTCCGTGCCGAAGCAGGCGATGCGGTCGTAGGCGATGTACATAGCGGGAGCAAGCCCCCGGTAGTAGTTGCGAAACCAAGTGATTTCGTGGAGAATCTGGCTGTCGAAGCCCGGTTCTGATTTTCCCGCAAGATAGGGAACCGCTTCTGATAATATCATGCGCTCGCGGCGTTTGTAGACGATTCCTTCATATTTTTTCTTTAGTTCTACGTATATGGGGCTGGTCTCTTTGACCGGACCATAACTGCGGAGTCGCAGTTTTTCTTTGTAGACGGGTTTTTCCAGCGAACGGCGGATGAGCTGGTGATCCGGGGTATCGTAATAGAGGCTGCAGATGGTATCAAGGCCGTATTCATCCATCTGCAGATGACCCGGAAGGCTCTTGCGAAGCTTGCGGACCATGATCGGGGAAAGCATGTATTTTGTTTCATACCGTTGGAAGGTCATGGGAATCTGTTGGCTTTGCATCATAATCGATTGATCCTTTCGTTTGATTTACTTCCGGAAATGTTTTTTACATTTTTAAGTATAATGAGGAAACTTTAAAGGAACCTTAAAGAATGGACAGAAAATGTGAAAGGTTTGTGAAAAGACGGACCTCTGTAATCCGGATCGCTTTTTGAATACCATATAAAAAAAGAAAGAGCCCTTTTCCGGACAAATTCGTTGAAAGCGAATTTGTTCGGAACGGACTCTTGCAGCCGCTATGCAACGTCATGAAACATATAAAATAGGAAAAGCGTCAAAAATCATCTTGGCCAGCGCTCTTTTCTGGACATGAGTGGCGCGAATGGTACATGAGGATGCGTCTGGTACCAGTAAGCTGTGGTAGCGACATCATCCTGACGTTCAAAGAGACCTCCATGACTGACGCCAATCTGCTGAAGGGTTACCTTAAGATCCTTCTCAAAAAGGATAGGATCAAGAAGGTGCCAGCGGTAGAAGCTGCGCTGTGGCATCTGATCATCATTGTGGTAATCATTATGAAGGAAGGTATCGTGGGTAGAGTAGTAAGGATATCCAAGATACGGAGTGCAGTACTGATTTTCAACGGTTTGGCCATTTTGCTGTGTTGCAAAGCTCCAGGCACCACCGAAGTAATCTTCTGTTCCGGTTCCGCAGATGGTTGGATAATCCTTGTCTCCATCGATGTAGAATTTCATCTCACCTTCTCCGTACCAGTAGCGTTCGAGGCTGGTAAGTGCAAGATACGTTCCAACGTACTGGCCTTTCCCTTTGATGTTGTCGAGGACAACGTAGTCTTTTGCCTTTTCCGTTATGCGCTGACGACGCCACTGGGCATGGAAATAGGCAGCATCCTCCGGAACCGTTGTCAGGCAATAGTCGATCTGATAAAAGAAGGCCGGAATCGGCTCATCACACTGATTTTCAATGGTAATACGGGCGTTTTTACGGAACGGCATCGGGAAATAGCTGTTGAAACCACGGGTCGGATTGACAGCAATCGGGACTGAGTTTACCTGGTAGGAAACACCGAAGCCGCAGCAGAAGAAATCGCCAAGCGGGCATTCAACGGATGGGAATTCTTCATCGTCCCAGTACATGCGCAGAACAAGATCCCGCAGAACATAACGGTTACGTTCACTGGTACGGTCTGTGACGGTGATCCAGATGTGCTGAATGATGCCTTCTCCCTGGATCTCACCAAGTGTTACGGTCTCTCCTGCTTCTATTTTCGGGATACACGGGGAACCTTTTCTGGACGGACCAAGATCGCTGGATGCCATGCCGCCTTTTCCTTTTTCTCCATTCCGGTTTTCCCAGTTAATAGAACGGGACTGTCCGTTTTTCAGCTGGAAAATGTTTTGTAAACCACAATCAAACATCATATATTCCTCCTTTTGTTTTCTTTTGTTTTCTTTTGTTTTCTTTTGTTTTCTTTTGTTTTCTTTTGTTTTTTCTCTCTTGGAAGCTTTTGATTTCTGCTTTTTTGTGTGTCTGCCTTTCCTGCCCTGCCGTCATTTTTCCGTTTTTCCGGAATTTTGTTTCTTTCATCCTTTTGCCGGAAAGACTGCTTTAAAACAGATGCCATCTCGTGTCCGCTCTGCGGTGATTTTTCCCTTATGTGCCTTTACAATTGCAGCAGCCACGGAAAGGCCGATTCCATAGCCGCCTCTTTCCCCTGGCCCGCGACGCATCCGCACGGTAGAAGCGGCCAAAGAGGCGGTTGAGATCACCTTCCGGCAGGGTATCGCAGGTATTCTGCACCGAAAATTCTGCTTTTTTGCCGTTTTTTCGCCAGAAAATGTGGATTTTTCCACCCTCCGGAGTGTATTTAACGGCGTTATCCACAAGAAGAGAAACGAGCTGGTGGATTCTTGCGGCATCTCCTTCCATATGGAGTTCTTCTGCAATATCGCTCTGCAGCGCGATCCTGCCCGGATGTTTTTTGAATTTACAGGAAAATTCAAAAAACATCCGACCGGCACTTTTGCATGGGTGCTCGCAGCCGGATGTTCGGTTTGCATTCATTTTCTTTTTTTCTCTGCCCGTCTCCGCAGCAGCTCTTTTGCGCCTGCGTACAACAGAAAATATACCGTCAGAATCATGACAACTACAATCCTGTTATCTTTCAGGCTGAAAAAAGAGGTCACATTGACTGCCGCCAGAAACAGCAGCAGTGACACACTGAGATCAATTTTTTCTTTTCTGTCGGCCAGCACCATTCCTGCGGCCGCCAGAACCAGAAGAACGGCAATTCTTGCAATCAGATTTGCCATTTTGACGCCTCCTTACTGTTTCCGGAAGGTAATTTCCCCGGTTTTATCATCCATACCATCGACGATGGCAAGAGATTCCAGATGAATGCCGCGGTCACGCAGCAGTTTTCCTCCGATCTGGAACCCTTTTTCGATGACAACGCCTGCTCCTACGAGCTCTGCACCGGAATCCTGTACCAGGGTTGCCAGTCCTTCCAGCGCTTTTCCGTTTGCCAGGAAATCATCGATCAGGAGAACTTTGTCTCCTTTTCCCAGAAATTCTTTGGAAACAATGATATCATAAACTCTTCCATGGGTGAAAGATTCTACTTTTGTGGTATAAACATCGCCGGCGATATTTTTGGTCTGTGTTTTCTTTGCAAACACAACCGGAACATTAAAAATTTCAGCCACAACACAGGCAATTCCGATTCCAGATGCCTCGATGGTCAGAATTTTCGTGATCTCCTCTCCCGCAAAACGACGCTGAAACTCTTTTCCGATTTCCCGGAACAGATTGACGTCCATCTGATGATTTAAAAAGCTGTCCACCTTCAGGACATTTCCCTCGCGTACTTTTCCGTCTTTGCGGATTCTGTCTTCCAATAACTGCATTTTTTTGAAGCCTCCCGAATTTTTATTATACCCATTGTACTTACTTCTCACTGGAAATGCAAGTCCAAATCCATCAAATTTCGCACTGTCTCAAATTTTATTCATGGCAGCCGCCGGTGTCTCTGCATCAGAGATCCTCTTTCCGGTCCAGATCCTTTAATTCCCACGCGGCTTCGACCCGGAACGGAATTACCGATTCCCAGTGCCGTTTCAGCACCTTTTTTCCGCCGCAGTCGCCGGAAAGTTCTTTTAGTTCTGAAAAATAAGGTTTTGAGAACCACGCCGGATTGCCGCTCTCGCCGCCGCAGAAAACGCAGCCAAGTGGAGCCTTCTGCATCTCCATGGATTCCAGAAAGCGCTCCGCCGTCTCTTCCTTCAGGTACGGCTGATCCGCCGCAAAACACGCACAGGCATCGGCATTTTGCTTCTCCGCCGCCTCGATTCCCGCGCGGATTGTATAGGAAATTCCTTTTTCGCTGTCCGGCGAAAACACCGTCTGCAGACGCCCGGCTTTTACCAGCGGCGCAAGCTCCTCCAGAATCCTTTCATACTGCGTCACAACCAGCAGTTCCCAGTTCTCATGCCTTCCGGCAATTTGGGCCAGCCGGTCCAGCAGATGGCGGTACACCGCCTTTCCATCCAGCGGATAGAGCAGCTTATTTTCCCCGAACCGTCTGCTGTTCCCGGCTGCCAGATAAAGTATCGTTACTCGCATTCTTTTTCCGCAATTCCCATTGCAATCTGCTCGCTCGTGATCGGCAGTTCGCGGAACCACAGACCCGTCGCATTGTAGATTGCATGTGCCAGCGCCGGAGCCGGTGTGTTGATGACGATCTCGCCGATCGATTTTGCACCGAACGGACCGGTCGGCTCGTAGCTGCTCCGAAACTCGACGCGCAGCCTGCCCATATCGAGGCGGGTCGGCACTTTATACTGCATAAACGAATTATTGATCATCTGACCCTTGTCCGTGTACCGGATATTTTCAAACAGCGTCATGCCGATGCCCTGCACCAGACCGCCCTCGACCTGTACGCGCGCAAGGTTCGGGTTGATGACGGTTCCGCAGTCGACAACGGCGGCATAATCGAGAATCCTGACCTCGCCGGTCTCTTTATCCAGCTCGATCTCGACCGCACCAGCCATATAAGGCGGCGGCGATACCGGAGAGCAGTTGCTTTCCGTCGCTTCCAGCGCGATGCCGTTATTGCACATGGCCGCTGTTGCGATTTCTTCCATCGTCATGCTGCTTCCACTCTTTTCATGCACGACGCCGGTACCGGTAAATTCTGTCTCATCTTCCGGCACGTTCATCCGCTCTGCCGCCAGGGCACAGATTCGTTTCCGAAGCGTCATGCAGGCTTTTTCCACCGCTTTTCCGGTAATATACGTCGTACTCGATGCATAGGAACCGGAGTCATACGGGGACGTATCGGTATCTGCGCCGACAACGGTAATGTCATCCACATCACACTCCAGACACTCTGCCGCCATCTGGGACAGAATCGTATCGCAGCCGGTTCCCATATCGGCCGCTGCGATCAGCATCGTATAGCCGCCGTCGTCGTTGACTTTGATCGTTGCCGATCCGACATCGAGATTGGAAATACAGGAACCCTGCATCGCCATCGCAATGCCGACGCTGCGCACCTTTCCATCTCCCATATCACGGCACGGATATTTCTCATCCCAGCCGATCATCTCTTTCGCACGCTCCACGCACTGGTCAAGCGCACAGCTGTTTGCCGTTTCGCCATAGTAAGCCGGCATGAACTGTCCCTCACGGACCATGTTCTGCTCCCGGATCCGGATCGGATCGATGCCAAGACGCGCTGCCATCTCACTGACAGCAGATTCTACGGCAAAGATACCCTGCGTCGCACCGTATCCGCGGTAAGCACCGGCTGACATTACGTTGGAATACACAACATCATACGCAAACCGGTAAGCCTCAAGAGATCCATACATCGGAATCGATTTGTGGCCGGAAAGGCCGACCGTTGTCGGTCCATGCTCGCCGTATGCACCCGTGTTGGAAAGTGTATACAGATCGATCGCACGGATTCTTCCATCCTTCATCGCACCGAGGCGGATCGTTACTTCCATCTCATGGCGCGGTGTGGATGCTGTCTGGGACTCTTCTCTCGTAAAGATCATTTTCGACGGTTTTCCGGTTTTCCAGGTTACAAACGCCGGGAAAATTTCGGCAACCACCGTCTGCTTCGCTCCGAATCCGCCGCCGATTCTCGGCTTGGAAACACGGATCTTCGATTTCGGAATGCCGAGTGCATTGGACAGAATGCGGCGCGCATGGTAAACGATCTGGGTCGAGCTCAGCACATTCAGCCGTCCGTAGGTATCCATAAAGCAGTATGTCCGGAACGTCTCCATCATCGCCTGCTGGGCTGCGCGTACATGATACGTATGCTCTACGACCTCATCGCACTCTGCGAGCACGGCTTCCACATCTCCGTTGTGATCTTCCGCACTTGCACAGAGATTTCTCTGATTGTCCGCACCGACCGGACAGAGCGATTTCCAGCTTTCCTCCGGATGCACCAGCAGTTCATTATCCTTGGACTGATGAAAATCCAGAATGGCCGGAAGCACTTCGTACTCTACTTTCAGGAGCTTCCGCGCACGGTCCACGCATTTTTCATCTTTTCCGGCAATAATCGCCACCGGATCTCCCACGTAGCGCACATGCTGATCGAGGATCAGACGGTCATACGGGCTTGGTTCCGGGTAGGTCTGTCCTGCCATTGTAAAACGCTGTTTCGGCACATCCTCCCAGGTATAAATCGCCTCAATGCCCGGAACACGCTCTGCTGCCGTCTTTTTCACGGATTTTACGATTGCATTGGCATGCGGACTCCGCAGTACCTTGACAATCAGACAATCCTTCGGCGCCAGATCATCTACATAAACCGGCTTTCCGGTTACCAGCGCGAGGGCATCCTTTTTGATCACCGGCTTATTCACACTGCAGAGCTGATCGGTTCTTCCCGACCAATCCGGTTCATAGATATGATTTTCTCTGCTCATGACGCACCTCCCTGCTGCTTTTTCCAGGCAAGGAAATTCAAAATTCCCCGAAGCTGTCCTTCATATCCGGAACAGCGGCAGAGATTTCCCGCCAGATATTCTTTAATTTCTTCCTCACTCGGATCCGGATTTTCCCGGAACAGCGCAATCGCGTTCATAATCATCCCCGGGTTGCAGAACCCGCACTGCTCGGCGCCCTGTCCGGCAATAAAGGAACCAAATTCTTCTGCTTCCTCCTGCAGGCCTTCCAGCGTATCCACCTTACATCCATTCGCCCGCGCCGCAAGCACCGAACACGACAGCACCGGTTTTCCCTCCAGAAAAACCGTACACAGCCCGCAGTTCGACGTCTCACAGCCGCGCTTCACACTGTAGCATCCCTGGCTTCTCACAAAATCGATCAGGAGCATGTCTGCATCGATCTCCGCTTCCGTCTTCTTTCCATTTAAGATCATCGAAATCTTCATCACTGCTCCTCCTTCTTCTGAATTTCTTCCATACATCTGCGCAGCAGCACCCGTCCCAGATGATGACGATACTCTGCACTTCCGCGCATATTACTGCCATACGTAAACTGATCAGAAATCTCCGAAGCCGCTGCCTTCAGCTCCTCCGCAGATGCCTTTCCAGCCGCCAGCTTTTCCGCCAGCTCCGCCGGAAGCTCTACACGTGCCGCCTTCACCGGTCTTGCCCCAAGCACCACACATCCTTTTCCGTCTTCCACCCGCACCGCACACGTCAGCACCGGGAAATCCGTTCTGGAATTTCGATGACTCTGATAAACCGTAACACCCTCATGCTTCTTCACAATCAGCCTCACCAGCACATCCCTGTCTCTCTTTGAACAGGCAAACTCCGCCAGCGGCATCCGTCCCGCATGAACCAGCTCCACCTCCGTATCCAGCGCCAGAAACAGCGTCAGCACATCCGAAAATCCAAATCTGCCGAAAATACTGCCTCCCACCGTAGCCAGATTCCGGAACTGCACCCCGACAATACTCCGCACACTCTCCCGTGCCGCACCGTCGGTATAAGCATTCAGCCCCTCATGCTCCTCCAGCTGCCGCAGCGTCACCATACATCCAATCGAAAACTCCTCCTCGGACTCTTCAATCTGATCCAGTCCCAGCCCGGACAAATCAATCGCCGTCTGCACCTGCCTCTGCCCCATCTTCGTCCAGAGCATCCCGCCCAGGATACAGGCGCTTCTCTTCTGATTCAGCTCATACGCCTCCTCCAGCGACCCCACCCGGACATAATCCTTAATCTTAATCATACTTACCCTATATCCTCCATTTTTACTCAATATAGAAGCCCATATATTTGATATTATACCCGACCTGCTCCCCCCTTTCAACTTTTTTCTATTTTTTTCAAAAAAACCCTTGCATTTTCCCTCCACATCCAGTATAATCATTCAATGTCGGAAGTCATTCTGACACAAAACAAAATACATGGACGGATTCCCGAGTGGCCAAAGGGGACAGACTGTAAATCTGCTGCAAATTGCTTCGATGGTTCGAATCCATCTCCGTCCATATGCCGCAGTGGCGGAACTGGCAGACGCCCGGGACTTAAAATCCCGTGGGTAGTGATACCCGTACCGGTTCGATCCCGGTTTGCGGCACGATTAAGAGCTCTGATTCATACGAATCGGAGCTCTTTTTCCATTTCTATTTTTCAACCTCCCGTCCCCACTACCAGCCTCGCCGCCGCCCGTTCAGTCTTGCGTGATGCGGCGGCGAGGCGTCCGTCACTCCTCGCATCTATGCAGTACCACTCCCGATAACGGCAGCAAATCCATCTCCAGTATGCCCGCCGGTGCCTCGATTTCTTTCTCCTCCGAAGAAAATCCCACCGCATCCGTCGCAAACACCTGCGTCAGCTTCGCCACCGAACTCCGGTTAATCCCGGTAAGCCACACCGGAATCTCCACATGCACCCTCTCATTCCGGTTATTAATCACCACAATTACCTGCTCCTCCTGATTAAACCGTCCATAAGAAAGCACATTATAATCATGGTACAAAAATTTCAGCGATCCCATCGCCAGCACCGGAAATCTCCGATGCACCGCAATCATTTCTTTATAGAATCGGATCAGCTCCTGATCCGCCTGTCCCCAGGGATACGTCCTCCGGTTATCCGGATCCGTAAACCCGACCTGGCCGGCCTCATCCCCATAATACAGCGTCGGCGCCCCCGGCCACGTCATCTGAATCACAACCGCCTCGCGCAGCACCGCCTTATTCGTATTCTCCGCAGCCGCATACGGCCCAACATTCGCCACACGCCCCACACGATGATTCGTTCTCGTGAGGAACCGCGAATGATCATGATTATCCAGCTCATTCATCGCCGTATACAGCGAAGGCGCATAAAACGCCGGCATATGATACGTCATCGCCCCGATAAAACTCTCACTGTTTCCGAGAAGCCCCTGGTTAAACTCATCACTGTGCTTCTCCATACCCGTGAGGAACCAGGAAACCGGCTCCATAAACGCATCATAGTTCATCACTGTATCCCACTCGTCGCCCTGCAGCCAGCTCATCGCATCGCCGTAGTGCTCCGCCAGAATAATCGCCTCCGGATTCGCCTCCTTCACAACGCGCCGGAACTCCTTCCAGAACTTGTGGTTAAACTCCGGGCTGTGTCCTAAGTCAGCGGCCACATCCAGCCGCCAGCCGTCCGCATTAAACGGCGGAGAAACCCACTTCGCGCCGATGCGCATAATATCCTCCATCAGCTTCTCCGAACCCTCGTAGTTCAGCTTCGGCAGCGTATCATGGCCCCACCAGCCGTCATAAAACTCATTGTACGGCCAGTTATGCTCATTATAAAACTTAAAAAACGTGTGATACGGACTGTCCTGCGCCACATACGCGCCCGGCTCATAGCCCTTTCCGGCCTCATAAATCCGCTCGCGGTCCAGCCATTTGTTAAACGAACCACAGTGGTTGAAAACGCCGTCCAGAATCACCTTCATGCCGCGCTTGTGCGCCTCCTCCACCAGGTGGATAAACAGTTCATTGCTCGCCTCCAGGTTCGCCTTGTTCGTCACACGGTCAATATACCGCGTTGCCCGCGTATTGTCCTTGTCGCCCGGCCAGAGCAGATCGCCTTCGTCGGAGACAATCTTTCCGAAATGCGGATCAATATAGTCATAATCCTGAATATCATACTTATGGTTCGACGGCGAAACAAACACCGGATTCAGATAAATGACCTGCACACCGAGATCCTGCAGATAATTCATCTTGTCAATGACGCCCTGCAGATCGCCGCCGTAGAAATTGCGGACATCCATCTGCTCCGGGAAGCGGTTCCAGTCATCCACCTTGTTGACCTGCTCACCGATGTAGCTGTACTCTCCCGTCAGCACATCGTTGGACGGATCTCCGTTGCAGAAGCGGTCCACAAAAATCTGATACATGACAGCGCCCTTCGCCCAGTCCGGCGTATGGAAACCTGGAATAATACCAAACGAATACATCTCCTGAAGCTCTCTTGTCACGCCGAGCTTGTTGTAATAACAGACCACGCGGCCTGCCTGAATCTCAAAAAAATAGCGGATCGGCTCATTTCCGACCGGAATCTCGATCTCGTAATAATCAAAACCGTTCCGGACCAAACCGACCTGCATCTGTGCACGGGTGGAACCGCTGATGAAATAAACCGCATCTACATTATTTTTCAGGGTACGGAACCGGATCTTCACCGTGTCGCCCGGGTTCGGCTCAAACGGAATCTGATACTGCGGGGATTCATCGCTGTAGAGCGCATGCTTGTTGAACATCGCCCGCATCTGTGACATATACTGCTGCATTCTTGTTTTATCCATGAACTAACGCCTCTGTCTTTCTCAATCATTCATTCCTTATATTTTACCCCACACCGCCATGTAATACAACCTTTTTCTGAACACATGTAACGATTGTGTTTATTGGATTTTTATATAGTAAAAGAGCCAGCGGGGTACGCTGGCTCTTTTGGAGAAGGTATTTCTCTTATGGGGTGTAGCAAAAACTATATAATGTATTGGGGGGTTTTTACAGTTATTATAGTACCATACGTCCCTCGAAAAGTCTGCACAAATCGCGATTTTTTTTCATTTGATTCTTATTCAAAATAACGATGAATTTTTCCGGCGTTTCGGATTTTCTGTTTTAATTTGCACAAACGCCCGTAAAATCACAGAAAAAAACCTGCAAAAAACTTTTTTTGTTCTCTGCAGGTTTTCTATTGCAAATAAAAAGATATCAGATTTCTCCAGAAACTTCCGGTGCTGTTCCTGTCATCTGTGCTTCCTGCTCAAAAATGGCTTCGAATTCAGCACGGCTCAGCTTCTCTTTTTCCATCAGCTGCTTTGCACACTCATGCAGCACATAGGAATGCTCCAGAATAATCTGTTTCGCCTGATCGTGGCATTTCTCGATCATCTGGCGGACTTCCTCATCGATGGCTGCGGCTACATTCTCGCTGTAGCTCTTCGTATGGCCCCAGTCGCGGCCGATGAAGACCTCATCCGAGTCGGAATCGTAAGCGACAAGACCAAGGTTCTCAGACATACCGTACTTCGTAATCATGGAACGCGCGGTAGCCGTCGCCTGTTTGATATCCTGTGATGCGCCCGTTGTGATATCGTCGAAGATCAACTCCTCTGCCACACGGCCGCCGAGGCATACGGTGATGTACTGCATCATTTTGCCTCTCGTCTGGAACATATCGTCATTCTCCGGCTGCGGCATCGTGTAGCCCGCTGCGCCAGGACCTGTCGGGATAATGGAGATCGTGTAAACCGCCTCCATATCCGGCAGCATATGGAACAGGATCGCATGGCCTGTCTCATGGTATGCGGTGATCCGTTTTTCTTTATCCGAAATGACTTTACTGCGCTTCTCCGCACCGATGCCCACTTTGATGAAAGCAGACTTGATATCGGACTGGCGCACAAATCTTCTGCGGTCCTTTGCCGCCATGATCGCTGCCTCGTTCAGCAGGTTCTCCAGCTCTGCGCCGGTGAAGCCTGCGGTCGTCTGCGCGATCTGTTTCAGATCCACATCCTCGGCCAGCGGTTTGTTCTTTGCATGGACTTTCAGGATTTCCTCACGGCCCATGACATCCGGCGGTCCTACAACCACGCGGCGGTCAAAACGGCCCGGACGGAGAATCGCCGGATCCAGGATATCGACACGGTTCGTCGCTGCCATCACGATGATGCCCTCATTGACGCCGAAACCATCCATCTCAACGAGAAGCTGGTTTAATGTCTGCTCTCTCTCATCGTGGCCGCCGCCCATGCCGGTGCCTCTTCGTCTTGCCACGGCGTCGATCTCATCGATGAAGATGATGCACGGCGCATGTTTTTTTCCTTCCTCAAACAGGTCGCGGACACGGGAAGCGCCGACGCCGACGAACATTTCCACGAAATCCGATCCGGAAATGCTGAAGAACGGCACGCCTGCCTCTCCTGCAACAGCTTTCGCCAGAAGGGTTTTACCGGTTCCAGGAGGGCCCACAAGAAGAACTCCTTTCGGGATTCTTGCGCCGACCTGTGTATATTTCTCCGGTGCTTTCAGGAAATCGACCACCTCAACAAGGTCTTCTTTTTCCTCTTTTAAGCCCGCAACATCGCGGAACAGGACTTTTTTGTCTTTGTCGGTGGACATATGGGCGTTGCTTTTTCCAAAATTCATCATTTTGTTTCCGCCGCCTCCACCGCCGCCCATGGAGCGGTTCATCATCGACATGCCGAAAAGAAGGATCATACCGAGCAGCAGGGCCGGCAGGACGGATGTCATGAAAATGCTGTCTCTCTGGACATTCTGCACGGTGTACGTTACATCAGCATCCTCCAGAAGGCTGATAGCTGCGTTTACGTCGGTCACATTGACCGTATAACTGTCACCGCCCTGCTCCTGTACCACGACGGAGCCGGTCGGCACTTCTTTGTTCTGGACAATCTGCGCGGATGTCACTTTGCCGTCTTTTACGGCGGTTTCAAATTTCTGCTGACTTGGGCTGCTGCCTGCGCTGATTTTTCCGGTGATATAGAACATGGCAAGCACGATAATCACCATAAACGCCGCGTAGAGTCCAAATCCACTGCGCTGTCTGTTCATATTTTCTTTTTACTCCTCGTCTTCGTGAAACTCCACTACTCCGATGTATGGAAGATTCCGATATTTCTGTGCGTAATCCAGACCGTAGCCTACGACGAACTCGTCCGGGATATTAAAGCAGGTATAATCTACTTTGACATCGCGCACTCTGCGCTCCGGCTTGTCGAGCAGAGTACACAGGTGTACGGATTTCGGATTTCTCTTTTTCAGGATGTCGATCAGATAGTAAAGCGTTCTTCCGGAATCGATGATATCCTCCACGATCAGAACGTCTTTTCCTTCCAGCGGCTGATCCAGGTCTTTTACAATACGGACAACTCCGCTGGACTTGGTGTCATCGCCGTAACTTGATACGGACATAAAGTCAAGGCTTACCGGCACTGTGATGCGTTTTGCCAGCTCGCACATAAAGAATACGCCGCCTTTTAAAACGCAGATCAGGTGCACTTCTTTTCCTGCGTAATCGCGGTTGATCTGGTCTGCTACTTCTTTAATTCGTCTGTCTACTTCTTCTTCGCTTAATAATACTCTGATTGTCTCTTTCATCTGTTTTCCTCCTTACCAACGCCAATCTGTATCTGCAGAACTGCTTTCGTGTCTTCCCCGACACGGCCGCTCTCTCCTCTGCGATACCCCACGACCCACCAGATCTCCGGTCCGTCGGCGAGCAGCAGAATGGAATCCCGCTCCTCTTTCGGTATCTTGGCATCAATCATATAATCTTTTAGTTTCTTTTTCCCGCCTTTTGCGGTTACTCTCAGATAATCTCCGCTTCTTCTCGTGCGGAGGACAAGACCGTCTTTTATTTTATCACAGTCAAAGCATTTCGTATACTTTTTTTCTTCAATTCTTTCGGGAAAAACCGATGTTTTTTTCACAATCGTGACTGGATTTTCTGCAAATGCGAGACTTTTTTCCTCTTCCCACCCGGCCGGAACCGGAATTGGAACTTCTTCGCCGCTTTTCCTTTTCCGTTCTTCTTTTAAATGCACTCCCTGCTTTTCCAGGCGGAGCGTCTCGTATCCGCGCACGGCGGTGATTCCATACGGCAGGCAGACACTTTTTCCGACCTGCTTTTCAAAAAGTTCCCGCACAGATTCCAGATGCTCCCTGGTAAGATCCTTCCGTTTTCCCGCCAGCTGTTCCAGAACGCGCCGGATCACGTAGCGCTGCAGAAGAGGCGCTTCGCTGCTCACCGCATCACGCAGCACAACCGCATTTTTCTCTGCGGATGCATACCGCTCCATCAGCTGATCCGTCTGCTGCTCCAGATATTCCTCCGTTTCCAGCAGGTCCAGCGATGTCTGTGCCATATGCGCGGCGGCACGCGGATTGACCTCTTCGGTCAGATACGGCAGCACATGGTGGCGGATTCCGTTCCTCGTGTAAGCATCCTCTGCATTCGTGCTGTCCTCACACCAGGAACACTTACGGCTTTCCAGTTCCTGCCGGATCTCTTTTCGTCCGACGCAGAGAAGCGGACGGATCACATTCCCCCGCACGGGGCGTAAGGAGGCAAGTCCGGCCAGCGACGTTCCCCGTGCCAGGTGATGCAGCATCGTCTCCGCAACGTCATCCTGGTGATGGGCGAGCGCAATTTTCACTGCCCTCTGCTCCTTTGCGCACGCTGCAAAAACTTCCTGCCGCGCCGCGCGTCCCGCCTCCTCCGTCGAGAGATGCTTTTCTTTTGCGATCTTCTCCACGGGACAGGAATAGAGATAGAACGGAACATCATATTCCCGGCACAGATTTTCTGCAAATGCCGCATCCCGCCCGGCTTCCGCGCCGCGCAGATTATGGTTGACGTGGACAGCCAGCAGCGAAAAGCCAAGCGGCTCCTGCAGTTCCCGCAGCAGATGAAACAGGCAGACGGAATCCGCGCCGCCGGAAAGGCCGAGCAGCACGCGTTCGCCTGCCGTTACCATATGATACTGTTCCATAAAGGCTCTTACTTTCTCTCGCATCCTTCGTTTTTACTCCTATTTTTTCCAGATTCTGGCGACCAGAACCGTCATATCATCCCGTGCGCGGCAGCCGCCGAGGCGCAGCACGCGTTCCAAAAGCTCCCGGGCAAATTCCCGCGGCTCGCTGTTTTTCACTTCGAGAAGAAGCTGCTTCATCTGCTCCGTCCTGTCCCCGGGCAGCGCGTCCAGCACTCCGTCCGTCATCATCACAAGGTAATCACCGTCGTACAGCTTTTTCGTTGTGGTATCAAAATCCGTCTGGGAAACGAGACCTGCGGCAAGACTGGTCGACTCCACAACCTCCACCCACGTATCCCGCCTAAGGAACGTCGGCGATGCACCTCCTTTCAAAAAGCTGCAGACGCCTGTGTAGAGATTAATCGAAGCAACATCAAACGTGGAAAACATCCCTTCCTTTGGCTGCAGCAGAAGCATCGAATTGATCATCCGTGCCGCCATGATCCGCGGGAATCCGGCGCGCAGGAACTGTTCAAACAGCTCCACCACCGTCTCGCTCTCCCTGTTTGCCTCGATCCCGGAACCCATGCCGTCCGACAGGCAGAGGACAAACTGGCCGTTTTCGCAGAGCACACTGTAATTGTCCCCGGAGATACTCTCCTGCTCCTTGGTGATGCGTCCCACACCGTAGAGAACCTGGAATTTCACATCCTCCTGAAACAGCACCGTCTGGTATTCTCCGCTTAAGACCTGTGCCCCGTCGCGTACCGCAACCATCGGGATTCCGCACAGGGAACCGATCAGTTCCGCCGTCTGGCGAAGCGTGATCCGGCAGTGACGGCCCGCTTTGACCGTCATATAGATCTGTAAATGCTCTTTCGGCCGCTCCTGGAGCCAGATTTTCTGGACGAAAGCCCCGTTTTTCTTCATCTGGCGGCAGATTTTTTCCGAGAGCTCGTCCGGCAGACTGTTGAGGCTGTACAGATCACACGCGGCGCGGTCCATAATCCCGGCGACTTCACTTAACTGTTCTGCCACCACGCGGCGGCTCTCCGCCACACGCCCCGACCAGAGCGCCGTCTGGCGTTCCTGCTGGTAGCGGTTCCAGAACAGTTCCAGAAAGCGGGAGCCGTTCAGGCAGGAGGCGTTCCATTCGCCTTTTGCACGGCTGATCTCGTCCTCATCCCCGTCGGCGATTGTCTGAAGAAGTTCCTGGCACCGCTCGCGCGTCAGGTTTCCGTACTGCTCCCAGCACCACGACGCCTTCGCACAGCGGCTACAGACTTCCTGCTGTTCTTTTTCCAGAATCTTGTCCACCCGGCCCGTCTCCGGCATCACACTTTTTGACGGCATCTGGTAAAAGCTCTCTGCCAGAACGCGGAACGAATCGGCGTAGTGCTCCATCTGCAGTTTCTGCGGATGATTGTCATAGACGGCCGCTTCCCGGCGGCTTCTTCTGGCTTCCAAAAAAATTTTAGCCATGTCCCCTGCTGACAGCAATGCGCCGATCAGGAACATGGCAATGATCCACTCCGGCATGTTCCGCTCCTCCTCTCTTTGTTCTGGACTTCAAAGGGGACTGCGAAATCATGCCCTTTCTTTATCTGTTTTGTTTATTTCGACTGGGATTCTTTAAATAAAATCTCATTATCCTTTACCATGCCAAGTTTTTCTCTTGCCGTTTTTTCTATGTACTCATCGGTCTGCATGTATTCTTTCAAGGCGGTAATATCATCGGTGCGCTGCTTCTCCTCTTCAATCTGGCTGTCCAGACTGGAAAGACGGGATGCATTTGCATTGACCTTCTGCTGAAGGCTGATTCCCTTTACGGTAAGGACTGCAACCAGGCAGCACAGGACTACGGTAATTGAGAACTCTGTTGTACGGCTCTTCTTTCTGACTTTTTTCTTTCGGCCAGAATTCTTTTCTTCCCTTTCTTTCATTCTTTTCTTTACCCTTGCTTTCTATTTTCCAACCGTCTGCAGCCAAACTATCTGTTGTTTTTCGTCCGCAGACTTGTTTCTTTTGTTCTTACATGTGTAGTTACATCTTACCGTTCTTCCCATGAAATTTCAACCTTTTTCTCCGTTTTTTCATACTTTTTACCAGCCATTTTCCTGGAAAAGCGAGGATTCGCCCTGCTTTTTTGATTTCCTTTGCCAGAAGTTCCGGAAGAAAGCGTCCAAACGATGCGTGGTACAATGCAGCGCCCCCAAGGATGCCGCCAAACAGATACCCGCGGAGAACGCCGCTGTTCTCTCCGTAAATCCGTACAAACAGATACAGCGCTGCCGCAATCCAGTAGCAGAGGTCCTCTGCAGATACCGCCGCATGGCTGTGGCGGATCAGTTTCCGCACTGTCTTGATCAGATCGTACCAGAACCCCAGGACTGCCCCCTGCCAGATGGAACAGGCGAACAGAATCAGCTCCCGGGTGACATACGCACTCATTTTTACCGGAACAGCCGCGCAAGCGCAGACCCCTTCTTCTGCAGCGGCCCATGTTCCGTATAGACCAGGCTGTCGATGCTGCCTTCGATATCCGCCTCTCCCTTTTCCAGCTCCAGGCGGCCCACATGCAGCTCTTTTCCGCGGATGGTAAGAACACCGCAGACGGTCACGAGCAGAACTTCGTTCTCATCAAAGCTTTTCACATCCTGCACTCCGCCAAGAGAAAGTGTTTTCCGCTGTTCCAGCAAAAGGCGGTGCGCCTGTTCGTTCATCTCCCCCATACAAAAAACCTCCATACAATGGTCTATACACCCATTATATGAAGGTTTTCTCTTTTTATTCGCTGCACATGAATCCTGCCGCACTTCTTATAAGTAGCGGTAAAGCTCCTGTGCTTCTTCTTTTTTCACGGTTTCCTGCACATTCAGCACTTCTACCCTGACGGATTTACTTCCGAACTGAATTTCCAGTACATCTCCTGCCTTGACCTGTGCGGATGCTTTTGCCGGTCTGTCGTTGACGAGGACACGGCCTGCATCACAGGCTTCATTGGCTACGGTACGCCGCTTGATCAGTCTTGATACTTTTAAAAATTTATCTAAGCGCATAGATTTTTACTTAGTTCATCATGTCCTTTAAAGCTTTTCCTGCTTTGAATTTCGGAGTTTTGGAAGCTTTGATTTCCATGGTCTCGCCAGTCTGCGGATTTCTTCCTTCTCTTGCTGCTCTTTCGGATACTTCGAAGGTACCAAAGCCTACCAGCTGAACTTTCTCACCTTTCTTTAATTCTTCAGATACTACATCGATAAATGCTTTTAAAGCAGCCTCTGCATCTTTTTTGGATAAATTTGTCTGCTCAGCCATAGCTGCAACTAATTCTGTTTTGTTCATGAGTTTTACTCCTCCTGTATCTTACATTTGTTTTTTACATGGTACGCGGGCCCGCTGATACACACGACCTGCCCTGCCGGCTGTTTTTCTTCCGGATGATCAGTCTGTTACGTTGACCGGCTTTTTCGCGTAGCTGTATATATTTATATACTAATGCGTCTCTCTTGTCAAGAAAAAAGTCCCCCATACCAGCGGTTTTATGGCGATTTCTGCCCAAAACAGACTCTTTTCCACCGCACGGTTAAAAGAAGGATCCCTTAACAAACCGCAACCAGTCTGCCTGCTGCGCATTGAGTGTTTTTAGTTTCTCCGTATTCCGCCCGGATATCCACGATTTTCTGCTTCCGTAGTAGCGGTTTGCCAGTTTCCAGTATTTCCACGGATAGGAAAGATAGAGGCGGAGTGTCTCGATTTCCCCCTCATCGAGCGGCCGTCTGGCGCTGTAGGCGTTTAAGATCCGTTCTGCCGCGCGCTCGCTCCAGCCGTGTTTTTCCAGAATTTTCCGCATAAAATAGCCAAGATCTGCCACCTGGAGATCGAAGTTCCACTTGTCGAAATTGACCGCCGTTTCGCCTCTGCCGTTTTCCAGCAGAATATTGTGCTGGCTGAATTCCCCGTGGCAGACGGCGCCTTCTTCGTCCGCCCGCTGCCGCAGTTTTTCATAGGAAGAAGCTTTCATTTCCGCGGCCGCCCGCTCTCCCTGTTCCAGATACGGACCGGCGCTTGCCAGCAGCAGTTTTTCAAACTCATTTTTCTTCTTTTTTGTCTGCAAATACTTTCGGATCTTTCGAATTTCCACATTGTGGCGGATGCACTCCTCCACGATGGATTCCCTCCGGTATTCCATTTTCACCGGCAGATGAGCTGCCGTATGTAGCCGCGCCAGCGCGTCCGAGGCGCGGATAAGATCCTCACTGTTTCCCGTCTCACATTCCCGGCCCGGGTACCAGTTCCGCACAATGTACGTTCCTCCGTCGTCCCCGCGCGTTGCAAGCGCTCCCTCTTCGTTCCGCAGAATCTGATCGCACCGCAGGAGCCCCGACTCCGTGATGCGGCACTGTAGAAGATACCGCTGCTCCAGTTTTTCTGCCGCCGTCCCGAACTCGCTGATCAGCTTATCCCCCTGTTCGGTGTGGCACAATAAAGCGCCCCGCACCCGCATTGTGCCGGAAGCCGTAAGACCGTAATGGGACAGCACACTCAATCCATAATCATACAAGAGCCTGACTCCTTTCCCTGTTGTGATCGTTTTTGGGGTCACGATTCAATGTATGCGTATCCGCCCTGTGCCATGCATACTGGTTTCTGTTTTTTCTTTCATCCCAAAAGCAATGTTGAAAGTGTTTTCTTTTTCTCTTATTTTATTGTTTTTAATTTCACCGCATGGTAAAATATTCCAAACTTGACAGGATGAAAAACACCTGTTATGGGGTTCTCTAAAATCATTTTATTTTAAGGAGGGTTTTTATGATTTTCTTACCACAGCCATCTTCCCTTTCCTACGGAGAGGGCACCTTTACAATTCACTATGACAGCCGCATTTTTCTCGATTCCGAGAGCCCGGCTGAGCTTTTTTCTGCAGCACAGCTTCTGCAGCAGGAGATTGAGACACAGACGGGATTCCGTCCTGCCATCTGCCGCCGTCATCAGCCGGTGGGATCACACCTGATCTATCTGACTGCCTCTCCGGAATTATCCCGTGAGGCTTATACCCTCGCTGTCACACCGGAAAACATCACGATCTGCGGATCTCTGGAAAGCGGCGTTCTCTACGGCGTGCAGACACTCCGTCAGATGATCCGCCAGGCAGGTGCTGTTCTTCCAACCGTCCTGATCTCCGACAAACCGGCCATGGAAAACCGCGGCTTCTACCACGATGCGACCCGCGGACGTGTTCCGACGCTTTCCTATCTGAAACAGCTTGCCGCCACCTTGAGCTTCTATAAAATCAATCAGCTTCAGCTCTACATCGAGCACAGCTATCTCTTCGACGATCTGACCGAGATGTGGCGCGACGATACGCCGCTCACTGCAGAGGACATCCTCGAGCTGGACCGCTACTGCAAGGGACTTGGCATTGATCTCGTTCCGTCGCTTGCAAGCTTCGGCCATCTGTACAAGCTGCTCTGCACGAAATCGTATGCACATCTGTGCGAACTGGAAGGCTCTGCTTCGGCTCCGTTCTCCTTCTATGACCGCCAGGCGCACCATACGCTCGATATCACAAACCCGGAGAGCCTCTCCCTTGCCAAACACATTCTTTCCGAATATATGCAGCTCTTCTCCTCGAAGTATTTCAATCTCTGCGCGGATGAAACGTTTGACCTTGGAAAAGGGGCTTCCCGCGCACTCGCCGAGGAAAAGGGAACCACCGTCATCTACACCGAGTTTGTGACAGAGCTTGCCAACTATATCACTGAATCCGGCCGCACGCCGATGTTCTGGAGTGATGTCATCAGCCAGGAGCCGGAAGTTTATCATCTCCTGCCGAAGAACCTGATCTGCCTCCACTGGGATTATGCGTCAAATGTTTCATCGGAGCGTCTGACCCGCCTTGCCAATTCCGGTGCCGAGCATCTGTATGTGTGCCCGGGCGTACAGGGATGGAACCAGCTCATCAACAAGTATCATGAGGCGTATGAAAACATTTCCAGAATGGCGCGCTACGGCCACGAATGCCATGCGATGGGACTTCTGAACACTGACTGGGGCGATTACGGCCACATCAATCACCCGGACTTCTCCCGCATCGGCATGATCTACGGCGCGGCGTTCTCCTGGAATGCAGACATTCTGCCGGAGGAGGAAATCAACCGCCAGATTTCCGTGCTGGAATTTGGTGATGCTTCCGGAAAACTTGTTTCCGTGCTCGATCTTCTCTGCCATCAGGATGCGTATCCGTGGCGCACTGCCGTTATGGTACAGGAAGCACTCGAACTGCATCAGAACAAAGAAGAGGCTGCCGAACTGCTCCGCTCCTGCGCGGAAGGCGATGCGGATGCAGCAAATGCTTCAATCGACGCGCTCTGCGCCGTTCTGTACGAGAAAGCCGGCACCGTCCGCCCGGAGAACCGTCCGATGATCTATGCGTACCTGCTCGCCGCAGACGGCCTGAAAGTGCTGAACCGCCTGCTGCCGTTCCTGCGCGCTTCCCTTCTTTCCGAGGGCACTCTGCCGGAGAAAGAAGACTGTTTTGCACTCGCCGGAGATCTCGAACGGTGGCTGCACAGCTATAAAGAGCTGTGGCGCACCGTCTCCAAGGAGAGCGAACTGTACCGCATTGCCCATGTGTTCTGCTGGTATGCGGATCTGCTGCGCGATCTGAACGTATAAAACCAGCAAAAAACAAAAGAGCGCCGGGGACGGATTGTTCTGTCCCCGGCTCTCTTGTTTGCCGTTTTGGCTTTACAGCAGTGTTTTTACGTACTCTGTCAGGTATTCTTTTGTATTCTTCGCCGGATCTTTCATCACTTCTTCCAGCGCCGCGTTCAGGCATTCGCCGATTTTCGGGCCTTTCGGGACACCGAGTTCCATCAGATCTTTGCCGGAAACGGCCAGCATTTTCAACGTAAAGCAGTCGCCGTTATCGAGAATTTCTCTGACGCACTCCCTTACCTTTTCGATCCGTTCCAGGGTTTTCTCCCGCTGGTACAGGCTTTTGGCCATCGTATCGGCTTCCTGCACGATCATCAGTTTTTCGAACAGCTCCGGGCCGAGTTTGTTCAGAATACGGCGGATCACCGGTTTCTCCGGAGCCATGCGGCAGTCATGCCAGCGGATCAATGCTGCGACCTGGCGGATGGTTTCGTTGTCGAATTTCAGACGGCGCAGAATCGCTTTCGCCATTTTCTCCCCCGCCGGTGCGTGGCCTTTAAAATGATTGATGCCGGCCTCATCCGTTGTGCGGCACGCCGGTTTTGCAATGTCGTGGAGCAGCATCGTCCAGCGCAGAATCGGATCTGCCGGAACGTGCTGCAGAGCGGCAATCGTGTGCTCACCGACATTATAGCAGTGGTGCGGATTGTTCTGCGGCGTTTTCATCAGTTCATCAAACTCCGGCAGCACAATCTTTGTAATACCCGCCTCATAGACGGCCTCCATGTACTCCGGCCGCTTCGAGATCAGCAGTTTATTCAGTTCCACACGGATCCGCTCGGCGCTGATTTTTTCAAGCGTCGGCGCGAGTGCTATGATGGCATCCAGTGTTACCGGATCGAGTTTGAAGCCGAGCTGTGCGGAAAAGCGGAGGGCGCGCAGGATCCGCAGTGCATCCTCACTGAACCGCTCGGTCGGATTTCCGACACAGCGGATGACTTTGCGCTGTAAATCCCTGATTCCATCGAACAGATCCACAAGCCCCTCTTCGTTGTTGTATGCCATCGCATTGATCGTAAAATCACGGCGGCGCAGATCCTCGGCGAGGCTGGAGGTAAAGACCACTTCTTTCGGATGGCGGCCGTCCTCATACTCTCCGTCGATGCGGTACGTCGTGACCTCGTGCGCGCCGCTTCCGGCCAGAACTGTTACCGTTCCGTGCTCCAGTCCCGTATCCACGGTGCGGTCAAAAATTTCTTTTACCTGCTGTGGGGAAGCAGAGGTTGTAATATCCCAGTCGTCCGGCTCCCGCGCAAGAATCGTATCGCGCACACAGCCTCCGACCGCGTACGCCTCGAAGCCTTTCGCATGCAGGGAATCGATTACCATATTTACGCTTGGCGGCATTTTTATCTTCAAATTTGTTATCTCCTTTTTCTAAATCTGCTTTTCCAGTATAGCAGTTTCCTTTTTTTCCCGCAAGTGTGGTTGCGGTTGTATTTTGGGGATTGCATGTGTATAATAGAGGTTAATAAAATTCGAAAGGGGATTTACATTTTTATGAAACTGGATCGTTACCGAAAATATGTCCGGGCCGGCGTTACTGCCTTTCTGGTACTTGCAGCGTCCATGATTTTTTACTACCTGCTCTTCCACCAGACTTCTGTGCGGACCGCCTTTCACAATGTCCTCGACATTCTCTCCCCCCTGATTGCAGCCCTGATTCTCGCCTATGTGATCAGCCCGATCATTAACTTCATAGAACAGCGGATCATCGCCAGACTCTTCGCCCGCCACGGAAAAACACAGTCGGTACGCTGCAAAAAGCTTGTACGGGCGCTTTTGATTCTTCTGACGTACGTCGCCATGCTTTTCGCGCTGTACGGACTCATTGCGACCCTGATCCCGGAGCTGTTCTCAAGTATCACAAACATTGTCTCCAACTTCTCCAACTATGCAAACAACATTCAGGATTTTGCCACAAAAGTGCTGGCGAATTACCCGGAGATGCAGCAGACGGCAGACCAGTACATCTCCATGTTCTCCGCAAAGCTTTCCAACTGGCTGACCAATGACCTGATGCCGATGCTCCGTACGTTCCTTCTGAACCTCTCCGGACAGCTCGTCAACATGGTTACGTTTTTCAAAAACATTCTGCTTGGCGCGATCGTTGCGATCTACATGCTGTACAACAAGGAAAGCTACATTGCCAAGCTGAAAAAAGCAGTCTACGCGCTGCTCGGTCTGGATCACGGAAATGCCGTGATCCGCGACTGCCAGTATGTGAACCAGGAATTCAGCGGATTCCTCGTTGGAAAAGTCATCGATTCGATCATCATCGGTGCCATCTGCTATCTTGTGACGAGCCTGATCGGCACCCCGTACGCACTGCTGGTCAGCGTAATCATCGGTGTGACGAATATCATTCCGTTTTTCGGCCCGTTCCTCGGCGCCGTTCCGTGTCTTCTGCTGATCCTTCTGATCGACCCTCTGCAGGCACTGTATTTCCTGATTTTCGTCGTTCTCCTGCAGCAGTTTGACGGAAACTTCTTAGGACCGAAAATCCTCGGCGAGACGACCGGTGTGTCCAGCTTCCTTATCATCATCTCGATTCTGATCGGCGGCGGCTTCTGGGGTGTCTTTGGCATGATCATCGCCGTTCCGGTCTGTGCCATTATCTGCACGGTCTGCCGCAACTTCGCCAACCGTCGTCTTGAAAAACATCACCTGCCGGATGACGATGCATTTTACTTCCACATGGACCACATTGATCCGGAAACGAGACAGGCGATCCCATATCAGAAAAAGAAGATCAACGAGGCCGAAGTCTTCCACTTCCCGGGCTACCGGCTGCGCAAAGCGCTAACAAAACTGGCCACGGAAGAGTCTCCGGTTGATGCGCCGTATACACCGGCAAAGCCTTCGACCGAAGAGAAAAACTCAGATTCTTCCGATTCCGATCAAAAATAAATCGTATCTTACAAAAATGCCTTCTGTGCAGACTGTTTCCATTCTGCACAGAAGGCATTTTTTTATTTTTGCTTTTTATTTCTCGATTACAACCGTGCTGAGTGTCTCTGCCGGAAGATCGACACGCATGATATGTCCGTTGACACGCAGGAAGCAGCCGGAATCCTCTTTTGTGCGGTTCAGCAGGATCACAACGTAGCTTCCGTCTGGATTGACTGCGGCCGTTACATCCAGGTTTGCTCCGTATTTGCTCCAGCCGATGCGTTTTGCACCCGGAGCAATATATTTGGAAATATGGCCGATGTAGTGGTACATGATCGGTTTGCGGTAATGGAAATCATCATCCACAATCAGACCTGAGGTGAATCCCATCGGTACGTGGCGCGGGCCGTCGTCGATGCTGTGAAAAAAGCGGATGCCGATATCCCCGTTTGCCGTAATCCATTCGAAATTGCTCTCCATGGTGCCCTCCCGTTTCTTGTCTTTTCGTGTATACAGACGAAGCGCGTCTGAACTTTCTGTTCGTTCAGGCGCGCTCCTTCTATTATCTTTTCTGCTACAGGGACATGGTAATTTCCCGCCCTGTGCGGTGGTATTTCTGAAAAGTGACTCCGGACGCCTTCATCATCCGTTTCGATGCGATCACGGACGGGGTGTCCGCGTACTTGTCGCAGTCGTAGATCACCGTTTTGATTCCCGCCTGGATAATCGCCTTGCAGCACTCGTTGCATGGGAACAATGTCACATACAGCTTGGCTCCCTCGAGGCTTCCGCCGCGGTAATTCAGGATGGCGTTCAGTTCACTGTGCGTTGTGTAAAGATACTTGTTTTCCAGCGGATTTTCACTTGTCTTTCCCCACGGGAACTCGTCGTCCGAGCAGCCTCTCGGGAAACCGTTGTATCCCATGGACAGAATCTTGTTGTCCTCGCTCACAATGCAGGCTCCCACCTGTGTGTGCGGATCCTTCGAGCGCATACCGGCAAGCTGGGCAACTGCCATGAAATATTCATCCCAGGAAATATAATCCTCTCGTTTATCGCTCATACCCATTTCCCCTGTGTTTTCTTAACGTACTTTGCTTCCGCTCTTATTTCGTACCGAAGATACGGTCTCCGGCATCGCCGAGGCCTGGTACAATGTAGCCGTGCTCGTTCAGATGGTCATCCAGTGCTCCGACGAAAACATCGACATCCGGGTGAACCTCATGCATTTTCTCGATTCCTTCCGGAGATGCGATGATGCACATGAAGTGGATCTTCTTTGCGCCTTTTTCTTTCAGCATGGTGATGGCTGCCGTTGCAGAACCGCCGGTTGCCAGCATCGGGTCGGTTACAAATACTTCACGGCTTGCGATGTCTGACGGAAGTTTGCAGTAATACTCAACCGGTGCCAGGGTTTCCGGATCACGGTACAGACCGATGTGTCCGATTTTTGCTGCCGGAATCATAGCCAGCATACCTTCTACCATACCAAGACCGGCACGGAGGATCGGCACAACTGCCATTTTCTTTCCTTCGAGCTCTTTTACGGTTGTTTTGCAGATCGGGGTTTCAATTTCAACGTCTGTGAGCGGCAGCTCTCTGGTTGCCTCGTAGCACATCAGCATTGCAATCTCGCTGATCATCTCGCGGAACTCCTTGGAGCTTGTGTCTTTCTTTCTGATAATACCGATTTTGTGCTGGATCAGCGGGTGATCCATGATGACTGTTCTTGCCATTTTCCCTTCTCCTTTGTTTAAAATTTATTCATTTTCTCCTTCATGCTCAATCAAGTGAATCCGGCGTTCGTGACGCTCTTCTCCGGAAAATGGAGTGTTCAGGAAGGTTTCTACGATTTTGATTGCAAGGCCAGGGCCTACAACGCGTCCTCCCATCGCCAGTACGTTGGCATCGTTGTGCAGGCGGGTTGCCTCTGCGCAGAAGCAGTCGGTGCAGAGTGCTGCACGGATTCCTTCCATTTTGTTTGCCGTGATAGAAATGCCGATTCCGGTTCCGCAGATCAGGATTCCCTTATCACACGTTCCGTTCTGGATCGCATGGCCTACTTTTCTGGCGTAAACCGGATAATCAACTGCCTCGTTGCTGTAGCATCCGAAGTCCTGATATTCCAGTCCCTGTTTGTCCAGATATGCTTTTACCTCCTGCATCAGCTCATATCCGCCGTGGTCGCATCCTAAAGCTATCATTGTTCTTCCTCCTCTTTCAGCCGCGCAAGAACACCTTCAATCAGGAATTCCAGCGCTTCATAACATTTTCCGTATTCGGTAAGCGGTTCCCCGTAAAGGGCGGGGATGTCTCCTGCCAGCCGCAGAAATCCGGCGATCGTCTGCAGATGGGGCGCATCCGGGAAGTCCTCACGGATCTTTTCCCTCTGACTGTCCTCCATCACAAGAAGCAGCGTGTCGTCGTTGATGTCCTCCGCGGTAAGCGGTGTGGTGGTGTGGTCTTTGGCCGAAAGCCCGTTGCGCGCAAGCACTGCCTCTACCTTCTGGTTGACCGGCTGCGGAAACAGAACGACAAGCCCGCGGGAACCAATTTCCATCGGCCACGGAAGCTCTTTGCTCTGCAGAATCGCCTTCGCCATCGGTGCGCGCGCGGTATCGTCCGCGTCCACAAATAAAATCCTGCTGTAATGTTTCACTGTTATACCTCTGCTACTTTGTGGCCTGCGGCTTTTAACAGGCGGTTCATGATCGCCTGCCCCATACGTGGGGTGTCGAAAGCCTCGGAATAAATCACCTCCACGCCGTCCTCATCGAAGTCGCGCAGAATCGCAAACAGGTGATGCGCGATCGTCTCATCTTCGGCGCGCAGCCCGATGCTCTTGATATCTCCTGTGGTGTACTGCTCCCGTGTCTCATCGGTGCAGATTACGCCCACTTTCTTTCCTGCCTTTTCCTGTTCTGCGGCAAGGCGGTTGATTTCCGGAATCACCCGTTCCATCTCGCCCTGGATAATCGTAAGGTCTGCCTTCGGCGCATAATGTTTGTAGCGCATGCCCGGTGCCTTCGGACGCACATGGCTGTCCTCCGCAAGGATTCCCGGATCGACACGCACGGTTCCAAGCACTTTTTCCAGCATCTCTTTGTTGTAATAGCCCGGGCGGAGAATCGTCGGAATCTCCTCTGTAAAATCGACGATGGTGGATTCGAGGCCGATCTCGGCGTCTCCTCCGTCGATGATACAGTCAATTTTGTCCCCAAGGTCCTCGATCACATGCTCGGCTTTCGTCGGGCTCGGCCGGCCTGATGTATTGGCGCTCGGCGCTGCGATGAAGCCGCCTCCGGCTAAGATCAGTGCGTTTGCCACTTTGTTGCTCGGGTAGCGCACGGCTACGGAGGTAAGGCCTCCCGTCGTCTCGAGCGGAACGGCATTTGTTTTCTCAAAAATCATCGTCAGCGGTCCCGGCCAGCATGCGGCTGCCAGTTTGCGTGCACTCTCCGGCACGTTTGCCGCTACGGTTTCGAGGTCCTCCATTCTTCCGATGTGGACGATCAGCGGGTTGTCCGACGGACGGCCCTTTGCCGCATAAATTTTCTCAGAAGCTTTGGCATCCAGCGCATTTCCGCCAAGACCATATACGGTCTCGGTCGGGAATGCCGCCAGACCACCGTTTTTCAGAATCTCTCCTGCTTTTTCGATCGCGCTCTGATCTATGTTATCTTCTGTCATCCTGGCAATCCATGCCCTCATATGTTTCTTCCTTCTTTCCATCTGTTCCAGCGCATAGTGTTTCCATCTGCGCACACTGTTTTGATTATACCATTTTCCGGCGCAGTTGAAAACCCTTGATTTAAAGAAGCTCTTTTAACTGAGCCGTGCGGTACGCCTCGATCAGTTCCTTTAATTCACGGATGCGCTGCCGGATCTGCCGTCCCTGATCCGTATCGCCGACTAACTGGCGCTTCATGTTGTACCGCACCGCCACCTGGCGGGAGACAATATCCTTCTCCTCCTGGATTGCTTTTTCCGTCGATTCAAACGGCTCGTGCGCGGTGAGGCTGAGGCCGTACGAGTTGTAAATCAGCGTGTAACCCGCGATGCCGGTTTCTTTGTGGTACGCCCTGCAGAAGCCGCCGTCGATGATCAGCACCTTGCCGCCGCATTTGACCGGGCTTTCACCGGCACTCTGGTGTACCGGGACGTGGCCGTTGATAATATGTACATTTTCACCGGCAAGCCCGAACTCCTGTAAGATCCGGTCCGCCGTCTCCTCTTTCTCGATCAGGCGGTAATACGCGTTTTTCACCTCGGTCCAGGTCTCTTTTTCTGCGAGGAAATACCGCTCAAATGTTGTCATCTTGTCGCGGCCGTACAGCGGGGAATTCGGCGCGGTCCACAGATACCACAGCGTATTGCGGCCCTGCTCCCGTTTTTTCGGATCGCGGCTTACAAATGCGCGGCGCACGTTGTGCTCGAGGATATCGTACAGTGCTTTTCCCTTGTATTTCTTTCCGTCGACCTGTACCTCTTTTAAGGTGCCGTCCTCATTCATCGGCATGCAGCCGTGGTACAGCAGATTTCCATTGTAGACGCGGTAGAGGCTTCCTTTTTTGAGCAGGAAATCGACGTGCGCCTGCAGTTTTTCGCTGTTTCGGAAGGCGAAGATCAGCTTATCGAGCACTTCTGCCTCTTTTTCTGTCAGCTCGTCCGGATGCGCCGGATCGATCGTCGGAAAGCTCTTGTCGCGCAGAGCATACGTTTTCTCCCCAATCGCCACCGTTCCGTTCTGGTAATCGATCTTTTCCAGCAGACGGCGGTTTTCCATGCCGTACTCCGGGTTCTCACGGATCAGACGGTTCTCGAGCTTTAACTGCATTACGGTGATGGCCTTGTGCATGCGGCGCTCCAGCATCTGCTGGGAATTTCCGCTGTCCTCGCCGCCTTTTGCGGCAAAGCATTCGCACGGATCATCGCCGTACGTCTCGAGAGCAAAGGTGGCAAGCGGAAGCATATTGATGCCGTAGCCGTCCTCCAGCACATCGAGATTGCCGTAGTGGAGGCAGATGCGGATCGTGCTGGCCACGCACGCCGGCTGGCCGGTCGCAGCGCCCATCCAGAGCACATCGTGGTTGCCCCACTGGATATCGAGGGAATGGTAATTCATCAGGCAGTCCATGATTTTATACGGCTCCGGACCGCGGTCAAAGATGTCGCCGATGATGTGGAGATGATCGACAACGAGCCGCTGAATCAGCTCTGCCACGGCAATGATGAAGTTCTCGGCGCTTCCGATTTCGAGGATAGTCTGGATGATCGCCTCGTAGTATGCTTCTTTGTCGAGCACCTCCGGCTTTTCGGTGATCAGCTCCTCGATGATATAGCCATAATCCGCCGGCAGGGCTTTCCGCACTTTGGCACGGGTGTATTTGGAAGAAACGATTTTGCAGACGTCGATCAGGCGGTACAGCATGACCTTGTACCAGTCATCGATGTCCTCCTGCTGCTTTTTCTCCATCTCCAGGCGCTCTCTCGGGTAATAGATAAGGGTTGCAAGCGCACGTTTTTCCGAAATGCCGAGCGTGTGGCCGAAGACATCGTCAATCTTCTTTCGCACGGCACCGGAACCATTGCGGAGTACATGAGAAAAGGCTTCGTATTCGCCATGAATATCCGAAAGGAAATGCTCCGTGCCTTTGGGAAGGTTGATAACGGACTGCAGATTGATGATTTCGGTCGCTGCTTTTTCGATGGTCGGGTACAATTCTGCGAGATATTCCAGATAATTTTTTTCGTTTTCCATGAGGACCTCCTGCCTGGGTTGTTTTTTCTTATTTTATAACGAACTCACCCTCGGCACAACCCTTTTTCTTCTTTCGATACATCGGATGCGTCCCCTCGTGGAAAATATAATAGCTCACATAATCTGTGAGAAAAATCCCCACTGCCGAGAGCAGATACCAGATCCCGAAAAACCACGGGCAGATCAGCCCATCGCAGAAGGAAAACGGCAGCGTACTATAGTCCCACATACGGTAATGCAGCACCCGCAGGGAAAACATTCCCGAATACAGTTCGATGGCCGTGATCAGAACCGCAGATACCATCATCTGAAACGCCAGCGGAAAGCGGCGCAGCCCGGCGTCTTCCAGCATTCCGATTCCTGCAAGGGACAGTCCTCCGGCAATGCCCATCAGGCGGAAGCTGTAACCGCGGTAGGTGACTTCGATGGCAATATAAATGCAGTAGCCCAAAAGAAAAAACAGCAGATACTTCTTCGCTTTCATTCGTTTTTCTCCCATTCTAATTGAGAATCTTTTCTCTTATTCCCAGTATCTCTGTCTTTTCTCTTTTTATCCGCTTGCATTTTTTCTTTTCCATGTTACAATACTTTCATGTTTCAAAAGAAGTTTCGAATAGAAAGGACAGAAAAAAGAATGGCATTTAACCCAATGAAGTTAATGGAATTAAAAAATCTGAGAGACCGTTTCGCCCAAAACCACCCGAAGTTCGTAAAATTCATGAGCGATCTCGCATCCTCGCAGATCGAGGAGGGAACGATTCTCGAAGTCACGGTGAAAAAACCGGACGGCCGAACGATGGTTTCCAATATCAAGGTGACTGCTTCGGATCTTGAAATGCTGCAGGCAATCAAACAGATGTAACATATTTTTCGTGGCAAAAAGCCGCTTTCGACGAGCGGCAGGCTTTTGGACGCACGGTATTCCTCGAGATACTGCGTCACCGTCTTTCCCGTCATTTTCCGGAAGCGGCGGCAGCAGACCTCGCGGGACAGATGCACCTGCTCACCAAGCTTTTCGAGCGAAATCACGGATTCTTACCATTACTCCGATGCATTCCTGACGATCGAAGCGCCGTTCTACTTCCTGCTCGGCCTTCTCGCCGTCTACCGCACCTCGATTCAGAGTATGCAGAACGGACGCGCACCGTTTGCCGCATGCATGATCGAGCTTGTGATGCGTCTTGCTGCTACCGTCTGGCTGTCACGCTTCTTAGGCTACACTGCCGTCTGCATCGCAAGCCCGTTTGCCTGGTTCGGTGCAATTGCACTGCTGATTCCAGTCTACTATCGGATGATGATGAAGCCTGTAAAAACAGTGTAATCAAAATTGGTCCACCGGATATTGATATGCCTGGCAACGCAAAACCCGGAATCCTTTCGCTCCTCTTCTGAGGTCTTGAAAAGATTCCGGGTTTTTTTATTTTGCTGTTTTCTCTTCCCAGATTGTCTCCAGATTTTTTCCATCAATCCAGATACAGTGGTACACCCGCTTCATCTGCTCATCCAGTTCCGCTTCCCGGTCCGTCTTTACAATCACATGGCCGATCCGGTCAGTTCCATCTGCCATGGCAGAAACTTCATGCCCCTCCGGATAATCCAGGACAAGCTCCAGCCCTTCCTGACGCAGACGTTCGACCTGATCCCGGTCGATTTGTGTGATGGTTCCGCTTACCGGACTCAGCAGCAGTTTTGCCATGCACGGGCAGCTTTCCGTCTGCTGAAAATCCGTTTTTTCCCCGAGGGCGCTTTTGATCATCTGCTCATAAAAATCAAATCCGTAATACGTTGAAATCAGTTCCGGAATGCAGGTTGCCCCGGTTCTTCCGCCCATTTCAATGATCCAGACCCTCTCTCCGTCCACAAAGACATCCGCATTGACGGAGCACTGATCGGCACCGGATGCGGTGACGGCCAGCTGCATCTGGCGGGCAATTTCTTCCCGCAGTGCCCCGCTGCATCCATACGGAAATGCATGGCCGACCGGAACGGTCGTGTGCGCACCGCGGTATACAAATTTCGTGTGCGGTGCCAGAAAGACCAGTTTGTGGTTCTGCACAAATCCATCCACGCCGATCTCCGTTCCGCGGAGGAATTTTTCAACCAGCACATAATCTCTTGCCGAACCGTTTCTCGCATTTTCATACGCTTCTTCGATCTGTCCGGAATGCTCCACCACGGTAATTCCGCGGCTTCCTGAACTGTCCACCCGTTTTACGACAACCGGGTATCCAAGCTGTTCTGCGGCTTTTTGTGCCTCCTCTGCGCTTCTTACCCGCATCCCGTCTGCCGCGGAAACGCCGCCCTGCCGGAATGCGTCTTTCATCTTTGCCTTATCGGTCAGAATTTCCGCCGCCTCATACGGAATGCCGGACAGATGCATCTTTTCACAGACATAGCCGATTGTGCTGACGGCCACATCGGTTCCCGATGTACAGATTCCGTCGATCTGTTCTTTTTCCGCCGCCGCAAGAATCGCTTCTTTATCCCGCGTATTCAGTTCATAAATTTTATCTGCAAGTGCAAACCCCGGATAATCGCCGGGAATACTCACTACGATTGTGTAAAGACCCATTCTGCGTGCAGTCCAGATCAGCGGCACCTGGTAAATACCGGCACCTAAAATCATGATTTTTTTCACTTTTTTTCTTCCTCATCAGATACGTTAATGGTTTCCCGCACAATATACTGCGGCGTGCGGTTCAGAATCAGAATCATCTTTCCGAGGTATTCTCCGATGATGCCGAGCACCATCAGAATCAATCCGGAAAAAACAACGATGGCGCAGATCGTCGAAGACCAGCCAACCATCACGGTCGGATTGATGAGCTTTCGGATGGCAATCATGATGGCTGCCAGAAAACCGCCGGCTGCAGAAACTCCGCCGAGAACGGACGATATGCGAAGCGGAATTACAGAATAGTTCCAGTAGGCAAGCCACAATTTGATCAGTTTCTTTAACGTATAGTTGGAAGTTCCCACTGCACGTTTGAAATGCTCCACCTCTACATTTCCGATTTTGTGTGTCGTGCGGTAGAAAATGCCGTCAATATAGGGATTGAAGCTGTCGTATTTTACCACCTCGTCCTTGATCTGGCGGGTAATCATCCAGAAATTGCTGGAAACGATGTCTTTTGGCCGTCCGAGAAGAATCCGGGAGGAAACTTCGTTCAGTTTGCTGGTGACATTTTTCAGGAACGAATTTTTTCGTTTCGGATAGCAGCCGTAAACCAGATCGTATCCTTCTTCCATCTTGTGGATCAGTTTGCTGATCTGGGACGGATGTGTCTGCATGTCATCGTCCATGCCGAGAATAAAGTCTCCTTCGGTGTAGTGGAGTGCCGCCATCAGCGCATTGTGCTGGCCGAAATTGCGCAGCAGGTTGATGCCCTTGACATTCTGATACTGCTCACCGAGCTTCTTGATCTCCCCATACGTATTGTCTTTCGGGGAACCGTCGTTCACCAGGACAAATTCGCAGTCATATCCGTCCATTTTCTTGAATTCTTCCATCACCATCTCTACAACTTTCCGGATCGTTGCCTCGGAATTGTAGCATGGGATGACTATTGAAATCAGTTTCATTTTTTTCCTCCATCGGTATCGTTCAGAATGCAGTCATAGAACAGCGGCGTGCCTCCGGTATGGATAAAAAGCACATCGCAGTCCTGTAACTGATGTTCTTCTATGTACTGCTTCATTCCCCAGAATGCCTTTCCGGTGTACGTCGGATCCAGCGGAAGGCCGTTCCGGCAGAACTCTTCCCGGATCACCTGTAAAATCCGCTCATCGTACTGGCCGTATCCGCCCTGGCGGTATCCCATTTCCAGATGAAGTTCACTCTCCCATCCTTCCGGCAGCACGAGATGATTCTTCGCAAAATAATCGGAAATGCCGCTCTCCATGATGCGGATGGCGCGGTCGTACTCGCGGGATGAAATCGAAAGGCCGGTGATCTGCTCCGTTCCCTGCTCGAGCAGTTTTCCGCTTACCAGGCCGCACTGGGTCGAGCCGGTTCCGGATGCCGCAAAGATATGAGAAAAAGAAATGTTCTGTTCTTTCTCCCACGCAAGAATCTCGCGGTAGCCGTCCACGTAGGCCTGTACCGGTGTGCCTTCATTGCCCGTTCCGAATTTATCCCCAAAAATATAATATGGGTGATATCCCTCTTCTGTCAAACGGTTCATCGTCTGCTCGACGGTCTGTGCAATCTCTGTTTTTCTGCACGGAATGACTTCGGCTCCGAGCCATTTCATCAGACGGCTGTTGTTTGTTTCGATCGGTTGTTCCTCGTTTTCTTCGGAAGAACAGATCATATAACATGGAATTTTCTCGGCACAGCACAGATTGGCCAGCACGCGGCAGAGGTTGGATCTGCTGTTTCCGTAGATGATCATGCAGTCTTTGTTTTTCTCCTGCATATCCTGGAAAAAGGCGCGTCCGATCCGCACTTTATTTCCGCCCAGGGAAAACGGGAGAAGATCCTCTCTCTTGCAGTACAGTCGGACATTTCTGTCGTTTGGAAATTCCAGTTTCTGAATTGGTGTATGTATCATTGTTTTTCCTCTTTTATTCTTGTTTCAACTCACAGTCGGTATTTTCACGGAGTCTGACATGCCGAAAATAGTTCGACTGTGACTTGCCTCATGTCAGTGGAGGATACCGATTTTTCTCCGCCCGCCACTGCCGTTATGTTTCTTTTAATAATTCATCCCACCGCTTTAGAAGCTGGGGACTTCTTGTCTACTGGTGTTAAATTCCGGCATGTACCGGAAGCTTTTCCCTATTATAGACTATTTTTCTCTGCGTGGCAAGCCATGCCGGAAACAGGAAAAGTCCGCCGGTTTTTGTTTTCACATCTGCCGACGGGCTTTGGGGATTTTTTACGTATTCTGTTTTTTCGTCCGGGATCTGTTCAGGCTTCCTGCGGTGCGGCAAGATTGGCCACAATCCGCGCCACCTGCGCTATTTCCGGGATTTTTGTGTACTCGGCGCAGCTGTGTACCTGATTCATCGAGGTTGCGATGACAAGCCCTTCGATGCCGTGCTGTGCAAAGACGTTGTTGTCGCTGCCGCCGAAAGTTTTTTCGAATGCAGCGGTCAGGCCTTCTTCTGCAACGGCGCTCTCGTAATGCCTTGCGGCATCGCTTGTCAGCGGCGTCTCATACGCATGGATATTCAGCTTTTCTTCCCAGACCAGCTTCGCACCAATCTTCTCTGCTTCCTGCTGGAAGGTTCTGTAATATGTTTCCAGAAGCTCCATCGCCGTCTCGTGGTTCAGACTTCGAATTTCGCCTTCGATCACGCAGCTTTCCGAAACGATGTTGGTACCGGAGCCGCCGCCGATTTTTCCGATGTTGGCAGTGGTACTTTCATCCACGTGGCCCTGCGGAAGCTGTGCGATTGCGTGGGCGGCCGCCTGGATGCTGTTGATGCCGTCCTCCGGGTGGAAACCGGCGTGGGCGGCTTTTCCCTGGATTTTCGCCGCGAAGGAAACGAGTGTCGGTGCCGCGTAGGCGGCTGCACCGATCGCGCCGCTTAAATCCAGAACGTATGCTTCTTTTGCCTGCACCTGGCTGTAGTCGAAGGCATTTGCGCCTTTGCAGTACAGCTCCTCACCAGTAGAGATCAGGATTTCGATCGGGCGGTGCGGTGTTTTGGTCTCGATGAGGTGGCGGACAGCTTCATAGATGACTGTCACACCGGCGAGGTCGTCGGCGCCAAGAACTGTCGTGCCGTCGCTCGTTACGGTTCCATCCTCATGGGAGACGGCTTTTTTTCCTTTTGCAGGCTCAACAGTGTCCATGTGGGCCGCAAAGAGAACCGGGGCTCCTGCAAGGCTGCCCGGAATGCGCGCGAACAGATTGCCCGCATTGGAGCCGGTCTGCTCCTGCGTATGATCTTCTGTAAGCGTAACCCCGATTTCGGCGAATTTTATTTTTAAAGTGTCCGCCATCTCGCGCTCCTCTAAGGCCGGCGAATCGATAGATACCAGCTCCGCAAAAAAATCAGCAATTCTTTTCTCATCTATCATAATATTTTCTCCTACTCTTTGGCTGTGTCCGCAATTTAAATAACATACTCAGGCTGCGCCATAATATGCATCTTGCTGAAGAACTCCCGTGTTCTCTGATTCTGCGGATGCTCGAATACTTCTTTCGGTGTTCCGTCTTCTACTACGTGTCCTTTATCAAGGAAGATCACACGGTTCGACACATGGCGGATAAAGTTCATCTCATGGGAAACCAGAAGCATTGTATATCCCTGTGCCGCAACTTTTTTAATAACATCCAGAACCTCTCCAACCAGCTCCGGGTCAAGGGCTGAGGTCGGCTCGTCGAGCAGCAGAATCTGCGGTTTCATGGCGAGGGCTCTTGCGAGCGCCACCCTCTGCTGCTGTCCGCCGGACATATGTTTCGGATAATGGTTTGCCCATTTCTCCATGCCGACCAGTTTCAGTTCTTCTAATGCAATGGCTCTGGCCTCGTCTTTTTTCATCTTCTTGACAACAATCAGGCCTTCCATCACATTTTCCAGTGCGGTTTTCTTCTCAAACAGATTGAACCGCTGGAACACCATTCCTGTGTTCTGTCTTAAATACAGAAGCTCTTTCGGTTTCCGCTCGGAAAGGCCGATCACCTTGTCCCCGATCGTCACCGTTCCCTTCTCCGGTGTCTCAAGGCGGTTGACGCAGCGCAGAAGCGTTGATTTTCCGGTTCCGGAAGGACCGATGATTCCCACAACATCGCCCTGTCTGATCTCGAGGCTGATGTCGTCGAGCACCACGTTGTCGTTATATTTTTTTGATAAATGATCAATTTTTATCATTTTTCTTACCCTCCCCGTTTGCGGACGCCAGCTCTACCTGGTCCGGAATCCGGATTTTATTTTCAATTACGCGGATAATCTGCTCGATCACCAGCGTTACCAGCCAGTAAATGATGGCCAGTGAAACGTAAACTTCAAAGTAGCGATACGTTCTTCCTCCAATAATCTGGCCCTGTGCGGTAATCTCGACAACGGCGCAGGTAAAGGCAAGAGACGTTCCTTTGATGATACTGATAAAAGAGTTTCCAAGGGTCGGAAGCGCAACCTCAAAGGCCTCCGGCAGAATGATGCGGCGCAGTGTCTGCGGATACGTCATGCCGAGTGCATGTGCTGCTTCGATCTGGCCCGGATCAACGGACTGCAGGGCTGAACGGATAATCTCAGCCATAAAGCCCGACTGGTTCAGTCCCAGAGCGATCATCGCATAGACGAAACCGGAAATATTGGCAACCGCCAGATTCGTTCCGAACTGCTGGTTGATTGCCTTGAACATCATGGGAATACCAAAGAACGCAACGTACAGCTGTACGATGACCGGCGTGCCGCGGAGCAGTGAAATCAGAAGATTCGTAATCTGCGTCAGCACTCTGATTTTTTTCATTTTGATGATCGCCATCACAAGTCCCAGTCCCAGTCCGATCAGCATAGAAACCACGGCCAGTTCCAGCGTGATCGGCAGCTTTGTCAGCAATTCTGGTATGGATGAAAATACCAGTGAAACGTCAAATAATTTTCCCATGATTTTTGTCCTCTCTTACACGTATTTTTCTACCAGTACACAGGTAAAGCCAAGATTTTTCTTCGGCTTTTTCGGCTCTTCGTCTTTCTTCAGTGCATGGTGGTCGTATACCGACAGGTCAGCGTCCGGATTCAGTTTGTAGCCTAATTTCTCATAAAAGCCTGCGGCGCGGTCCTGGCTCGTGATGACGATGTGATCGACACCGTATTCTTTCAGCCATTTCTCAGCGGCTTCGACCAGTACGCGGCCGTATCCGCTTTTCTGTTTTTCTCTGACAACACAGACACGCTCGATTTTTCCTGTCTTTTCCGCCGGAAATGCGATGCGGCAGCCGGCTACCGGCTTGTGATCTTCTGTCACCAGAATCGCCTGCAGATCATCTTTGCTCTCGTCCTGTCCGAATTCCAGTTCAATCGGAATGTTCTGTCCGCAGCAGAACGCATCGGTTCTGACGTAATCATATGCTTTGTATTTCCACTCTTCGCTTCCCTTTTCTACCCGGTAAATTTCTGCCATGTTTTTCGCTCCTTTTAGAATCGGGAAACGGATGTTCTCGATCCGCTTCCCGTCTGTTTTGTAATCTCTTCTGTTTTTATTTCGAAAATGATATTCTAGTTTGGTGTCTCATCAAAGTATTTCTCGTCCGGGCTGGTGTCCACGCCGAGATACTCGGTTGTGATCTTGGAAAGAGTTCCGTCTTCTTTCATCTCTTTTAAGGCTTTGTCAACATCCTCGCGGAGTGCTGCGCCCTCTTCGTTCTTTCCAAACAGGAAGTAGGTATTGTTCTGCGGGAACAGGAAATCTTCGGTCTCCTCGTCGATCTCGTTTGCTTCCAGCTGACCTTCCAGTCCGAACTGCGGAAGCAGGTTGTCGATGATCGGTCCGTCGTCGATTGCCACATCAGCGGTTCCATCTACGATATGCTGGTAGCGGACCTGGAAGTTTGCATTGGAATATACGATATTGATCTGGTGATCCGGGTTGTCTGTATTCCATTTTTCCAGTGCATTTGCGGTAAGGCTTCCTGCACTCAGCTCAATTTTGTATCCGCGGTCTGCCAGATCGGTAAGAGAAGTCAGCGGCTCATCGCCGGTTCTCTGAATGTATTCGTTGAAGCTGGTTTTATATGGTAAAGAGAAGTAGTAGGATTCTGCTCTCTCATCGGTATATCCATAGTTGTTGACTGCGATGTCGTACTGACCGCTCAGCACACCCTGCAGTGCATCTGCCTGCTCAATTTTCAGTTCATACTGCGGAAGGCGGTTGAACACTTCTTTTACGATATCGATATCGACACCGGTCAGCTCGTTGTCATCATTTACGTAAAAGTACGGTGCCAGTGTGCCGCTTGTTACAGCTTTAATCACTTTTTTCTCACCGGAATCCGATGCGGAGCTGCCTTCTGCGGAAGATGATGCTGCGGAACCGCTGCTGCTTCCTGCATTTGCTGATGCATTGCTTCCGCATCCTGCAAAGCTTGCTGCCAAAAGGCCCGCCGCTGCCAATACTGCCCAGAATTTCTTTGTCTTTTTCATAATAAAATCCTCCTCATTTCCTCGTTCTTTTCAGTTCCGGCCGCACCCCGGCTGCCTGAGAGTGTTCCACCAGAGCGCTCCGGATTCTTCTGTCTTATCTCTTTATAAAAGTCCTTTCAGCGGATTAATCGATGCATCCACGGAAAGTACGCCGTTCTTCGGGTTTCTGTCTTCCCATTTCGGGCTGTTCCAGATGGTTTTTGAGATTTCTCCTGCGTAATCCTCGTAGGTCTCTCCCTCCGGATGGCGAAGGAATACTTCATCCGGTGTTTTGCTGAGTGTTCTTCTCGATCCATCGTCTTCCATCAGCTTCTCGAAATCTACTTTTGCAAGGATTCGTTCGTTGTATCCGCGGAAGAGAACTTCGCCTAATTTCTTTCCAGGTCTCGAAAGTGCCAGCACCTGCGGATCGCTTCCGTGACGGAAGGCCGGGATCGCATACAGCTCTTTTAAATAGCCCCAGATATTTTTGTAATCACGAATCGGTTTCTTCACCGGTCCTACGTTGTGGAAGTAGCTGACATCCCAACGGATCAGAGTGACGTAAGCGCGGACATCGCTGTCGGTGATGTAGTCGCCGAACAGGAAACGGTTCGTCTCCAGCCGTTTGTCCAGCTTATCGAGGGATTCATAGAAATCTTCGTATGCCTCATCGTATGCTTCCGGTGACTGGCAGAATGCCATGCGGTAATGGCCGTTGTTGATATGCGGGAAGAGCCAGTCGTTAAACTCATCGATCTCTTTCCGAAATTTTTTCGGGTACAGGTCCGGCGCATCTTTTGGCTGGAATGGACGGAACTGCACTTCGAGGTAGTTCGTAAGGCGGTGATAATCGTTGTTCACAGCCTTTTTCTCTTTGACATCCACCAGGGTCGGTGTCGTTGCTCTTCCTTTGAAGTCCGGGTTTGCTCTTTTATAGAACTCACTTAAGAAGTAAGCGCCTGTCGCCGGATCCTTGAAATCCGGATACTGTCCGAATGCATGTCCGTAACGGTTTGTCTCGCCGGATGGAGAAACTCTCGTCTCCGAGATCACATCCTGCAGTCCTAAAAGCTCCCGCACGATGATCGGACGGTTGGACCAGTTGCATCCGGTTGCCCAGTAGATCCCGAAGCGGTTTGCTTCTGCTTTCAGGCCGCCTTCTTTATCGCCGAATGGCTGGATAAATGCATTTGGCTGACGGATGAAAGCGCCGCGCTCATCGATCTCTACAAGGGTTTCATTTGGTCTTGGGTCTACTCCGACTTCTGCTGCAAACTGTTCTGCCAGTGCATCTGTGTATTTGATTTCTTCGGTTTCTTTATTTTCAACTGGGGTGAAGCTGCATCCGCATCCGCTCATGTTTTTGTCCTCCGTTTTCTATGTCTGTTTATTATCTATTCTTATGTTGTTTATTCTCATTTCTTTTAAAAAAGGTTAAAAAAATAGCAGGCATTCGTTCCGGCCTGCCCGCACATGCAATTTCTGCTATGCTTTTTCTGCCTGCGAATGTTTCTTATTTTTCTTTATTCTGATTGGAGCTGCAGCAACAGCAACAACACATCTCCATCATTCTGTTCTCCTGCATTCGTCTGTTGTCTGTTTTTTTCATTTGCTGTTCTCCTTTCCTACTAAGTCGATATGTTTAATGTGTTTTTCGATTACATGGCATATTATAATGCATATTTTTTCTATGTGCAACCCCTAAAACGCCTTTTGGTAATTGTTATTTCGATGAATCGATTATAGGTTTTTCCTATTGGTTAGTCATACCAGAAAGATATTACTTATCACACCTGTAGGCTGATTTTGCTTTTTCCCGGCCAACCGCCGCAACTTTTGCAATGTGCTCAACAATTCTTGCCATGGCTTTTTTCTTAAGAAACGATACAATAAAAAGCAAAGAACACCACTTGCAAAATACAATGTACTCTCGGAATCTTTCTGTGCTTGTTTTTGTGAGATGATTTTCCGCCAGCCGCAAAGGCAAGTGCAGAAAGATTCCGAGAGTACATTACAAAATAAAGGAGAGTTTTTCTTATGGAAATGACATTTCGCTGGTATGGTTCCAAATTTGATACCGTTACCTTAGAGCAGATCCGCCAGATTCCGGGCGTAACCGGAGTCATCACAACCCTGTACGACACTACCCCGGGCGAGGTGTGGACACGCGAAGCGATTCACGCGTTAAAAGAAGAGGTTGAGGCCTCTGGACTTCACATCTCCGGCATCGAGAGCGTCAACATCCACGACGCCATCAAAATCGGCAGCCCGGACCGTGAGCAGTACATCGATAATTATATTGAAACGTTAAAGCACCTCGGCAAGGAAGACATTCACCTTGTCTGCTATAACTTCATGCCGGTCTTCGACTGGACCAGAACAGAACTCGCACGCGTCCGTCCGGACGGCTCGACCGTACTTGCCTACAAACAGTCCGCCGTAGACGCACTTGTTCCGGAAAAAATGTTTGAATCTATCGCAGGTGATGCAAACGGCGCAATTCTTCCTGGCTGGGAGCCGGAGCGCATGGCAAAAGTGAAAGAGCTCTTTGACGCTTACCGCGATGTGGATGATGAGAAACTGTTTGCCAACCTCAAATACTTCCTCGAACGCATCATGCCGGTCTGCAACGAGTACGACATTAGAATGGCCATTCACCCGGACGACCCGGCATGGAGTGTCTTCGGTCTTCCGAGAATCATCATTAATAGAGAAAACATTCTGCGCATGATGAAGATGGTCGATGACCCGCACAACGGCGTAACCTTCTGCTCGGGCTCCTACGGAACGAACCTGGAGAACGATCTGCCGGATATGATCCGTTCCTTAAAGGGCCGCATCCACTTCGCTCACGTCCGCAATCTGAAATTCCACAGCCAGCAGGATTTCGAGGAGGCCGCACACCTTTCCTCTGACGGCAGCTTCGATATGTATGAGATCATGAAAGCGCTGTACGACATCGGCTTTGACGGCCCGATCCGCCCGGACCACGGACGTATGATCTGGGGCGAGAAGGCAATGCCGGGCTATGGACTGTATGACCGCGCACTCGGCGCGACTTATTTAAACGGACTCTGGGAAGCTATTGACAAGAGTCACAAACGTGGAATTTAAAGGAGGTTTTTACTGATGTCTCTTAACTTAACAGCTGCCGGACTGGCAGATCAAAAAGCGTGGGAAGCCGCAGGCTATGCGCTTCCATCCTATGACCGCGAAGCAATGATCACCCGCACGAAAGAATCTCCGTGCTGGGTGCATTTCGGAGCCGGAAATATTTTCCGTGCCTTCCAGGCAAATACAGCACAGGAACTGCTGAACAACGGTACCTTTGACCGCGGTGTCATCGTTGCGGAGGGCTTCGATACAGAAATCATCCGTGATATGTACCAGCCGCACGATAATTTAAGCATTCTGGTGACCTTAAAAGCCGATGGTTCTGTCGAGAAAACCGTTGTTGGAAGCATCGCAGAATCGCTGGCTGCCGATACGGCGGATTCTCCGGATTTTGCCCGGTTAAAAGAAATCTTTACCAAGGATTCCCTGCAGATGGCGACGTTTACGATCACCGAAAAGGGATATTCCCTGAAAAACGGTGCGGGCGAACTGCTGCCGTCTGTTGCTGCCGATTTTGCTGCCGGACCTTCTTCCGTTACCAGCTATATGGGAAAAGTTGCTTCTCTTTTATATGAAAGATTTCTTGCAGGCGAAAAACCGTTTGCGATGGTCAGCACCGACAACTGCTCCCACAATGGCGAAAAACTTTCCCTTGCCCTGACAGCCTACGCTTCTGCATGGGAAGAAAACAAGCTGGTACAGCCAGGCTTCCTCTCCTATCTGCAGAACCCGGAAAAAGTCGGCTTCCCGTGGACCATGATCGACAAGATCACCCCGCGGCCGGATGGTTCCATCGAAAAGATACTCGAGGAGAACGGCCTCGCTGATGCACAGTCGATCGTCACCTCCCGCCACACCTACGTTGCTCCGTTCGTCAATGCAGAGGAATGCCAGTACCTCGTAGTCGAAGATCATTTCCCGAACGGACGGCCGCCGATGGAAAAGAGCGGATGGATCTTTACCGACCGGGAAACTGTCAACAAAACAGAGCGCATGAAGGTCTGCACCTGCCTGAACCCGCTGCACACCGCACTCGCTGTGTTCGGCTGCCTGCTGGACTATGAACTGATCAGTGAGGAGATGAAAAATCCGGTACTGAAAAAGCTCGTGGAGCGCATCGGATATATCGAAGGACTTCCGGTTGTCACCGATCCTGGTATTCTCTCTCCGAAGCAGTTTATCGCTGAAGTGCTGAACATCCGCATCCCGAATCCGTTTATGCCGGATACGCCGCAGCGAATTGCAACCGATACGTCACAGAAGCTGTCGATCCGGTTCGGTGAGACGATCAAATCGTATCTTGCTTCCCCGGAGCTGTCACTCTCGGATCTTCAGGCAATTCCGGCTGTATTTGCGGGATGGCTGCGGTATCTGATGGGCGTGGATGACAACGGCGATGCATTTGATCTGAGCCCGGATCCGCTGCTTGCCACGGTCCGCCCGTATGTGCAGGATCTGAAACTCGGCGCACCGGCTGACCGTGAGGCGCTTTCCAAAACGCTGGCTCCGCTGCTCTCCGATGCTTCGATTTTCGGTGTGGATCTGATTTCCGCCGGACTTTCTGACCGTGTGCTGGATGCTTTTGTCTCGATGCTTCATGGACCTGGCGCTGTGGCAGATACGCTTGCTGCTCTGACCGCTCAATTCTAAAGGGGAGGTATTTCCATATGAAACCTTTTATGGACGCTGACTTTCTGCTGCAGACCGATACGGCGAAAACACTGTACCACGAGGCGGCTGAAAAAATGCCCATTTTTGACTATCACAACCATCTGAATCCACAGGAGATTCTCGAAGACCGCCAGATGGAGAATCTGACACGCGTCTGGCTCGGCGGGGATCATTATAAATGGCGTGCCATGCGTGCGATGGGCTTTTCGGAGGATCTGATCACCGGAAACGCCGATGATTACGACAAATATCTGGCGTTTGCCGAGACGATTGAGAACGCGATCGGCAATCCTTTATACCACTGGACACATCTGGAGCTGCAGCGGTACTTCGGCATCACGACACCGCTCTCCCGAGCAACAGCGAAGGAGCTCTGGGATGAGGCGAATGCAAAACTGCAGACGAAGGAGTTTACCGTGCGCAATCTGATTCTGAACCAGCATGTGTCGCATCTGTGCACCACCGACGATCCTGCAGATGATCTGCACTGCCATCTGGCATTACAGAAGGAAGACTTTGCCTGCCGCGTTCTGCCGTCCTTCCGCCCGGACCGCGCCGTTCATCTCGAGAAGCCGGATTTCCCGGAATATGTGGAAAAGCTTGCCGCTGCCGCCGGCAGGACGATTGCATCCGCGGAGGATATGGTGCATGCCCTCTCCTGCCGCCTCGACTTCTTCCTCTCCGCCGGCTGCGTTGTCAGCGACCACAGCCTTGAGGGCTGCTTCTATGTGCCATGCACGGCTGCTGAGGCGAATGATGTATTTGAAAATCGCATGAACGGCGGTGCTCTCACCGAAAAAGAGCTCGGCATGTACAAGGGCTTCCTTCTGACGAACCTCGGACGGCTGTATCATAAGCACAATATCGCCATGCAGCTTCATATCAAAGCACTCCGTAACAACTCGAAGCGGATGTTCCGTGCGCTCGGTGCCGATACCGGCTTTGACAGCATGAACGATTTCGCCTTTGCCCCGATGCTCGGCGCTTTCTTAAACGATATGGACGAGGACGACGCACTGCCGAAAACTGTGCTCTACTCTCTGAACCCGGGCGACAACCCGATGCTTGCAAGCATGGCCGGAAACTTTGCTGCGCCTGGCATCCGCTCGAAAGTGCAGTTCGGTACCGCATGGTGGTTCAACGATCACAAATACGGCATGGAATCCCAGCTTGCGACGCTTTCCAGCATCGGCATGCTCTCCACCTTCATTGGCATGCTGACCGACTCCCGCAGCTTCCTCTCCTTCCCGCGCCACGAATATTTCCGCCGGATTCTCTGCAATCAAATCGGAAACTGGGTGGAAAACGGGGAGTACCCGGCGAACCTGGAGTTTCTGAAAGAGATGGTGGAAAATATCAGCTACAACAATGCGGTTTCGTATTTCCTGTGATTTTCGCATACCTTATTGACAATTATTCCCACATACCGTACAATAAAAGGGATTACTGATCAACGAAAGGATTACAGAAACATGGACGACTCAGGCAGTATGCCTCGACGATGCTTTATTTTCATCATTTGATAAACGGAGACATAATCTATCTTTGATTCCGCCAGATTCAAGATAGGTTATGTCTTTTTGTACATTTTTTGCATCGTGTCCCGGTTTCCTAAGAAAGGAAAAACAAATGAACAGCGACATTGTGTCACTCATCATCATTCTTATCTGCGTCATGCTCTCAGCCTACTTTTCGGCGACGGAGACTTCCTTCACCTCGCTGAACCGCATCCGCATGAAAAATATGGCAGAAAAAGGCGACAAGCGGGCGGAACTGGTGTTAAAGCTGCTGGAGAACTTTGACAAGCTGCTCTCCACGATTCTCGTCGGCAACAACATCGTCAACATCGGACTCAGCTCCCTTGCCACGGTGCTTTTTATCAAGCTTCTCGGCGGCGACTCCGGTGCGACGGTTTCCACGATCGTAACCACTATCGTGGTCCTGATCTTCGGCGAAGTTTCCCCGAAAAGCATTGCAAAAGAATCTCCGGAGACGATCGCCAAATTTTCCGCACCGTTTCTCCACATTCTGATGATCGTGCTGACCCCGGTGACGTTTTTCTTTTCCCAGTGGAAGAAGCTGCTCTCCCGCATCTTCAAATCCTCGGAAAACCACGGCATCACCGATGAGGAACTGATGACCATCGTCGAGGAGGCGACCCAGGAGGGCGACATCGACGACCAGGAAGGCGATCTGATTCAGAATGCAATCGGCTTCATGGAGATGGAGGCCGCAGAGATCTTTACTCCGCGTGTCAACGTCATCGGCATTCCGCTCGATGCGACGAAATCCGAGATCGCTAAGACTTTCTCCGACACCGGATTTTCCCGGCTGCCAGTGTATGATGATGATATCGACCACATTGTGGGAATTGTGTATCAGAAGGATTTCCACAACCACATTTACCACACCAACAAACCGCTAAGCAGCATCATCCGCCCGGCGCTCTTTGTAACCGAGAATACGAAGGTCGGCCCGCTGCTAAAAAAAATGCAGGCGAAGAAATCGCATATTGCCATTATCATTGATGAATTCGGCGGCACCGACGGTATCATCACCATGGAAGATATCCTCGAAGAGCTCGTCGGCGAAATCTGGGATGAGCATGATGCGGTTGTACAGGAAATCCAGAAAGTTTCCGAAAACGAATACCTCGTGACCGGAACGGCAAGCATCGACAAGGTGTATGAAGAGCTCGATATTGACAAAGAATTTGACGTCTTTACGGTCAGCGGATGGATCATGGGGATCCTCGAGCGCGTGCCAAAGGAAGGCGATCATTTCGTCTCGGATGGCCTCGACGTAACCGTACTGAAAATGGCAGACCGGAGAGTCGACAAGGTACGGATCGTGCGGCTGCCGAAGGATGAAAATGAACAGTAAGTAATTGATACGATTTACACGCAAAAAACGGATCGAACATCTGATTTTAAAGTCAGATACTCGATCCGTTTTTTTGTATCCTCTATTCTTCTTTCAGACCGTCCGCAAGTCCATACACATCATTTTCCCTTCCTTTGCAGCCCTCCCATACAATCGGTTCTGCAAAGGTAAGTTTCAGAATGGTATCAATGCTGTCGCGCTCCGGAATCGGGACGGAGATCGAAAAGGTTCCGTTTTCTTCCGTCAGTTCTGCTTTTCCGCCGGAAATCACTTCCCATTTTTCCATTGTATTCCCCGGAATTTCAAACGTGATCTGATCTTTTTCCCATTCCAGAATATGCACATAAACAATATTGTCGCGGTACATCGTTCCGCCCCAGCGGTCCGCAATCACAGGGCCGCCGCGCAGGCCGTACAGCGTTTCGCCGTATTTCGAAAGCCATTCTCCGGCCTGGCGCAGGCGTTCTACCTGCTCCTCATCCATTTTTCCCGTTCCGTCCGGGCCGATATTCAGCAGATAATTGCCGTCCCGCACGGCGATTGAAACCAGATTCTGAATCAGCTGGCGCAGCGGCAGCACTGGTCTGCCCGGGATATAGCCCCAGGAATCCGCAATACAGTCGTTGCTGTCCCACGGCTTGTCCGTCCGCATCCCGTCGATTCTGCGTTCCCGCACATGGAAATCGCCTTCCCAGCCGCCGCGGTTATTGATCATAATATCCGGCTGCAGCTGTCGAATTTCATTTATCAGTTTCTCCGACTCCCAGAAATAATTGACCCTCATATATTCACTGGTCTGCCAGTCATCTTTCCTGTACCAGCCTCTTTCTCCATTCCAGTCCATTCCTCCAAGTGCAAGCCACTCACCATCGAACCAGAGCAGATCAATCTTTCCATAATTACTCATCAGCTCCATCAGCTGATCATGGCACTGTTTTTTCAGTGCCTCTGCACTCTCCCAGTAAAGATCCGGCATGAAATATCCTGGAAAGCGCCAGTCGAGAGGAGAATAATAAAAGCCAACTTTCATTCCTTCTTTCCGGCACGCCTCCACATATTCTTTAACAAAATCCCGATGTGCAGCTCCTTTCATTGCGGTAAAATCACTGCATTTCGAATCGAACAGGCAAAAGCCATCGTGGTGGCGTGTTGTCAGCACCATGTACTTCATCCCCGCTGCCTTTGCATTTTGGGCCCACTGTTCCGCATCAAAATTTTCTGCAAGAAAGTCATCCTTCAGTGTCTCATACTTCCGCACATCCAGATGCTCATTCATCAGCACCCATTCCCCTTTTCCGAGCATCGAATATACTCCCCAGTGAATAAACATGCCAAACTTCGCATCCCGGAACCATTTCATCTGTTCTTCCGACAGTTTTTCTACCTTTTCCGGTCTGTAATTTTTTCTTGCCGCCGGAAAGGATTTCATTTCTTCTATTGTTTTCATTTTTTCTCCAAACTCCGCATCTTTTCCCGGTAGTCATGATACAGTTCTTGATTTACCTTTTCCAATATAGCAATTAATTCTGAATCTGTCATCTCATTCCAGATCATCAGGTGAACGATACGAATGGGCTGAGAAAGAAGCATTTCTCTTACATTTTTCTCTTCTTTCAGACGCTGCGCGAAGATTCCTCCTGCTTTTTCTGTAATTTTACGATACAGCTCTTCAAAAATCTGTTCCCCAGCCTTCGTTTCCAGCAGACGCTCCGTTTTATCCCATCCCTGGATCTGTCTTGGTACTGGAAAAACCGGTGTTACTTCGATCTTCTGTGCTGCACGGATATCCTGTACTGAAAATCCAAGCTCAAGTCCATACATTCCCTGCGGTACCGTCCGCTCATCAACGCGTTCATCGTAGAGTTCAAACAGTTCACGTGAAATGGAAAATACAAACTCTTTTTCTTCTCCCGCCTCCAGTATAATTTTCTGAAAATCGCGAAGTTCCCTGGCTGGCCTTGCTTTCCATGCTCTTGGATTTTTCACATAGAGCTGAACGACCTGAGCCCCTTTTCTGCTGCCCGTATTTTTAATTTTTCCACGCAGAACTGTTTTCTCACAATCTGTGATTTTCTCCTGCTCCACGCTGCACTCCGTAATTTCAAATGTTGTATACGAAAGTCCGAATCCAAACGGAAACTGCACCGGAATTTTTTTCGTCTCGTATCCTCGGTAGCCCATAAACATACCCTCGCGGTACGTCACCTGCTCCGTCTGCTCTGCAAAATTTTCATCCGAGATAATCTGTTCCCGGAACGCCGGAACTGACACAGGCATATGTCCGGACGGATTCACCTCTCCGCTTATCACTTTCACAATCGCTCTTCCAATCCCCTGACCGCCGTAGAAGCATTCCAGAATCGCCTTTACTTCGTCAGCCCACGGCATGGCAACGGCTCCGCCGTTCATCACAACCGCAATTACATTCGAATTAACTGCAGCAATTTCTTTTAAAAGAGCCACCTGGTATTCCGGCAGTTCATATTGCACACGGTCATTTCCTTCTCCTTCAAAACCAAAATCCATAGCAAGGAAAAACAGAACCGCATCTGCATCCGCTGCTGTTTTCACCGCCTCATCCCGGAGTTTTTGCTGCTCCGCTTCACTTCCCGCATTGTTCCTGCGATATCCCATCGCAAACGGTGTATTATCTGCTCCGTTCCATTTTTCTGCACATTCCCAGGCGTCTTCTTTTCCTGCTCCTTCTACTTTTCCGGAGCCCTCCGCCTGAAACAGAGGTTCTCTCGCATATTCTCCAATAACCGCCAGCTTTCTGCCCTGCTGCTGCGGCAGAATATCCTCTTTATTTTTCAGCAGAACAATGGCTTCTTCTGCTGCTGCGCAGACTTTTTCATGATTTTCTTTTAAAAGCAGCTCTCGTTCTTCCTCTGTCTTTTTCGTTTTCGGAATCTTCCACTTTCTCGCATTTCGTATGATGCATTCTGCCCGCTCACGGATCACGTGTTCGTCCAGTCTGCCCTGTTTCCACTGCTCCACCATATAAGCAGTGCTTTTTCCATCCGTTCCCGGCATTTCAAGATCCAGTCCTGCCTCTGCCGATTTCACCCGATCGTCCAGTCCGAACCAGTCCGTCATGACCAGTCCGTCAAATCCCCATTCTTTTCGAAGAATATCGAACAGCCAGCGGTTTTCTGCACAGTATGTTCCATTGATCTTCGAAAGGCTCGTCATGACCGCTGCCGGTTTTCCCTCACGGATTGCAATTTCAAATGCTTTTAAATACAGATCCCGCAGGACATCTTCCTCACAGATTACATTCAGATATTCCCGTTCGGTCTCCTGATTATTTGCAGCAAAGTGCTTGATACATGCGCCGACCTGCTGTGACTGCACGCCGCGGATATAGGCACCTCCCAGTCTTCCTGCAAGAAGCGGATCCTCGGAAAGATATTCCACATTTCTTCCGCAGAGGGGATTCCGTTCCAAATTAACCGCCGGTCCCAGCACCAGATCCACTCCGTACGCAGCCGCCTCTGATCCAATGATTGTTCCTACCTGCTCTGCTACATCCGGGTTCCAGGATGCCGCTACTGCTACTCCCGCCGGCAGACAGGTCGCCGGTTCACTTCGATTAATGCCAAGAGAATCCTTATCCTTTTTCTGATAGCGAAGCCCCATCGGTCCATCGCTCATTTCCAGGGATGGAATATCGTATTCCGGCAGTGCTTTTGTATTCATAAACTGATCGCCGCAGAGAAGCGAAATCAGTTTTTCTGTTTCCATCTCTTTTATTTTCATTTGCTTTCCCCCAATTTTTTCTCAGCCTTTTACAGCTCCAATAGAAATTCCTTTTACAAAATATTTCTGTACGAATGGGAATACGATCAGAATCGGAAGCAGTCCGACGATGGCGATTGCCATACGCACGGTCTCCTGCGGGATTCCCCCTCCTACGCTGGCCAGGTTGATATTACTGTTCGCATTTTTGGAAAGAAATTCGATGTTTTTAATCATATTATTCAAAAGCTGCTGAATGCTGAATTTGTTAGTATCTGTAATATAGTATAATCCATTCGTCCAGTCATTCCAATAACCAAGTCCGGCAAATAATCCGACCGTTGCAATGATCGGTTTACACATAGGAAGAACTACTTTGCGGAATACCTGAAACTCTGTTGCACCATCAATTTTGGCAGCCTCACTTAATGCCGCCGGTACATTTGACTGAATATACGTTCTTGTCAGAATCACATTAAAAGCACTCATCAGCAGACCCGGTATAATTAATGCCGGAATCGTATTTTTCATGTGCAGGTAGCGGGTATACATAATATAGGTCGGTACCAGTCCACCATTAAACAGCATCGTGAAAAACAGATAAAATGCAAGAAATGTTTTTCCAGGAAATTTCTCATGTGCCAGTACATACGCATACAAAAGTGTCATCATCACGCCAATCGTTGTTCCAATCGCGGTTACCAGAATGGTGATTCCATATGCATGGAAAACCTGTGCCCTCTCGTTCCAAATGTACCTGTATGCTTCCAGACTCAGTTCTTTTGGGAAGAAAGAATATCCATGCAGCACAATCTCATTGTTGCTTGTAAACGATGCAACCACCAGAAGCACCAGCGGAATCACCATAATCAGTGAAATCAGTGCCAGAACTACCGTGATCATTCTCTGATAACGCCGTTCCTGTTTTCCTACCATAATTTTGTCCTCTTTTCTGTCAGAACAGTGCATTCTCACTGCTGTAACGTTTTGTAAGCCAGTTTGCAATCATGACAAGTGCAAATCCCATCAGCGACTGATATACACAGGCTGCCGATGACATACTGATGTCACCCAGCTCAATCAGTCCTCGATATACGTAAGTATCAATCGTGTTGGTTGCATTGATCAGCGCTCCCGAGTTCATTGGTACCTGATAAAACAGACCAAAATCAGAATAGAAAATTCTTCCGATGGACAGCAGTGTCATTGTGACTACTGTAGATTTCAGCAGCGGAAGGGTAATACATTTGATTTTATGCCATCTTGTTGCTCCGTCAATCTCAGCTGCCTCATACATTTCCTGGTCAATTCCAAGAATCGCTGCCAGATAAATAATGGATGAATATCCGGCTCCCTTCCAGCAGTTTACAAAAATCAGGATGAATGGCCAGTATTTTGACTCGGTGTAAAATGAGATATTTTCTTTTCCAAGAGAAGTCAGCAGTCCATTAACAAAGCCAGTACGTCCGCTTAAGAACGCATATACCAGATAGCTGACAATGATAATCGAAATCAAAGATGGAATCAGAACAGCAGACTGAAAAATTTTCACTTTTGTCTTGCTTCTTAATTCACTCAGTAAAATTGCAATCAGAATAGATACCGTCGTATTAACGACAATAAATGCAAAATTGTATAATAATGTGTTTCTTGTAATCAGTGCTGCATCCGGTGTTTTAAATAGATATTCAAAGTTGGAAAGCCCCGCCCAGTCACTGTGCAAAATTCCTTTTGCAAAATTCAAATGTTTAAAAGCAATGATGATACCGGTCATCGGCACATAGTTATTAATTAAAAGATATAAAAATCCCGGCGCTACCATTATATATAATGGAAATGCTCTTTTTATATTTTTCCATGTTTTCTTTTTTCCCATAGGAATCCCTCTTTTTCTGTCTCAAAAGCCAGGGCCGGCCGATTCTCATCGTCCGACCCTGTCTGCCTTGTTTATTTATTTGCAAGCCATTCGTCTACCTGTTTCTGCATATCTTCGATAATATTGTCGATACCTGCTGATTTCAGTTCTTCATTGAACTGCGGCAGTGTCGTACTTGGATCTGCATCGCCGTTTTCGATGATTGCTTTATATTTATCTGTTACGTTTGTAATTGCTGTAATTTCATTTTTTACATTTGTCGTGTCATAAATGAATCCATACAGCGGAGATTCCTGTGCAGTATCATTGTATTCCGTAAATTTCTCGTATACATTTTCCGGATCAGTTTCCCATGCATAGCCAACAGAACCATTACCACATAGCCACAGCTCGTTGCCCCAGCCTACCGAATCAGAAGTTACTCCATCTGGATAAGATGCAATTCCATCCGATACAACATAATCTTTGCCTTCAATTCCATATCGGAACAGATTCTGGAAGTCGGAGTCTGAGTACAGCAGATTCAGGACTGCAAGAGCTTTTTTCGGGTTCTCGCACTGTGCCGGAATTGCCCACTGGCAGAAGTTAACAGAGGAAGTACTGATAGTGCTTCTTCCAATCGGAATCGAAACGATTTCTTTACCGGAGTTCATTGTTTCCTGTGTTGCAGTTCCCGGATGCTGGCTTCCATAATAGCTGAACGCTGTATTAGCACGGAACAGATCCTGACGGGTTGTTGTATTCGTTGTAGAATCTGGCATAAAATAGCCTTTCTGGTTCCAGTCATATGCTTTTTCAGCCATCTCTTTGTACTTTTCTGTGTCATACGTATTAATAACGGTGATTCCATCGGATGCATCATCATCGATATCAACGCCGACACCTGAAGTTACAACATCAAACTCTCCTTTTACATAGTTCGCGAAACATCCATTGTTCAGATCCGACGGAATCATCGGATAAAGTTCCGGATGTACTTCCTGGCATTTTTTCAGTACTTCCTCGATATCATCAAAGTTTTTGATATCTTCCGCTTTATATCCAAGCTCTTCCAGAATGTCTGCTCGGCACATAAATCCTGCCTGGGATGCAAGGTCACGATACGTCGGCAGTCCATACAGATTACCGTCGAAATAGCATGCTTCAATATAACGCTCCATTGCACTGTATGCATCCGGTGCATACGTCTCTATCAGATCATTGATTGGATAGAGCTGTCCTCTCTGTCCATCTTCACGAATATTGGACATCAGAAATACCATATCCAGTTTTTCACCGCTCGAAAGCATCAGGTTCGTCTGGTCGTTATAAGCACCCCATTCAATAATCTGAAGTTTTACTTTTGCATCTACCTTTTCTCCGATGATCTCATTCATTTCATCCTCTACGGCCTGCATATCTGCCGGTGATGCATTAGATCCTGGCCATACCATCAGAAGTTCTTCTGTTTTTCCATCCTTCAGATCGGATGTACTATCTCCTGCTTCACTTTGGTTCGATGCTGTTGTCTGCGCAGAATCTGCCTTTGTGCTGTCCGAACTCTTGCTGTCCCCACATCCTGCAAGAAGTGATGCGGTCATTGCCGCCATCAAAACTGCTGCTGCCATTTTCTTTCTCATTTGTGTTACCTCCCGTGTTTTTTGATGGTTTTATCTTACCGCACTTCCACTTCTCTCTCAATTTCAATCCCGACCCGTTTTATAACAAAAACGACTTATCCTTTTGCTTTTGCCGCACGATATTCCAATGGTGTACGTTCGGTCTGTTTTTTAAATATTTTAGAAAAATAGGCCGGAGAATCATAGCCTGTACGAATACTGATTTCAGAAATCGACAGCGTCGTCTCCCGCAGCATTTTCTTTGCCATCAAAATTCGATAATGCTGTACATACTCCATCAGTGTATATCCTGTCTGTTTCTTAAACTCCCGGTTGATATGATCCTGGTTCAGATGCACCAATTCTTCAATCTTCTTTCGTGTAATCACTTCACTGTAATGGCTTTCCAGATACTTTTTAATCGTATTGACCGCATCTGCTATCTCCGGATCTGCTTCCGGTTTGTTTTTTGTTTTATACTCCTCCAGCTTTTCCACTGCTGAAGCAATTGTTTCTTCCAGTTCATCAAATGCAATCGGTTTCAGTAAATACCGGTAAACCCCAAGGGAAATTGCACTTCTCGCATAATTAAAATCCGGGTACCCAGTCAGAATAATATTGATAATTTCAGGATACATATCCTGAATCCATTGAATCAGACTCAGACCATTCTCTTTTGGCATTTCAATATCGCAGATCACAAGATCAATTTTGGAACTACTGATAATGTCCCGTGCAAGATCCGTATTGTAGGCCGTAAAAACCTTTTGAATTCCCTTCTTTTTCCAGTCAATTGCCTTCTCCATAATATGCAGCATGGCAATTTCATCATCTACCAGCAGCAGATTCATTTTTGCTCCCTTCTTTCTACTGTTTTTCTATTCTCGGCAGTAAAATGCGAATTTCACTATATCCCGGCTGACTTGTAATTTTTAATTCATACGCCTCCCCATAAAATTCACGGATACGTTCCTTCACATTCTGTATTCCGATATGTTCTCCTTCTTCTTCAATTGACTCATTCCGATTAATTTTATCAAGAATTTCTTTCTTAAATCCTAAACCATTATCTTCGATCAGAATCAGCAGATCATGCTCGCCTTCTCTTTTTACTGTCAGCTCGATTTCCAGATGCGGAACCAGCATAATATTATGTTTTACACTGTTTCCAACAAAAGTCTGAATCACCAGTGGAAGAATCATTTCATCCTCCATTTCCGGTTCTACGTTTACCTGAATTTCCAGCATATCTTTATAACGGCAGTGCTGAATTTCAACATAGCTTATCAGACATCGAAGTTCTTCTTTCAATGGTACAAAGGTTCCTTTCTGCCCCATCAGATAACGGAAATATGCAGCTGATACCCGGCAGAGTTTCTGAATTTCTTCAAAATCCTGAATCTGTGCCATTCCATGAATCAGATTTAAAATATTGGTATAAAAATGCGGCTGAATCTGCACCTGCAGGAAACGGCTTCGCGCCCTCTGCCGCTCCAGCTCTTTTTCATAAACATCAATTCTTAAAATCTGAATCTGATCTGCCATATGATTAAAGGTCTGATAGAGCTGTCCGATCTGAGATACATTTTCCCGCTCCGGCAGACGTACGTCCAAATCCCCGGTACTGTACTGCTCCATGGCTCTTCGAAGCTGTTCTAATGGCGCAAAGACTGTTTTTCCCTGCAGACCAATTGCCATCAGAATGCTGGCAATTGCAAGCATCATGACTCCCATTAGCAGAAGCGTTCCGAACGTTCCTCCCGGGTCCAGCATTCCTTCATCCATACTGACATAAATCTGTGCATTTGTATATTTCAGTGGATAAACACAAGTTGTACTAATTCCGCTTTTTCTTGTCCCCTGGTGTATTTTTACTTCTCCTGTCTCATTATCCCGCACTTCTACGCAAAGATCTTTTCGTTCTCCGACAAAACCAGATACAATTCTTTCCAAAGAAAATGCAGCTCCAATGTATCCATTTTCAGCCGAATAAATACGCGCCAGGTACTGATGTCCATCAAATTCCATAAAAATCCAGTTTTTCTCTGGTTCCTGATATTGGTTCGCGATATAAGAAATGATTTTCTCTTTAAACGCTCTCTGATAGGCATAAGTTGTCCCTTCCTCTGTGCTTACAAAATAAATATTTCGTTCCGGCACATAGACAAACAGCATCATTTCCCTTCCATACCGTTCTCCCATTTCGATCATGATTTTCTGCTGCTGTACTTTAGCAGTTTCCACCGTTAGCGGATCTTTCGAAATACACAGCTGCTGATAATATGGTGTTGAATCCGTTCCGCTCATCAGCAGAAGCGCTTTTGAAGTTGATGCAAATTTATCCTCCCAGAACTGGCCGTAGCTCTCTATCGTATTAGAAAATAGCCTCTCCGTCTTTCTTCTGTCTCTCTGAATCAGAAAAATACTTACAAGCTCAATAATGAGGACAGCTAAAATCATAACTGTCCCCATGATCCAGAGTGACTTGTAAATAACTGACTTGTCCTCTGTTTTTTTCATTTTCTTTTCCTCATGCAATCTTCTTTAACAAATCACCAGTTCACCATCAAACGCCTGCAGCGTGCAGGTATCTTCCATCTTTTTCTCCTGCAGCACCCCATATCCATTCTCTGGAAGCTCTATTTTCTGCTCCTTTCCCGTCAGATTCACATAAAAATACTGGTTTTCCGCTATTTTTCTTCCAATTACTCCCTGCGGTGTAACCACGGACTGCATACTTTTTTCCCTGCAGCATTCATCAAGAACCTCGCCTAAAAGTTCCGGCTCTGTTTCACAAAACAAATAATACGCCGCTCCTTTTCCATACCGATTTCTGGTTATAGCTGGAATCTGATGTGTCTCCTCACGCTGCAGGACTTCTGCATCTGTTGCTTCGATCTGCTCATAATAATCCACATCAATCCATTTTTCTCTCACTTTCAGAAGTTCTCTTCCGTTTGCCGGATTTCTGCGAAGCTTCTGCTCTTCTTTTTCAGAAACTTCCATACCTGCGGTTCTCTGATATCCAACAATTTCTATTCCAAATACATCAGTCAGGTTTCCTGGTCTCGACGTGTCAAATACCTGACCGGTTTCTTTTACCCATGCAGAATACCCTGTCATAATTGCCGTACCGCCATTTTTTACAAATTCCCGCACCGTGTTTTCCTGCTCGTGATCCATTACAATTTCACCCGGAATAATCAGAATCTGATATTGTTCTGTCATTTGATGCAAATCTACAACATTATAATCCAGGTTTCTCTCTTCCAGAATCCGATGCGCGATGGCAAGGTTGTTGCTGTATGGCATTCGATACTGCATTTTTGCATACGCAGCCATAAGCTCACTGTCATAACTGTAAGAAACAGCAATCTCTGGCTGCGGCAGATATGGAAATCCGTATTTTTCCAGCTTCCGAAAATCCGATGCAATCCACTGGTATTCCCGATAATTTTCATTCGGTCTTCCATCATGATTCAGCATACCGGTCAGATATTGTTCTTCGCCATTCAGCATGCTTCGCCAGGTCCATCCCAGCATCATCTGCATCCGATGCAGCAGACACCAGAACGCATACATTCTGTTCATCCCCATTGCCGCATGATGAATCCCGAAACCACCTGTCACAAATTCAATGCACCACATTGGTTTTCCAGTTTCAGCAATCCGTTTCATGTACCAGGAACCCGTTTTCCAGAATTCCATACTCTCCCTGTCTCCATAGCCAGGATAAAAACCGATGCCAGGATAGTCAACAAATCCAGATGCTGCCTTCAAATAATCAAATCCAAGCGTCTCATATTCTGCAAAATGGTTCGATGTATGAGCCTTTCCCGGCGCATTTTGTTCTACCGTTTCTGCCAGTTCTGTAATAAAATCTGCGATACCATCGGAAAAGAAGCGCCGCATATCCAGCCATGCCTCCGGTGCCCCGATTTCGTATTCATTTACCTGCATTGCAACGTCTTCGAAAGATGAAAGCTTTCGGCTCCAGCGCTGGGTTGCCCAGGCATGATTTAGTGCTTTTATTGTTTTATATTTCTTTTCCAGCCATTTCTGAAATCTCTTCTTCGACGCTTCAGAATAGGATGGATAGCCTGCTCCCAGCTCATTGCACAGTCCAAACGCAAACAGCGCCGGATGATTTTTATAACGGGAAACGATTTTTTTAGCAAACCGCAGTGCATACTTCTGATACTCTGGATCAGAAACATCGTCCATATATCGGCGCAGCGGTGCCTGTGGAGCTCCATTTTTTCCTCCTACATTGCATCCCGGGCAAAGTTTATGAACCCAGATCGGTGCCGGATGCATCGACACATCCAGTATTACATCCAATTTGTATTTTACGCATAACTCCATAACCTGATCAAACCATTCGAAGGTATAAACGCCATCCTCCGGCTCATAGCTGTCCCAGCACAGATGTCCCAGCCGTACTGTATCAAATCCAGCCTCTTTCATCAATTGAAAATCCTTTTCCCACCGCTCCTTCGGCCAATCATGCGGATGATAATTTGTCCCGATATATAAACTCATTTTATTCACTCCGTTTCTGTTTTTTCTTACCTCCATTTTGCAGCAAAATCATTAAAATTCCTATGACAATTACGACGTAAAATATAATTTTATCGAGTTTTTCCTGTTTTTCCATTTTTTCTTAGTCAATTATATTCTAAAGTTGTCTATTTTTCCACTCTTTCTCTGCTTTTTCTTTTTCGAATGCCCAACATCTTACTATGCTGGACAAATCTATTATAAAAGCAGAATTATCTTTATGAGGATTTGTTTTCCGCTAAAATAGGATAACAGCAAAAAAATCCACAGAGCCCTTATCCCCCTGTGGATTTTTCTATTTCTATTCTATTTTCTTCTCCACCCGGTACTTCTTCGGCGATATTCCATAGCGCTCTTTAAAAATCCGATGAAAATAACTCATGTTCTCGTACCCGACCCGCTCGCCGATGTCTGCCACGGAAAGTCCTGTCGTTTCCAGCAGATACGCGGCCTGGGTGAGGCGTTTGTTCTGGACAAGTTCAGTGTAGTTTTTCCCGGTCAGGCGGCGGATCATGCGGCTTAAGGTGTAAAAATCGTAGTGCAGTTCTTCCGCCAGTTCCGAAAGGCTGCCCTCCCGGTAATGTTCCTCGATATAGCGGTATACGCCGAGCAGCATCTCCTGTTCAAAATACTGCTCTCCCACCTGCACGCGTTCGGTGTAGTTCATGAGTTGCAGGAATAAAAGGCCCATCGTAATCTGATTGATGCTCCGCTTATTGCTCTGGTGATGTAAGAGCGTCCAGACGAGATTTTCGATCAGATTCTGCACCGGAAGGACATCCGCGATTCTGTAATGCAAATAACAGAGCGGTACCTCCCCGCTTTTCAGACAGCCGACGATAAAATCCTTTAACTGATTCTCCTCTGCCCCGATCATTCGCAGCGTCTGGTCAAAAAACTCCGGCAGAATCAGAAAGTTGACCGCGATATCGTCACGCCCTGCCGGTTCAATTTCCTGCACTGCATTCTGATTCAGAATCAGCAGCTCACCCGTTTTCAGCTCGATCCGGTCCCCGTTGATGGTGTGCACGGTGCTTCCCTGGCACATGTAGATCATCTCGACATAATTGTGGCTGTGCGCCGGAAAACGAATAAACCGCGTGTGCGGCCGAATATCAATCAATTTTCCCCTCTCCAGCAGCTTTCCCGCATCCATCACAAACTTCTGCCCGCTCGAATACCGCTCCTTTTCCACTTCCGTCTTGCCGTCCAGAATTGCCTGTTCCTCCTCGGTGATCCTGGACAGGTCTGCTATAATTTCCTGTTTCACGATGATTCCTCACATTTTTTCGTTTTTTCTGTCTTCTATTATATTCCATTCTGATACAGATAAGCAATGCACTTTTTATCCCCTGCCATGAAAAAAGACTCCGATGGATTTTCACTCCGTCAGAGCCTTGTCACTCTTTTTTCTTATTCTTTTACAGCTCCCAGCATAATACCGTTGATAAAGTATTTCTGCAGGAACGGATATACCACCAGCATTGGGATCATCGCGATGAATACCTTTGCCGCATCCAAAGACTGATTGGACAGCTTGTCCATTTTTTCGATCTGATCCATCGAAAGATTTGTCGTCTGGATATTAACGACCATCTGCTTAATATAAGTCTGTAACGGATAATGCTGCTCGCCACTTGAAAGTACCAGCCCCTGAAAATATTCATTCCAGTAACCGACACTGGTAAAGAGAATTAGCGTCGCAAAAATCGGAATTGCACACGGAACAACAATACGGAACAAAACTGTCCAGACACCGGCACCGTCAATTTCTGCTGCTTCCATCAGTTCTTTTGGCAGGCTTCGATAAAAGTTAATCAACAAAATCAGATTAAAAACCGGAAGGCCTCCACAGAGAATCAGACCGATCATACTGTCGATCATACCGTAATTTACCATCGTAATATACCATGGAATCGTTCCACCGTTGAACAGCATGCAAAAAATAACGATCCACATAATCACATTTTTCGGATGATACTCATTTGCTGATTTAGACAACGGATAGGCAAAGATAGCAAGCACTACAATGGTAAAGACTGTTCCAAAAATCGTCCGCTCTGCAGAAATCAGGAAGGAACGAAAAAATTGCGTGTCTCCCATGATCTGCTGATAGGAAGCCAGGGAGAATCCAACCGGATAAAAACTTACCTTGCCCGAATTTGCCGCGGCCTTGTCGGAAACAGAAAGACAGAGTGTATACCACAGGGGATACAGACAGCTTAAGGAGAGCAGACTCATTAAAATGATGTTAAACACATTAAATATTTTACTTCCAAGACTTTTGCTTTGAATCATGATTTTGTCCCTCCTTAGAAAATCTTATAGTCTGCGGCTTTATATGCAATGATGTAGGAAATGACAATCAGGGTAAAGCTGATGACCGACTTAAACAGGCCTGCTGCTGTTGCCAGCGAGAACTGTACATTTAAAAGACCCATGCGGTAAACCCATGTATCAAGGATATCTCCTGTGGAGTAAACCAACGGACTGTACAGGTTGAATATCTGATCGAAGCCTGCGTTTAGTACATTTCCAAGTCCGAGAATACTTAATACAACGATCGTACTTGCAATACCTGGAATAGTGATATTCCATACCGCTTTCCAACGACTGCAGCCGTCAATTGCCGCTGCCTCATAGAGTTCCGGGCTGATCCCGGTGAGAGCTGCTAAATAAATAACGGCATTAAATCCAAACTCTTTCCATACATCCGAACCGATGACTAACTGGCGAAAGCAGCTCTCCTCTGAGAACCATATCTTTCCCCGGATTCCAAATACACCAAGGATGGAATTGATAACACCTTTATAGCCGAACATTTCCAGCAGAACACTTGCCAGAATAACCCAGGAAAGAAAGTGCGGCAGATAAACAATTGTCTGTACTGCTTTTTTAAATTTCACCTGACGGATTTCATTTAATAAAAGTGCAAATGCCAGTGGCACAATAATATTTAGAATCAATTTGGCAACTGCGATAACCAGCGTATTAAAAATGACTCGTTTACAGTCACTCATGGAAAATAAATATGTAAAATTTTCCATTCCTACAAAGTCTGAATGCCACAGTCCGGACATCGGACTGTAATCCTCAAATGCAATGACAATTCCGAACATTGGAACAATATTAAAGAAGAACAGCCAGACCATTCCTATCAGAATCATAATATGATAGTTCCAGATGGTTCTGGAATTTCTTGTTTTTTTCAGAACTCCCTTTTTCTTTGACGCAGAAGCTGCTTTCATACAGATCCTCCCTCCTGTCATTTCCGTATTTTCCTTTTGTTTCCGATGGACAGAACGTATTCTGTGAAAAAGGGGAAAGCTGACTGCTCTCCCCTTTTCGCAAAGCAGGTGATCTTTCAGTATCTGAAAATCACATTGAAACGGTCTGCCTTTTTCCTGTTTTAGTATTCTTCTACTTCTTCCAGAATTGTATCGCCGCCTTCAGACTTCCAGTTCTTCACGAACTCATCGTATGCGCTGATATCCGATTTTCCGGTGATGACTTTCATAACCATCTCATTTTCCATGGACTGCAGGTTTGCCCATTTTTTCTCCATGGTAGCTGTCTGGCTGAAGATGCAGCTTCTGACTTTGTTGTTTACTTCTGTCGTAGCGTACGGACGGTCGCCGACCAGCAGAGAATACATTCTCTGGAAGTTACCGAAGTTTTCAGTGCTGAAATCTTCGATAGAGAGCTGTTTGTCTTTTTCGTATCCAGGAACGGTATCCTTAATAACCGAAACATCGTTTGCCAGCAGTTTGTATGCACTGGATACACCTGCATAATCTTCCGGCTTGGTTTCGCCGTTTAATACTTTGATCAGTTCATGATAAGTGTATTCACACTCATCAGCCGGAGCCATCAGTGTTCTGACTGGCCAGAAGCTGAGCGGCTGCTCGGAAACATCAAATTTGCTCTCATCTCTCAACAGAACGTTGGCCATGATGATAACTGCTTTGGCAACATCTTCGGAAACATTTTTGTTGATGACACAGTAACCTGTTGTTGCAGATCCAAGTCTTACATTCCATTCACCGTCATCGGTGTAGATCGGATAGGTCTGCCAGTTTGCATCCGGCTCGTTACGGTATGCATCACCGATTCCATAACCGGAAACCCACCATGCGCCGAAGAACATACCAACTTTTCCGGCATTGATCTGCTCGATTGTGGAATCTCTTGTTCCCATCTCAGGATCAATATAGCCTTTTGCGTACCAGTCCGCCAGACGCTCCAGTGTACTTCTGGTTGCATCGGAGTCGGTTCCATATGTTACGTTTCCGTCATCATCTTTCAGGAACAGTCCCGGATATGCGCCGTTTGCGGTAAATACTGCGTCAAATCCGCCTGTTGTTGTGCCGGTATCCAGAAAACTGGTATAGCATTTTGTATTTTTATCCGGACCAGCCAGCGGAATGGTATCTTCGCCTGCCGGTTTTTTCTCCGCAAATACTTTGGCAATATTTTCTACATCGTCCAGAGTTTTCGGTGCATCGAGACCATACTCATCGAGCCAGTCCTGACGAACGTTTAATACCTGAACGCTTCCTGTTTCTACCTCAACTGCCGGGATTGCATACTGTCTGCCGTCCACGCTCGCTTCTGCGATAGCCTGTCCATCGGTCGAATCCATAACTTCTTTTACCTGATCAGACTGTACTTTCTGGAACAGATCGGTCAGATCGTATAACTGACCTGCTTTTGCGGCTTTCAGCATATACTCTCTCGATACCGTCATCGCATCCGGAAGGGTATTGCTTGCGATACAGAGCGCTACTTTCTGTGTGTAATCATTTCCAGATGCTGCGGTCCAGTCTACAACGACTTTGATGTTGAAGTTTTCCAGAAGATAGTCGGTGTACTGGTTATTATCCACGCTTAGTCCGTCCGGCAGAGTATCGGTTGCGCTGACACCCTGTCCTACGTGTACCTCGACAACTTCCGGAAATTTTTTGAACGCCAGATCCTCTCCCTCTTCCTCAGAAGAATTATCAGCCGTTCCGGAAGATGCTGTGCTCTCAGATGATGCTTTACTGTCCGATGTGCCTCCTGTGCTGCCGCCGCTGCTTCCACATCCGACCAGCATGCCTGCGGTCATCGCTGCTGTGAGTAAGATTGCAACAAGTTTTTTCCTTTTCATGTGTTTTCCCCTTTCCTCGTTCGTCATTTTGTTTCTTTCGTTTTCTTATAAGTCTATTTTATGATATATTTTGACGAATTAAAACAGCCTTGTGTTCTATTTTTTACGAACATTTATACAAAACCAGGATCCATTTCATCCAAAAAGCAGACATTTGTTCTCTGTCCTTCAAACAAATGTCTGCTTTTTCGTTCCCACACTCCGGCATTCTGCTAAAACTCCTGCCGTTTTAACTGTTTTTTATATTCGGCAAAGCCAATACCCATACTCTGCTGAAACAGTTTTACAAAATATTTTTCATCATGATACCCGACAGCATCCGCCATCTGTTCTGCCGAAATCTGCGGATTTTCCCGCAGCAGACGGCAGGCCAGCGCAATCCGTTCTTTTCGGATATAACTGTTGACCGAATAGCCTGTGCATTTCTTGAAACAGACGGAAAAATAACTTCTCGACATTCCAACAGCATCTGCAATCTGCTCCGCTTTCACTTCAGAATCCACCAGATGATCTTCGATAAAAAGTACCGCTTTTAAAATCAATATCTCCGTAACAGCCTGTCCTTCTCCGTTCTGTACCCGCTGCCACAGATCCTGTCGTATTTTTTCTGTCAGTTTTTCCGGCTCCTGCAGATTTTCATATTCCTGCTCCTCCATGAAAATGCCAAAGGCATTCTGAATTTCCTGCAGCGTCTGCATTGTGTACCGGTATTCCTGTTTCTGACTGGTCGGAATTGCCTTCCTGAGATTACAGAGTTTCTGTGTTTCCTCTATATTATAAATCCAGGTCAGCGAAGCCGTCTCCTCCCAGAGTTTTCTCCACTGTTCCTTCTCTTCCTGATCTGCCACAGTCTCTGTCTTTTTCCGATTTATTCTTCCCCCCGTCTGCATCTGCTGCTCTTTTTCTTTCCGTTTTCGAATATGCTCCGCCGCACGCAGGAACACCTCACCGCATTCTTCCGGTTCAAGCTGAAGCTTCGAAATATAATCAATTACCCCGAGCCGCAATGCTTTCTGCACATACGTAAAATCCTCATGTGCGGAAAGCACAATATAGTCCATGGAAATTTCCCGCGCCCTGCACTCGCAGATAAACTCCAACCCGGAGAGCACCGGCATCGTCAGATCCACCACAGCCAGATCCACCGGATGTGTTTCAATAAACTGCAGTGCTAACGCTCCGTTCGCCACATCTCCGGCGACCTCCATTCCGTATTTTTCCCACGGAATCAGTGAAATCAGTCCCTTTCTTGCCAGCTTATCATCGTCAATCACCAATACCTGATACATTTGTTCCACCCCATTTTATCTTTTTCTCTTTTCCTTCTCGTAGTTCTTTTTTTATGCCGGAAGCACCGGAAAATGCAGGGTAACCTCCGTTCCTTTTCCCAGTTCACTCTCTATTTTGATCTCTGCTTCTTCTCCATAGAATGATTTCAGTGTCATCTGCACATAACGCAGACCGATCTCCTTTCGTTCGTCTTTTGCATTCTGCTCCATCTTCTCCGATATTTCAAAGCCCTTTCCATCGTCCCGGATTCGAATGGTAATTATCCCATCCTGTTCCGACGCTTCTACCCACAGGGTTCCAAATTCGTCCATATTATGGCAGACCGCATTTTCTGCAATCGGCTGTAGCAGAAAGCGGGCACACCGCGTATTCAGGTACTCTCCCTCCGCAATATCAAATTCACTGGAAAAATCATGCGTCATCTGCTGCAGTTCCAGATAATACTGCAGGTATTTCAATTCGGTACGCAGTGTCGTGTTCTGCTCCGCCTTCCCGAGGGAATAACTCAAAATAAAGCCGAGATGCTTCACGTAATCATCGATCTCTTTCTGATGATTTGTCAGCGCCATCCAATGAATAGAATTCAGCGCATTCATCAGAAAATGCGGATTGATCTGATACATCAGCTTTTCCAGCTCCAGATCCGCTTTTTCTTTTTCCTTCCGCTGCTCACTCTCAATCAGCTCCTGAATCTGCGCTTTCATCTGATTGAACGTTGCAAAAAGCTGATTGTATTCCGCAAGCTGAACCGGTGTCTCTGCCTCAGAAAAATCTCCTTTTCCAAAATGACGCATTTCTTTTTCCAGTACTTTGATCGGATGCGATACCAGCCAGATCTGTGAAATTGCGACTACGGCAAGAATGGCCAGTGAAATAAAAATCACGCTTCCTGTCAGCAGGGTCCATTGATAAATTTCGCTCTGGTATTCATAAGTTGGAAGCAGCAAAACCGTATAAAATCCATAGATATTCTTTTTGGCAACTCCCTCATATCCGTTCTGCTCTATTCTGCCATCCTCATCCAGTTCAAGGATATCTCCTTTTGCAAATGCTTTCTCGCTGGAATACTCTACTTTCTTTTCCGGATTCAGCTGCAGCAGCACATATGGTATTTTTTCTAATTCGGAACGTTTCTGCAGCATCAGTGCTTCATCTGATTTTGCTTCTAAATAAATCCAGGCATCTGTGCCATCTGAAAATGATGTTCTGCGTCCCATTGAAACAACATTATCATTTCTCACACTGTTGTAGCTTTGATGAATGGAATGATATGTAACTTCTCCCGTATCAACCAGCTTCGACAGTGTTTCCGGCTGGAATGTCTCCTTCTTTGTGCTGTACGTGGAAAACAGAACCTCCGGTGTCATTTCCCGGCTCTCCCCCTGAATCAGATAAGCGCCCAGCATAACATCTTCCATCTCCCAGGTTGCGACATTCAGGGTCTGATAAAAATCCTGATACTCCAGAATTTTATCATACTGCTCTTCTGCCGTTCGATAAGCATCATATTTTTCCCCGACCAGTCCATTCGATGCCATCGTCTGTGACAGACGCAGCAGCACATTGTACTCTGACTCAAAGCCCTGATTCACTTCCTCCAGTGTTGCTTTCAGCGATGTTTCCATTTTAGATTCCCGCATGGCTTTCATGGAAATCCGCGTGACAAAAATAATCAGCAGAAGACAGAGCAGACTGCTGCATGCAAATACCATTAAAACAATTTTCTTCAGGGAATATTCTTTTCTCTTTTTTGGCTTCCCCATTTTTTCTCCATCCCCCATCTGCACATTCGTTTTTAAACATTTTCTGCAAAATGAAACCTCATTAACACCATTTTAACAACCAATTGCTGTTCCGTCCAGTCACAAGTTGCTCTGATTTTCTCTTTTTTATGGTCTGTGTTTTTCAGAAATCATGTTTTACACTTTACAAACTTGTCTTCCTAAAGTATACTTGAAGCAGTTGATTTTTCATTATTTCAAGGAGGTTTTTCCATGGAACAGCAGACCTACACCATTCGTGAAATGTCCGAGCGTTTTGGACTTCCGGCCTCTACGCTTCGTTATTATGAGGAGATCGGGCTTTTGACAGATGTCATTCATACCGAAAGCAAGAAACGAATTTACACCCAGCAGCACATTAACTGCATGACCGCAATTCTCTGCTTCAAGCGCACCGGTCTTCCGATTGCGGGGATTCAGGAGTTTTTCCGGCTTGAGGATGATATCCCGGGAAATATTGACCAGATGGTTGCCATTCTCGAGGAACATGAGCAGAATACACGCGAGAAAATCGAGCGCATGGAATCTGATCTCGAGCATATTCAGCAGAAAGTGCGGTATTACAGCGCGGTTCGCGATGCGATTAAAAATGGGGATGAAATGCCGTCGTGGGATTCCTGCGGCTGTGAGGAGAAGGCGCAGTAGATATCTCTCCAGGCTTTTCCGCCGCAGACACACACAAGTTTCAAAAGAGCAGGTAAGAAAAGGGACCAACATCCACTTTTCTTACCTGCTCTTCTTATTTTTTCTATCACCTTTTCCCTTCATACCCGGAATTTTTTCTGCATTTCCCGCATAAAATCTTTTCCGCGGAAAAAAAACAGCCCGATCAGATACAGCACACTAAGGCCCACGCAGATCACGGACGGCCAGGTAATGCGGACAGTTCCCGTCAGCCACAAAATCGCCGGAACGATTCCTGCTGCTCCGGACTGCATCAGATAAAAAAGATATTCACTGACCTCCATTTTGTACGCTCTTGCCAGAATCTGCATCGTCGCGCCATTCATAAGAACGGCGAGCGGAATTGCGAAATCGACAGACCAGCCGATCCAGCCCGTCGCATAATCCCACAGAATCGCACCGATCATAATAAAGATCAATTGCCACATACTGTTTTTGAGTGGATTTTTCCGTTTCTGATATCCCACCCGGATCAGAAGCCAGGCGCAGAACACACCCGCTGTCGCATAACCTGCCCACCACATCTGCGGCGTTGCAAGGAAATTCATCATCCAGCAGAGTACGACAGCCGCGATGCAGGTGAAAGAAAAAATTTTCAATCCCAGTTTGGCCGTCCCGTGCGGCTGTTCTTTCTGTCCCGGAAAATCATTTTCCTCCTGTTCACAGGCGATGCCCTCTTTCTGCAGCAGATGCATCAGGTTCCGTTCAATATTGGAATCAGCGATTTTAGATGTGATTCCAAGCACCATGCTGTCACCGTAGGAACAGGAACACATCTGTACTTTGTCGGTGCTGGTGAAAAATCCGAACCGCTCAATATATGTTTCATACTCCGGCGGCATCTGAATCCGGCCGATATTGGAATAGACGGTCGTAATGCTTCGTCCGCCGAGCGTCGTGCCCGCCATCAGCGCCAGATTTTTGATTTCCAGCGGCACGGCGCGCAGCACCGGATTCCGCTCAATCCGCACCAGATCGTTCATACGTGTGGAAATCTCCTGCTTCAGCGCCTCTTTCTGCATCGCGGCTCCCGTGATCTGCAGGGCATCCTCAAACGATGCCTCCGGCCCAAGATCACAGGCAATCTCGATCCAGCTCCAGAAATTCGTCATCGATGCGGATGGGAAAAAGTTACGCAAGTTGGCTGGAACCATCAGAGAAACCGGCTTTTTCAGCCTGCTTTTCGGGATTTCTTCATATACCGCATATACCAGCGCCGCCGCAAGGTACGCCGTCACCGACACGCCATGTGCTTTTGCGCACTTATGAACTGCTTCCGCGGAAAGCAGAATCTCAGTAATTTCCATCTCCTCCTGCTCCAGATACTCGCCTTTGATCTGGTATGCCGGGCGGCTTTTTTCTTTTTCATTTTTCTTTCCGGTGTAATACTGGGAAAAGCTGTCCTCCTCGAAATCTGTCTCTGTCAGCATGTCTTCGCTGACCTTTGAAAAGATTTCCTCGGGATGACACAAGATCAGATAATTGCTCACCAGTTCTTTCAGAAACAGCATCGCACCGGTGCCGTCTGTCAGGGCATGGAATACTTCGAAATTGATTCGGGTTTTATAGTAAGAAACCTGGAAAAGAAGCGTTTTGTGGTCGGGTACGTAAATCTCACTGCACGGCGGACGCTTTTCCTCTTCTACTTTTGCTGGCAGATCGCGCTGCTCCAGATAAAACCAGAAAAGACCTTTCCGCAGTACCATGGAAAACACCGGATAATGCTCCATTGTCTGCTCCAGCGCTTTCTGCAGCAGATCCGCCTGGATGTCCTCTTTCAGCTGGCAGTAAAACCGGAAGACTCTCGTATCCTTTTTTCCGGTGGCCGCCGGAAATGCCTGTGCCGCGTTGTCCAGCTTTCTCCAGCGCGAAGAATGTTCTTTCTTCATTTTCTATGCCTCCTTACGCCTTCCCGTGTGTCAATTGTTTCTTCACTGCTGCTATGTTTTCCAGTTCTTCGTCTGCATTTTTCTGCTGTTTTTCTTTCCTTAAAAATGCATTCATATACTGAAAACTTTCCTGCACATATAGGTGTTCAATGCCAAGCGCAAAATAGCCGTGCAATGCGCCCTTGATCCGATGATGTTCAACCAGATTGCCAGCCCTTTTCAGCTTTTTCGCATAATCCTCGCCCTCATCGCGCAGCGGATCGTACTGCGCCGTCAGTACCAGCGTGTCCGGCAGTCCCTGCAGATTTTCTGCCAGTACCGGTGCAAAGTACGGATTTTTGCGGTCTTCTTCGGTCCGCTGATACAGAATTACATAATCTTCCATTTTGACACTGGTCAGAAGGTATCCGGTTCCATTGGTTTTCACGGATTTGTACGGTGATTTCTCTGTGTAACAGGAATTCACCGCCGGATAAATCAAAATCTGTTTCCCCGGCAGCAGTTCTTTTTTGTCCCTCGCCATCAGGCAGACCGCAGCCGCAAGATTTCCTCCTGCGCTGTCGCCCATGATCGTGACATTTTCCGGCGTTACCTCCGGCAGAATCTCCCCGCGCAGCATTGCCTGGGCGGCGGCGTAGCAGTCTTCTAAGCCTGTCGGGAAACGATGCTCCGGTGCAAGACGGTATTCTACCGATACAACAATCTGCCCCGTCGACTGCGCCATGCGTGCGCAGACACGGTCGTATGTCTCCACACTCTCGGTTGTCCAGCCGCCGCCATGGAAGAACAGAATCGCTTCTTTTGCACCATGCTCCTCCATTTTTTCATCCGGGAAGAACAGCCGAATCGGAACCTTGTAGTCCCCATTATATATTTCCATATCCAATTTTCGCAGAAAAATACGGATCGGATCCAGCTTCTTGATATCGGCAAGCCGACGGGCGGATTCTACTTCAATTCCGCCGTAGGACAATACATTTAAAATGGCTTTGACTGCTTTTTTCATTCACTCTCTCCTCTGTTGCTATTTTTCTGCTTCTGTTTTTCGTCTAGTTGCAATGTACTGCTTCAAAAATTCATACATCTGCTCATCGGTCGGTGGGCAGCCTTTCAGATTGTATTTAAACCCTGAAGTACAACTTCCCACACCAAGCGCCCCGCTCTTTCCCCGGTATCCCTGCCCGATGCAGATTTTTTCGTGGAGTTCCGGTAGCAGTCCTTCCTCCCTCAGCCGGTCGAGCGCCGGGATCAGATAGCCGTAGCAGGCACTGCAGGACTCAACTTCCTCTACGGCATCCTGCAGTTCCACGATCTTCCGTTTTTCCGGAATCACTCTTTTTTCACCAATTTCGCCAATTTTTCGGATTGAAAGCCGTGTGAGATCAGCGCTGCCCACGCCCAACTCTTCTGCCATTTTGACATACGGGACATCTTCTGGCTTATAATGCAGTTCCGCGCAGACATATGCATCAATCAACACCGGATCTAACCCAGCGAAAAGGCGATTCATAATAAACGGATTACCGCCATCCTCAAAGTCAAGGTCTCCGCAGATATTATCCACCAAAATAAAATCCTGATGAATCCCAAGCCCCAGATGCGCAATTGGCCGATGAAGTCCCATGGCATGAAAATGACGTTTTTCTTTATTCGGCAAGAGACCTTTCATGTTTTTCAGTGCGCAGGTAATTTTAGTCTGGCAATGGCCTTTCATGACCGGGACATTGATCATAAAATCCACCTTTTTCGCACATTCGCAAATCTGAAGTTCCATATCACCACACTGCACCGGCATGCTTTTTTCCTTCTGCGCATCGATAAGCGGAACGCTGTACTGTTCCGAAAGCATACGGTATCCACAGACCTCAAACGATTCCTCTGTCTTATCCCCGACCCAGGAACCTTCCATGATTTGAAGGTTAGTAAATCCATTTTCCTGAAGATATTCGATGATCCCCGCAACCACCTCCGGATGTGTCGTCCCTCCAAACTCCGCCGGGACAGGTGCTACCAGATTTGGCTTAATACCGATGAGACTGACCTTCGAAGGAATGAGCGTAGCTAAGGCACATTTGTTCAAAAGCTGTTTTGTCATTTCTTTATATTCCATTCCCTGTATCTGGATAATTTCGTTTTTATTCATTTAGTATTGCGGCCCCTTTATTCTGATTTGATTTTTTCTGACATTCGATATTCTTTAGTATATAATAGTTACTGCTTTCTTTCAACTCATCCAAAAACAAAATCATTTCCTGTGAACTGTAACCATTCCCGTCAGCTCCAGCTTCATAGAAAATTAAGCACTGTATGCTTGTAAGATTTCCAATCGCATTGTATAATAAATGGAAAACGGTACACAGAAAAAGTACCTCATCAGAAAGGAACTGTCATGAGTTTTGAAGATGATTTAAAGGATGTCGGCGACAGTATTGGAAAGCTTGTGGATAACGCTGTAAATTCTCAGGATTTTCAGGAATTAAACCGGAAGATTTCAGACACCATCAACCAGTTTGTCTACCCAAACCGGAAGGGACCATTCCGTGCAAATGGCACACAGGAGCCGTCCCGCGGCTATTCCGCAGATACTTCCTACAGCAGCCAGCATTCTTCCCATAATAATACAGCGCAGCAGACCGGACCGCATCACTATTCCTACGGGCCGGGAGGCACGATGCCGGGTAAGAGCGCGAACCCGGTTCCCAAACCTTCCCATACCTGGCAGACCCCCCAGAATACGGAATGGAACAGCCGCATACAAGAACGCCGTGTACTGCGCGAGCGCTTTATGCCATCCACCGATCTTGCACTTGTCGGCGGATTTCAGACGGCCGCCGGCTGGGGTGTCACCGGACTGTTCGGCTGCTGCACAGCGCTTAGTCTGTATTCCTTATTTGCAGGTCCAGACAACAGCGCGCTGATTCCTTCTCTTATTTTTGCCGCATTTACCATCGGCGGCGGCATTCTTCTGAAAAAGGGAAGTAAAAACCGGCGTCTGGTCCGCCATTTCCGCCAGATCTGTACGCTGATCGGCACAAAGGAATATATTTCCACGAAAGAACTCTGCGACAGTATGCACTGTGAGAAAGGTGAGCTTCTGACCGATATTACGACCATGATTGATAAATCCATGCTGCGCCAGGGCCACCTCGACGAGAATGGTACCTGTCTGATGGTGACAAATGACTGCTACGACCAGTACCGCGCAATGCTCGCCAGCCAGAGGGAACAGCAGATTGCTGAGCAGAAAGCACGTGAACAGCTGGAGGCCTCCGGTGTAACGCCGGAATACCAGCAGATGCTGGAAGAATGTGAATCTTATATTCAGAAGATCCATCAGTGCAACCTGGATCTGCCGGGTGAAGTCATCACAGCCAAGCTGAGCCGTCTCGAAACGGTTGTTACCCGGATTCTCGAGGAGGCAAAAAAGCGCCCAAAAGAAGCCGCCGCCCTGCGGAAATTTATGGATTACTATATGCCGACAACCTGGAAGCTGCTCGACGCTTACCGTTCCTTTGAGAACGAACCAATTCAAAGCGACAATATCCTCCGAACCAAGAAGGAAATCGAGGACACACTGGATACCATCAATGCCGCATTCGAAAAGCTGCTTGATGATCTGTTCCAGACAACGGCATGGGATATTTCTTCTGATATCTCTGTTCTGCAGACGATGCTGGCGCAGGAGGGACTGACAAATCAGGCAGGTCCGTCAAAGCAGGATATTGAGCCGCTTCACATGTAACTATTCAAAGCTATACAATGGAAATCAAATCACCGGTTACGTTTCCGTACCGAAGAAAAGGAGAATAGAAAACATGAATAATTTTGTAAAGGACACCACTGAAATTCCAAGCTTAAGTTTCGGCGCTCCGGAGCCGGAACCGGAACTTCCGGTACAGCAGCCGGAAGAAAAGAAAGAGGTCATGGATGATTCTGTTCTGTCCGACGAACAGAAAGCCATGGTGGATGCCTTTGTTTCCCAGATTGATCTTGCCAATACAAACGGCATTCTGCAGTACGGTGCCGGTGCACAGAAGAAAATGGCAGACTTTTCCGAGAAAACGCTGGAGAACGTCAGAAGCAAAGATCTCGGGGAAATCGGCGATCTGCTCACCTCTGTTGTGACAGAGCTGAAAACGTTTGACGCAGAAGAAGAAAAGGGACCATTCTCTTTCTTTAAGAAAAGCACGAACAAAATCAATGCAATGAAAGCGAAGTATGACAAGGCAGAGGTGAATGTCAATAAAATCTGTGACGTGCTCGACGGCCACCAGCGGCAGCTTCTGAAAGACATTGCCATTCTGGATCAGATGTATGCACAGAACCTGAATTATTTTAAAGAGCTGACCATGTACATTCTCGCTGGAAAGAAAAAGCTGGAGCTGGTACGTTCCACAGAACTCCGTGATCTGCAGAATAAAGCGCAGATGACCGGAAAGGCCGAAGATGCACAGGCTGCCAAGGATCTCGAAGATCTCTGCAACCGATTTGAGAAGAAACTGTATGATCTGGAACTGACCCGTATGGTTTCGATCCAGACAGCGCCGCAGATCCGCATGCTTCAGAACAGCGATTCTGTAATGGCCGAAAAGATCCAATCCACACTCGTCAACACCATTCCGCTCTGGAAAAACCAGATGATCATTGCACTCGGCGTTCATCACTCGACTGAGGCTGCCAAAGCACAGCGCCAGGTTTCGGATATGACAAATGAGCTTCTGAAAAAGAATGCGGAGAATCTGAAGATGGCAACGATCGAGACTGCAAAAGAATCTGAGCGCGGTATCATCGATATGGAAACCTTAAAACAGACGAACCAGAGCCTGATCTCTACCCTCGATGAAGTGATGAAGATTCAGGAGGACGGCCGCCAGAAACGTGCCGCCGCTGAAGTTGAGCTGGTACAGCTCGAAAATGATATTAAGAAAAAAATGCTGGAGCTTTCTGCAGGCGGACAGCACTGATACTTTTTGTATCCTATATAAAAAAAAACGGAGAAGCCGCTTTTTCTGTGGTTTCTCCGTTTTTTACGTCCTGTCTTACCCTTATCTCGGGCGTTCTGCCTTTTCATTCTTTCTTCGGTATTCCGTGAAATAAAATTCAATATCAAAGCAGGTCTGCTCATCGCCCTCTTCTACCATCTCCCAATCCGGTGATTCGTCAAGATCCTCAAAGAAGGTATCCGCCTGATACGTCATGTCAATTCGTGTGACGTATGCCGTATCACAGTATGGGAGAAGCTGACGGTAAATTTCTCCGCCGCCCGCAACATAAATATCGTCGTCCTCATACGGCTTTAATACTTCCATCAGCTCTTTGATACTGTGGACAACGGTTGCGCCGCGGACAGTCCATTCCGGATCACGGCTTAAAATAATATTCGTTCTGCCTTTTAAGGGCTGCCCTGCCGGTAGTGTAGCAAGTGTCTTTCTTCCCATCACGACAACGTGTCCCATCGTAGTTTCACGGAAGAATCGCAGATCAGACGGAATACTTACCAGCAGCCGTCCCTGATATCCCAGACCCCATTTGCGGTCCGCACTTAAAATTGCTTTCATTTTGTTTCCTCTTTCTGTGTTATTTTCTCATCCATACTGCCGGAACGGAACCCTTCCAGATCCATCGTCAGGTAAGAAAAGCCGAGCTTTTTCAGATATGCAATCATTTCTTCTCTCTTCTCAAGCACTTCCCCCATACGCTCCGGTGAGATTTCAAGACGCACCACATCGCCATGTACACGCAGACGGAGATTCTCTTCCGCACCGAACAGCGTATGAAGCCATGCTTCGCCGTCCGCAATCCGATCCAGAACGTCATAGTTAATTTCTGCCCCGTAGGGAAGGCGTGTCGCCATACATGGAGTGGATGGACGGTGTGCTACGGAAACGCCGTACTTTGCAGCAAGTGCTTTTACCTCTGTTTTTGTCACATGACACGCTGCAAGCGGGCTGATGACACCATATTCTCTCAGCGCTTTTCGCCCCGGCCGGTAGACATGAAGGTCATCCTCATTTGTTCCGTCGAGTACCTGGGTGACACCGTGATCGCGGGCAAATTCCAGAAGTTTCCCAAATAGATAGTGCTTACAGAGATAGCAGCGGTTTTCCGGATTGTAACGGATTGCCTCCTGCTCCAGCTCATCAACAAAAAGGACCTCATGAACAGCGCCAACCTCCTTTGCTACTCTTGTCGCTGTCTCCAGGTCGCAGGGCGGATGCAGCCGTGTCTGAAAGGTTACTGCATAAACCTTTGTTCCATATTTTGCAGATGCATCCATGACAAGCTTCAGCAGCAGACTGCTGTCCACACCGCCGGAGAATGCCAGACAGAGATCCTGTTTTGCAATCTCGTCAAGTTGGGTAAGCAATGCTTTTTCCTTATTCTGCATATCTGTTTTCTGTTCTGTCCGGTTCTTTTTCTTTTCCTGTAATTCCATCGTATCTGTCTTCCTTTCCTGTAAAATGGCCGATGTCTTCTTATCAGAAAATCCATCGGCGGCACTGCTGCCCCGATGGATTTTCTCATACAGGTATTCCTGTTCTATTTTTTATCGATATGTCGGATCGCTTCCGAAAGCACCGCCTGTCCAGGTATAACGGGTCGGGTTTGTCAGCGGATAATCCAGATTGTCGCCAATGCGGACCGTTGTTCCGCTGCTGACGTTATCATAAATCCATTTTGCATCGATTGCAGTCAGTCTGACACAACCATGTGACATCGGTGATCCCAGGGAATTGAAGTCTACGGCAGAGATCATATTCAGATCCGGTGTGCTGCTTGCTACGCCATGGAAGTAAACAGCGTCATAAATCTGTGATACATATGGTGCCCAGCACACATAATCTTCACCTCTCATTTGCTTCTTTTTCAACTGCCAGCCGATTTTATATGTTCCTGCTGCAGTGTAACTGATTGGATTTCCTACGGAGCAGATCATTGATTTGATCGGGGTATCGTAAGAACCGGTTGCACTGTTATAGCCGTAAATGGTGACACGTCCGCGGGTTCTGTCTACTGTGATGTATTTGGATGACGGATTGAAGATGCTTGTCACATCCTCCATCAAAGAACCGTCTGCTTTGCGGTAACGGCGGTATTTTCCGATGTACTCCCATCCTTCCGTGATTCTGCGTCCGGAAGCATCGAATTTGTACTGTTTTCCATTGATCGTAGCGGTGCAGTTCTGATATCTTCCGCCCCAGCTGCGGAAATAATACTGAGAACCGTTCAGTGTCAGCCACTGATCATGGTACATGCCGCCCCAGCTCTTGAAGTAGTACCAGTTCTTATCATGAAGAATCCACTCGTCATGTGCCATGCCGCCCCAGCTCTTCATGTAATAATAGTTACCGTCATGGTAAACCCAGCCGGTCAGCATTTTTCCATCTTTATCCAGATAATAATAATTTTTATCATAGAGGAACCAGCCTTTTTGCGTCCGTTTGGTTCCATCTGCATTAAACCAGTACCAGGTATCGCCGGACTTGCCCCATTCGTTTTTATACATACCACCCCAGCTCTTGAAGTAGTATTTTCCATCGAGCCATTCATTGGCAAGCATGGTTCCATCGGATTTCAGATAATACTTATTTCCTTTGTAGGTCAGCCAGCCGCTGGTATATTTCTTTCCATTTCCGTCAAAATAATACCATACATTGTTGACTTTTGCCCATGCGTTTTTGTAGGCCGCACCCCAGCTGCGGAAGTAATAGGTGTTATCCAGCCACTCATTAAAAGCCATTTTTCCATCGGCTTTCAGATAATAGCTGTTTCCATTGTAATCCAGCCAGGAATTCGTCAGCAGTTTTCCGCCGTCTGCAGTTGCCCAGTACCAGATTGTCTGCGTGCTGGTTTTAATTTTTTTCCATCCTGTTGTCGTCGAAACGGCTCCGTCAGCACCAACGTAATAATAATTTCCATTATAGCTTCCAACATCGTTGACACACATGCCGCCCCAGCTCTTGAAGAGATACATGGTTCCGTTCACATTCAGCGCGTTGTCTTCCATATGACCGTCTTCATGGAGATAATATTTATTTCCATCGTAATTGAACCAGCCTGTCCGTACGCCGCCCCAGCTGCAGAAGCTGTACCATTTTCCATCAATCTGTGCCCAGCCGGATTTATTTTTCTGATTACCGGTTTCCATCTCGAAACTTCCATCTTTCAAATTTCCGTTTGCATCAAAGGAAGCTGGTTTCATATAGTAGATTGCTGTATCTACCTTTTGCCATCCTGAAAGAAGTTCCCCTGTTTCCGCATCCACTAAGTACCAGTTAGAGCCAACCGTCAACCAGCTTACCGTACGATCTCCCTGCTGATACGCATTGTGATTTCCAAGAGATACAGTGCTGTCTTCTGCATTCAGATAATAGGTATGCGTTACATTGTTTTCATCAACAACAGTCTGGAAACCTGCCTCTTTTACGCGGGTTCCATCATTGCCAAACAGATATGTTACATCTCCTACTTTCTGAGTTGTGCTCCAGACTGCATAGCCTTCTTCATCGGCATAGTAATCATCCACACTGCCATCCTCAAATTTGATGGTAACAAGTTCATTTTTTTTCAGTTCCGGTGCAAATACTTTTCCTTCACAAATACCCTGCTGTCTCGAACCAAGTTCATCTTTTGCAGGATCTTCCCCTTCTGTCTCAAAGTAGTAGATTCCGGTTTTTCCATCTTCATCCGTCAGCTCTACTTCACCGGTCAGCATATAGCCATTTTCGTCAAACGCATAATCGACGCCGTCGATTTCTATTGGTCCGGTAGCAGCTACCACCTTATTATTCTCATCCAGAACTCCGTACTGAAACTGTTTCTTTCCATCTTTTTCAACGCTGTTCCAGCCTTCCTTCAGATTACTTACTTCCGGAGCCGGAGTTGCGCTCGGCGTCGGTGTCTCGGAAGGGGTCTCAGTTGGTGTTACGGTTGGTGTTGCGGTCGGTGCCTCGGTTGGAGCCGGAGTCTCACTCGGTGTAACCTCTGGGGTCTCAGTTGGCGCCGGAGTCGGAGTCGTTTCTTCGTCTTCGGCCTGAGCTACAGTATCACTTTCCGAATTTACCGGTAATGGACTGGTTTCTGTAGAAGCTGCATATGCACCGGCTGGTGTAACACTTACCATGACGCCAAGTACGGCTGCGGCCAGAAACTTTCTTTTCATTCTTATTCATCCTCCCATTTTTTTACTCTTATACAATTTATAGCTTACTACATTTTTCCATCTATTTCAAGTTATCCGCCGGTAAAATACCTTACAAATTTCTTATGGTTTTTTCCTGTTTTTCGGGCAGAAAAAACCTCCTGACCCCGGTTTTCTGACCGGAAACAGAAGGCTTTTTACTGTTCTTTTATTCGTTTACCGTGGTAGATCCATAGATCTCTGTCTGAAGTCTCGAGATGGTTGCTGCGAAGTCCGGAACAAGCATCTCACCCTTGCTGGAGTACAAGTCGTCGTACGGTACACGGCTCTGTACAATCTCGTAGGACAGAATTGTCGGCAGCTCTCCGATCAATGTCATCAATGTAGACTGATCAATGTTATGGGTAACACTTGGAAGAATGGTATCCGCCAGTGCACTCAGTTCTGTTACGCTTGACGATTTCATTTTCTGCATCATCTTGCTTAAAACCTCTCGCTGACGCTCCGTTCTCTGATAATCAGAATTTCCAACGTAACGGATTCTTGCATATGCAACTGCCTGATAGCCATCCACATGCTGCTCTCCGCCTGCTGTATACTGATGGGCGGAAGCATCCACATTACGGAGTCTGCACATTTCATCAACATATTGGTTCGCTACACGGATTTCATCATCGCTCGGCGAAAGCTCGATTCCGCCGATGGCATCGATAATGTCAATCATGGAATCGAAGTCAACACTTGCATAATTGTCAATCGGCAGTTTGTAGTTGTCCTCGATGGTTCGTACAACCAGCGGACCGCCGCCATATGCGCAGGCTGCATTCAGTTTTTTCACACCGACATCCGGGATATTTGCATACAGGTCACGCATAAAGGATGTCATGTGGATCTGTTTTGTATCTTTATTGATGGACATCAGAATCATGGAATCGGAGTTTCCATACCACGTTTTGTCACGACGGTCAACACCGATCAGCAGAATGTTGTACACGTTATTGTTGTTTGGAAGTTCAATGTCCTGTGTCTCATTTAAAATCTCAGACTGCAGGGCATCCGTCTCCTCATCAGTCAACCCGGTACTTTCTGTCTCAACCTCTGTGGATTTATTGATCGTGATTTTATCATCGCTTACGTAGTTACTCTTGCTGTAATAGTGATTGATTACAGCATAGACACCGACGAGCACAACCAGTACAACTACGAGAAGGATGGTGAGCACATTAACCCAGCCGAATTTCTTCTTTTTCTTTCCTGAGGAATGGCGTCTTTCCGGGATTTCATCCTCGTCATCATATTCTTTTCTCATAACGACCTCTTTCATTTTCTTATTTTCCGGTATTTTCCAGCCGGATATCGTTTATAATATAGTCAAAAAACGGACTGCTGTCAAGTGTGCAGTCCGTTTTGATTGATTTCCGTTTGCAGTTCTTTTTCCTACCGCTGCATTTTCTCCCACTGGTTCAGTGCAGCCTCAATGACTTTGTCCATATCGTAATACTTGTATTCTCCAAGTCTTCCGCCAAAGATAATCTTCTCTTCTTTTTCCGCAAGTGCGGCATATTTCTGATAAAGTTCCTGGTTTCTGGCATCATTCACCGGGTAGTACGGCTCCATCCCCTCTTTCCAGTCGGTGGAATACTCTCTGGAAATGACGGTCTTTTTCTGGGTTCCGAATTCGAAATGCTTGTGTTCGATCACACGCGTATACGGTGTCTCCCGATCGGTGTAGTTTACTACAGCTACGCCCTGATAATTGTCGGTATCCAGCACTTCTGTTTCAAAGCGCACCGTACGGTATTCCAGCTTGCCAAGTGCATAATCGTAAAACGCATCAATCGCTCCGGTGTAAATCACCGTCTCACCCATCGCCAGGTACTTTTCTTTATTTTCCAGAAAATCAACACCTATCTGTACATCCGCTTTTTCAAAAAGCCGCTCTGTCAGAACGTTATAGCCTCCAATCGGAATTCCCTGATAAAGGTCATTGAAATAGTTGTTGTCATACGTAAAGCGCACCGGAAGCCGTTTGATGATAAAGCTCGGCAGCTCACTGCAATCTCTTCCCCACTGCTTTTCTGTATAACCCTTAACCAGCTTTTCATAAATATCTTTTCCAACCAGTTTGATCGCCTGCTCTTCCAGATTTTTCGGCTCTCCCGGAACAGCTTTTCTCTGCTCTTCGATGATTGTTTTCGCCTCTTCCGGTGTGCGGATTCCCCACATTTTACTGAAGGTATTCATATTGAACGGCATATTATAAATTTCGCCTTTGTAGTTGGCAATCGGCGAGTTTGTATAACGGTTGAATTCTGCCAGCGAATTGACAAACTGCCACACCTCTTTATTCGAAGTATGGAAAATATGCGCTCCATACTTGTGTACATGAATTCCCTCGATTTCTTCGCAGTAAATATTTCCGCCTGTATGATCTCTTCGTTCCAGTACAAGACAGCTTTTCCCTGCCTGACCGGCAAGATAAGCAATCACTCCGGAATACAGACCGGCGCCAACCAGAACATAATCATATTTCTTCATTGTTCTTTCTCCTTACAGTTCTTCCCCAAGTCCCGTCCGGATGGAATTGACAAGGAACTGCAGAGCTTCCTCCTCGTCCTCTCCCTCGCAGAACAGCTCAATTTCGTCTCCGCATTTGACGCATGCGCCAAGGACGCTTAAGACGCTCTTTGCATTTGCTGTATTTCCATCTCCGTAGTGGAATGTAATAGATGATTTAAACTGCATCGCCTGTTTGCACAGGGTTCCGGCCGGGCGAAGATGAAGGCCGGTTGGATTTTTCACGGTCACTTTTCCGCTTACCATTGGTTTCCCTCCTAATTTGTTCCTGTCGTTTTATTTGCTACTGCTTTTTCTTTGATATGAATCGTTGTCTTGACACTGTCTACGAGCTCATAGCCATCCGGCAGTGTGATTTTTACCGGTACCTCGTAATCCCCGACACCCATTCCATTCAGATCTATGGATGCGTTGATCTGGGAAGTATCTAATTTGGCCAGATTTTTGTCCGATGCTTTAATGCGGATTGCAAGCTGTGTCTGATCATACAGAACGGTATAAGTGGACTGAAGATTGCCCGTCTCGATCTGATCGACATCAAGTTCAAATTCCCTGCTCTCATTCGGCATAACCGTTACGTGAACGGTAACGGATGCAGACGAACTGGAAGATACTTTCAGATCTGTCACATCGGCGAGAACATCGCTTAAGTCAACCGTCGTCTCCACATCGGAGCGCTGTCCTGCAACGGAGGTATAGTCTTCCGGAATTTCAATCGTATTGCCTTCATCCGCCAGCTTTGCAAGTGCCTCCTCGGATCCGGCAACGGTGATTTCCTCCGGTGTGGTATAGATATTTTTAATCTGATAGCCGTCTGCCGGAGTTCCGCTGTACAGTGCACTCAGCTTAATACCGGATACACGGCGCCACAGTTCAATATCCACATCCACCTGCGGGGAGCCGCTGTCGAAATTCAAAAATTCCATCTGGGATTCCGGCATCTCATCCTGGTTTTTATCAATAATCATCAGATCCGCCGTGACGGTTCCGGAATTCCGCATATTGGTTACATCTACTTTTGCCACCACACTGCTGATCTTATTGATCAGGGACGTCGGGCCGGAAATGGTGATGCTCTCCGGATCGGAAGTCATCGTTCCCACTTCGTAATCTTTTGCCGGTTTCGTATTTCCTGCGTCAATTGTGATCGGGAATTTTTCGCTGTCCACATCCTCGATTTCCACAGGGATCGTTGCTGTCACTGTGCTCAGTTTTTCCTGTTTTACCATGGAGCACGCTGCCTTGATCGGCACATAAACCGGGTTTGTATCCATCGTCACAATCTGGGTCAGATCGGCCGTGACAGTGATATCCGATGCTTTCAGCCGGCTGACAACCGAGTTGTTGTCCGTGACAGTAACCGTGACCGTCTGGTATTCCTCCGCAATCTGGTATGTTTTCTTTCCGGCTGCGATGTAGGCTTCATTGGTCACCTGCACGGGGACATCAAAGCGCTCTTTCACAATCGGGTCATTCACACTGACCACAACGTACCAGATTACAATGGCAATCAGGATAGAAAGAATTTTCAAAGGGAGATTGTTCAGAAGCTTTTTCAGAATTTTCTTTTTCATTTCTTCTCTCCCTCCACTTTCTGACGCATTCCGCGGATATGCCATCCTTTCTTCTCTTCCGGTTTTTTCGCGAGCTTCTGGATTTTGTGAAGCTGCTCCCGAAGGTCGCTCGGTGTTACTGCCGTGTGGAGTTCTCCGCCGGAAGCATACGACACATTTCCGGTTTCCTCGGAGACAATAATCGTAAAGGAATCCGTCACCTCACTGATGCCGACACCTGCACGGTGGCGTGTTCCAAGATTCTTGTTCAGATCCATGTTGTCGGACAGCGGCAGGTAACATGTTGCTGCCGTGACACGGTTGTTCCGTACAATCACGGCTCCGTCGTGCAGCGGCGTATTGTGTTCGAAAATATTGATCAGCAGCTGGCTGGTCAGAACGCCGTCAATCGGGATTCCGGTCTTTTCATATTCCTCCAGGGTGATGGTCTTTTCGATGACGATCAGCGCTCCGGTCTTTACTTCTCCCATTTCAAAACTGGCCCTTACCAGTTCATTGATGGTTTTGTCACTGAACCGTTCATTTTCCTCCTGGCCGCTCGCAAAAGAAATGGCAGACAGCGGATTCTTTTCTCCAATCTGCTCGACCACTCTTCGAAGCTCCGGCTGAAAGATAATTACAACCGCTGTGATCGCCGCCCCGCCGATGTTTCCGAACAGCCACAGAATCGTCTGCATTTTCAGCACGTTTGCAATGATGACAAAGACACCAATCAGAAAAATACCTTTCATCAGCGTATAGGCCTTTGTATTCTGCAGCCAGCGGATCAGGTGATAGACGAAAAATGCAATGAGCAGAATCTGCACAATATCAATCAGTTCAATTTGTTTTGGCAGCCCGTAGTCTGCCGTTCTTGTGACAATCCAGTTCCACACGCCACGCACACTGTCACTTCCTTTCTTTTCCCACGGCCGGTTTTCTTCTGATTTTCAAAATTCTTTTAAAGATCCTTTAAGGTGTCCTCCAGCATGCTCTTATAATCCACATCCTGATAATCGCCCTCGTCCAGCGGCGGAATTTCTTCTTCCTGAATTTCTTCTGTTTCGTTTATTTCTTCTATTTCTTCTTTTTCCTCGATCTCATCAAGATCCCTGCTGTTCCCGGATTCTTCTGTATGTCCAAGATTTGCCAGAGCATCGAGTTCCTCGTCTGTCAGATCCGGTTCTTTTTTCTTTTCATTCCGAATATAAGTCACACAGCGCTGTGCCTTTGTCACATTGAATTTTGGAACGGCTTTTACGTAGTAATAATAATCGTCGTCATCATATTCCAGGTATTCTGTCCGGGTGTAGTCTGCACCGAACAGGAAAAACTCCAGAACAAATCCAACCAGACAGCCGGCCGCCGCCCCGATCAGAACCATCGGGAGTGCAATCTGTACATCCAGTGCCAGGCTTCCGGCAATCATAATAACCGCATAGGCAACCGAACCTGCCACAATGGAAATCTGCCATGCATAGTCCGCACTGCTGTGGCGGATTGCATTGACAAGAAGTACGGTCAGTGCGCAGGCGATCAGAACCAGCAGCATTTCCTCATTGCGGAAGAGGCCGTTGAAAAATTCCTGTACGACTGCCGTGATCTCCGGTGCTTCCGCCGCATGAAGCAGCGGCTCCATTTTTCCGTGAATCATGTCGCACATATAGTAGACAACGACACCGCAGGCTGCTGAAAATGCAGAGAGCGGCGTGCCGGCAAGACCATAGGCAACCGGAACAGCAGATGGCACGTGAAGCCAGAATGCGAGCGGTGTCAAAAGGAGTGCCGGCGCATCCTTCGGCACAAAGCGAAGATATAGAAACCAGAGCACCAGCAGAACCAGCGCCGCAAGACCCGCGATTACCATGTGAAGTGCAAAGCAGTGGCCGATGATCACCAGCATTGCAAGGAAAACCATTCCATTCAATGGCAGGATGGCGCAGATCAGCGACAGAATCAATACCACATACATGCTGTTCAGCATCTTCAGATAGCCGAGATTGGAATTAATACCACGAAATACAGCAAGAGCGAGCAGAAATTTCACAATCGGAAGTACGATTCCGCTGCAGGAGCCGTAAAACTCTTTTAATTTTTCTTTCAGTTCAATCAATACTGTCATGTTTCCTTCCTCCTGCGCCCGGATTTCTTCCCGCTTTTTTCCTGTTCCTCATATATGTTCTGCAGGTCATCCAGCTCTTTTCCATACCATTTCAGCTTTTTCTGTGCTCCCTGGTAACGGATCGTGCTGATCACATACACGGCAATGGAATAGACTGCCAGAAAACACAGATAGGACGCGATCAGACACCCTGCTGCAAACTGCAGGTCGATTGTGTCTATCTCGTCCACCAACCATTCAATATGATATAAGACTGCAACCGCAAGTACCAGAATGTATCCGATGGAAGCCAGAAAAAAATTTTTCAGAAGCTCTTTTCCGATGTAATCACTCCGAAAATAGCGGCCGATTCGTAAGGCATTTTTTTCTTCTTTTTTTTCGAAAAAAGCCAGTTTTGTCATCTGACGAATCCTTTTTTCGTCCAACATGCCTCTTGGTCTCCTCTTCCCGTTCTAAATTATGTTTATTTTACCATATGTTTCCGATATTGGAAAGCTATTCTCAAAATATTCACACACTATTTTACAATTGCCGCACAAACAAAATCCACCTGTTCTGCTCCATTCACTTTCAACAGTGACGCAATGGCATCAACCGTGCTTCCCGTTGTGTAAATGTCATCTACCAGAAGAATCCGGCAGTATTTCATCTGTCCCGGCTTTGCCAATGCAAAAGCTCCCTCCAGGTTTTTCCGCCGCTCGGCGGGACCAAGCTCTTTCTGGCGTTTTGTTTTTTTCACACGGCGGATCAGGCGGGCATTCACGGGAAGTTCCATTTCTTCTGCCAGCTTTTCTGCAAATACCTCCGCCTGATTGTAGCCGCGCTTCCGCTGTCTCGCCGGATGAAGCGGCACCGGAACGAGCACCTCCGGATTTCTTCTCTGGATCTGCTTTCCCACATAGAAAAACGCCGCGTGAGCATAAAATCCGGCGTATTCCTGCCGTTCATGATATTTGAACCGCATCAGGGAAGCCTCAAGTTCCCCGTGGTAACCGTACGGCGCAAAACCGCGGTCGAAGCTGTGCCTCGTTCTGCTGCAGTCCCGGCAGAACTCTTCCTCACTGCCCACGGGTTTCCCGCATTTTTTGCACCGCGCGCCCAGAATCGGATGGATCTTTTCCACACAATTCCGGCATAGATACAGCTCCTCACGTGACAGCAGTCCGTCACAGATGGGACATCGTCTCGGATAAACTGCGTTTAAAAGCCAGTTTCCTGTTTTATTTTTTTCTTTCATGTAACCTGCGCTTTCCCTTATCCACTCTGCCGGATGCAGCCGCATCCATGCCCCGGAAAAACGTGTTTATGCGTTTTCTTCCTGCATTTCCCGGATTCTTCTGGCGAGCGTTGTATACCGGTTCGCCTCGATATGATTTCCGATCATTGCCTGGAATGTCACATCACTTCCGACGATGGTGACGCACTTTCTGGCTCTCGTCACGGCCGTATACAGAAGATTCCGCGTCATCAGCATGCGCGGGCCGCCGAGCAGCGGAATCACAACCGCCGGGTACTCGCTTCCCTGCGCTTTATGTATCGTTGTGGCGTAGGCGAGCTCCAGCTCGTCCGCCTGTTTGAACGTATAGTCTGCGAATTTTCCTTCCTCAAACTCCACGGTGATCACCTCGGTATACGGGTTGATGCTCCGGATCATGCCGAGGTCTCCGTTGAATACACCCATACCGCGCTCCGCCACGATTCCGTTGATGCCGCGGATTTCCCACTCCATCTGGTAATTGTTGCGGATCTGCATGACCTTGTCGCCCTCGCGGAGGATATTACCTCCATTTTCCCGCTCGGCTTTGTCCGGTGCGGGCGGGTTCAGGTATTTCTGCAGAATCTGATTCAGATTTTCCACGCCGAGTGCACCTTTCCGCATCGGAGTCAGAATCTGGATATCCTGCGGGCGGGCATCCACATAACGCGGCAGTTTCTGGGACACCAGCGTCACCAGCACTTTCCAGATCACGTTGACATCGTACCGTTTCAAAAAGAAGAAATCTTTGCTCTTATTGTCCAGTATAACCTCTTCCCCATTATGGATCTTATGTGCATTGACAACAATATCGCTCTGGGATGCCTGCCGGAAAATGTGCGTCAGGCAGACAATCGGAAAGCATTCCGAACGGATCAGATCCCGGAGGACACTGCCCGGGCCGACACTTGGAAGCTGGTTCTGGTCTCCCACCAGGATCAGCCTTGTTCCCGGCACAATCGCGGAAAGAAGGGCATGCATCAGGTGGATATCAACCATCGACATCTCATCAATGATGATGACATCCGCGTCGAGCGGATTATCTGCGTTCCGCTCAAAATGCACATTTGCCGAGGAGTCATCCACATTTCCCGTCAGTTCCAGAAGACGATGGATCGTGCAAGCCTCACAGCCAGTTGCCTCTGTCATTCGTTTCGCCGCTCTTCCGGTCGGCGCTGCCAGGAAAATGTCGAGGCCTTCTGCCTCAAAATAATGGATCATCGCATTGATGGTCGTCGTTTTTCCGGTTCCGGGACCTCCGGTCAGGATCATAAGACCGCTGTATGCCGCCTCAACGACTGCCGTCTTCTGCATCTCATCCAGCTCGATCTGATATTTTTTCTCGATCTTTCCGATCCGCTTTTCGATTGCCTCACGGTCTTCCTCGCATGTAATATTCAGCTCATGCAGCATGCGCGCCGTACTGAGTTCCAGATAATAATACTGGCTGGCGTACACAATCCGCAGCGGCTCATCCCCTTCCCGTTCGGCCGGGAGCTCGCGGATGACCGCTTTTTTGTCGATTGCCATATCCTGCAGAGATTTCTGCATCCGCTCCGGTTCTACGCCGAGAAGTTCCTGCCCTCTCCGAAGCAGCACCGGTTCCGGCAGATAGACATGGCCTTCTGCCGTCGCCTGATTCAGCACATACGAAAGACCGCTCTTGATGCGGAATTCGCTGTCCACGGCAATCCCGATTTTTCCGGCAATCTCATCCGCCGTCCGAAATCCCACGCCTGCGATATCTTCCGCCATTTTATACGGGTTTTCCTTTAAAATCCGGTACACATTGTCCCCGTACTGCTGATAAATCTTTGCACCGAGATTCAGCGCAATGCCATATCCCGAGAGGAAAATCATCGCATTCTGCATTTCGGCTTTTTCTGCCACCTGCTGTGCAATTTCACGCGCTTTCCGCTCGCTGATTCCCTTTACCTCCGCGAGGCGCTCCGGCTCTTCCTCGATGATCCGAAGCGTATCGTCACCAAAGCGGCGCACAATTCTTGCCGCCAGCGCCGCACCGACTCCTTTGATCGCACCGGAACCGAGATACCGCTCCAATGCAACAGAATCCTGTGGAACTTTCGTCTCATAGGATTCAATGCGGAACTGCTTTCCATAGGCAGCATGTTCAATATAATCTCCGGAAGCCTCGATCAGCTCGCCCTCTCCGATCATCGGAAGCGTGCCGACGCATGTCAGCTCGCGCCCCTTCATGCTCAGATTCAGGACGGTATAGCCGTTCTCCTCATTTCGGAAAATAATGTGTTCTACGTAGCCTTCTACTTTTTCTTTTTCACTCATCTTTTATCAAAATTGGCTTTCAAATTCATTCATCACTTCGCGGTACTGGCCGGTTCCAAGCGCAACGACGCTCGCCGGATTTTCTGCTGTCACGGTATTGATGCCGGTCCGCTCCTGGATCAGCTCGTCCATTCCGTCAAGGAGACTGCCGCCTCCGGTCAGGATAATGCCGCGGTCGGAAACATCGGATGCCAGTTCCGGCGGCGTTTTTTCCAGCACGGCACAGATCGCGTCCGCAATCTGGTTTGTCGTCTGGGCAAGGGCACCTCGGATTTCGTCGGAGGAAACCGTAATCGTCGCCGGAAGTCCGGTGATGACGTTTCTTCCCTTGATCTCCATCGTTTTCTCCTCGGCCCGCGGATAAGCGGAACCAATCCGGATTTTCACTGCCTCTGCGGTCTGTTCTCCGATAAATACGTTGTATGTTTTCCGTACATAGCGGATGATATCCTGGTCAAATGTCTCACTGGAAATCTTGACCGAATTGGAAACAACGGTTCCCGCAAGCGAGATCACAGCGATATCCGTCGTGCCTCCGCCGATGTCCACGATCATATTTCCGCATGGTTTCGTAATGTCAATTCCGGATCCGATTGCCGCTGCCACCGGCTCCGGCACGATCAGCACTTCCCGGGCTCCCGCCTGGTACGTTGCCTCCTCCACAGCCTTCCGCTCTACTTCCGTCACACCGGACGGCACACAGATGCTGATTCTCGGTTTCCGGAATGCTCTTCTTCCCATTGCCTTCTGGATAAAGTAGCGCAGCATGCGCTCGGTGATCAGAAAGTCCGTGATCACGCCCTGCCGCATGGGCCGGACCGCCATAATATTGCCCGGTGTCCGTCCAATCATCTGACGCGCTTCTTCTCCAATTGCCCGTACTTTATCTGCATCTTTATCATACGCAACTACGGACGGCTCCTTTAATACAATGCCTTTTCCCTTGGCATAGACCAGGATGCTGGACGTCCCCAGATCAATTCCGATATCGGTCGTTGCAGCCATAGTAATCCCCTTTCCTGTTCTCTTTTATTTTTCTTTATTTTAATCTGTTTGAAATTTGTATAGAATAAGTTCAGGTTCAAAACACCCGAAACACAAAAGGATCGAATGTGTTCTGAACCCAACCCGCTTCTTATTATATACAATCCCTTTTAAAATGGAAAGGATTTTTTAGAGATATTTTTCGACATATTTTCCGGTGTAGGATACCGGGCTCTTGGCCACTTCCTCCGGCGTTCCGCACGCAATCACGGTTCCGCCGCCGTCTCCGCCCTCCGGTCCGATATCAATAATATAGTCCGCCGTCTTGATGACATCCAGATTGTGTTCGATAACAACGACGGTATTTCCGCCCTCGGACAGGCGGTGCAGAATCTCCACCAGTTTGTGGACATCCGCAAAATGAAGTCCCGTCGTCGGCTCGTCGAGAATGTAGATCGTTTTTCCCGTGCCGCGGCGGCTCAGCTCTGCTGCGAGCTTGATACGCTGCGCTTCTCCGCCGGACAGCGTGGTGGACGGCTGGCCGAGGCGGATGTAGGAAAGGCCGACATCGTACAGGGTCTGTAATTTCCGGAAAATCGACGGTACCGGCCTGAAGAATTCCAGTGCCTCCTCGACCGTCATATTCAGCACATCGTAGATGCTCTTTCCTTTGTATTTGACTTCCAGTGTCTCACGGTTGTACCGTTTTCCATGGCAGACCTCACACGGCACATAGACATCCGGCAGGAAGTGCATTTCGATCTTCAGGATACCGTCGCCGCCGCAGGCCTCGCATCGGCCGCCCTTCACATTAAAGCTGAATCTTCCCTTCTTGTAGCCGCGCGCCTTGGCATCCTGCGTTGCCGCAAACAGGTCGCGGATCTGATCGAACAGACCTGTGTACGTTGCCGGATTGGAACGCGGTGTTCTTCCGATCGGGGACTGGTCGATGTCGATGACCTTATCGAGCTGTTCCATACCGATGATGTCTTTGTGTGCACCCGGAATCGTCCGCGCACGGTTCAGATCTCTTGCCAGCCGTTTGTACAGAATTTCATTGACAAGAGAACTCTTTCCCGATCCGGAGACTCCGGTCACGCAGGTCATGACACCGAGCGGGAAATTCACGTTGATATTTTTCAGATTGTGCTCTTTTGCTCCGACTACCTTCAGCCAGCCCGTCGGCTTTCTGCGCTCGGACGGAACCGGAATTTTCAGCTCTCCGCTTAAGTATTTTCCGGTGATGGAATTCGGATTTTTCATCAGATCTTCCGCTGTTCCGATCGCCACCAGCTCTCCGCCGTGCTCACCGGCTCCCGGGCCGATATCGACAACGCAGTCAGCGGCGCGCATCGTATCCTCGTCGTGCTCCACGACGATCAGGCTGTTTCCGAGGTCACGCAGATGTTTCAGCGTCGCGAGAAGTTTGTCGTTGTCTCTCTGGTGAAGACCGATGCTCGGCTCGTCGAGAATATAGGCGACACCGACAAGGCCGGAGCCGATCTGCGTTGCCAGACGGATTCTCTGCGCCTCACCGCCGGACAGCGATGCCGTTCCGCGCGCCAGGGTCAGATAGTTTAATCCGACATCCGCAAGGAAGCTCACACGCGCACGGATCTCTTTTAAAATCTGCTTTCCGATCAGCAGCTGCTGTTCGGAGAGTTCGAGGTTCTGCATAAACTTCTGCAGATTGTCGATGGAAAGGGATGTTACTTCAAAAATATTTTTATCTCCGACCGTCACACCAAGCGACGTCGGTTTCAGACGCTGGCCATGGCACGCCTGGCACGGGGTCACACGCATGAAGGTTTCGTATTCCTGTTTTGTAGAATCCGATCCGGTCTCACGGTAGCGGCGCTCTACATTTTTGATCAGCCCCTCAAAAGCCACATCGTACACACCGACGCCGCGCTGACCGCGGTAATGCACCTTGACGGATTTTCCGTTCGTTCCGTAAATCAGGATATCGTGGATTTTTTTCGGATATTCACAGAACGGAGTGGAAAGGGAAAAATCGTACTCCTCTGCCAGCGCATCGAGAACGGCTCTCGTATAGCTCGATTTGTCCGTGCAGGACTGCCAGCCGAGCACGGTGATGGCTCCGTCTGCGATGGATACGGTCTTGTCCGGAATCATCAGATCCTCGTCGAACTCCATCTTGTAGCCAAGGCCGGCACAGCTCGGGCAGGCGCCGAACGGGTTGTTGAAGGAAAAGCTTCTCGGCTCAATCTCCTCCATGCTGATGCCGCAGTCCGGGCAGGAAAAGCTCTGGCTGAAGTTGAGCTGATTTCCGTCCATCGTGTCGACCACCAGAAGGCCGTCCGCCAGATCCAGTACATTCTCGACGGAATCCGTCAGACGTTTCTCAATGTCCGGTTTGACTACAAGACGGTCCACAATAATGGAAATGTTGTGTTTCAGGTTCTTATCCAGCGTAATCTCCTCGGACAGCTCATACTGGCTGCCGTCGATCATCACGCGGACATAGCCGCTGCGTTTTGCCTGTTCGAGCACCTTTTCGTGTCTTCCCTTGCGGCCGCGCACAACCGGCGCGAGAAGCTGGATTTTCGTCCGCTCCGGGAGTGCCATGATCTGATCGACCATCTGGTCCACCGACTGGCGGCTGATGACTTTTCCGCACTTCGGGCAGTGCGGAATACCGATTCTCGCGTACAGAAGACGGAAGTAATCGTAAATCTCCGTCACGGTTCCGACGGTGGAACGCGGGTTCCGGTTCGTCGATTTCTGATCGATCGAAATAGCAGGCGGCAGGCCTTCGATGCTGTCCACATTCGGTTTTTCCATCTGTCCTAAGAACTGGCGCGCGTAGGAGGAAAGGCTCTCCATGTACCGCCGCTGGCCCTCCGCATAGATCGTGTCAAACGCAAGCGAACTCTTTCCTGAACCGCTGAGGCCCGTAAATACAACAAACTGGTTTCTGGGGATATCGACATTCAGTGCTTTCAGGTTGTTCTCCCTGGCTCCCCGTATTCTGATAAACTCTTTTTTCTCTGCCATAACTGTTCCTCTTATTAATTGGAATCCCTGTCCGGACAGGGACAGGAATCTTGTCTCGTTTTCTCCCATTATAGCACACCGCCGTGCGTTATGCAAACATTTGTTCTATTTCTTCATCATCTTTTTACAGCAGAAAATCTGCCAGAATCACATTGCTGACGGAAATCCCATCGCGTGTCAGAGCCAGGCGCCCGCTGTGTTCCTGTAAAAGATGCATCGCTTCGTATTTCTTCAGAACCCCGCCGTATACGGCATGGATCTCCTTTCCAAACTTCTCCTCAAACTCCGCCGTCGAGATCCCTTGTGTCATTCGAAGGCCGAGAAACATAAATTCTTCCATGGCATCCTGCCGGGAAAGAATTTCCTCATCCTCACGGATCTTTTCCAGTGCTCCGCACGCTTTCAGATACAAAGATCGATCTGCCGTGTTCGTCCACCGGCGGTTTCCGAATAACGATGCCGCGGAAGGCCCGAACCCCAGATAATCCGTCCTTTTCCAGTAGCCGATATTGTGGCAGCATGCGAAGCCCGGCTTTGCATAATTGGAAATCTCATACTGGAAAAAGCCGTATTCTGCGAGGATTTCCGCCGTTCTGGCATACATTTCGCGTTCTGTGTCCTCATCCGGCAGATCCAGTTTCTGCTCCGCAAACGGGGTTCCCGGCTCCACGATCAGGCTGTAGGCGGAAATGTGCTCCGGAGAAAGCTCCGCGATCGTCCGAAGACTCTCTTCCCATTTCTCTTCACTCTGCTCCGGCAGACCTGACATCAGATCCACGTTGATATTCGCAAACCCGGCATCCCGTGCCAGCACAAAACTCTCCTGAAATTCCGCAAACGTGTGGATTCTTCCCAGCCGTTTCAGCTCCTCATCGTGAACCGACTGACAGCCGATACTGATCCGGTTGAAGCCGCTCTTCCTGTAACATTTCAGTTTTTCCGCATCCAGCGTTCCCGGATTGGCCTCCAGCGTAATCTCAGCATCCTCTGAAAAAACGTACTTGCTCCGCAGTTTTTCCATCACACGGGCGAGCATTCCGGCATCCACTGCGGATGGTGTTCCGCCGCCGAAAAAGACGGAAATCACTTCCCTTTCTGCCGTCTCTTCCGCTGCATCGATTTCTGCCAGCAGAGCCTCTTCATACTCCTTCTGCATTGCTTTCGTGCCCGGTCCCGAGACAAAATCACAGTAGGCACATTTCCGGATGCAGAACGGGATATGCACATAGAGTTCCAGTGGTTTTCTTTTTTTATTCATTCTGCTTTTCCTCCGTACGATCGAAAGACCGGCCCCTGCGCTCCCGCAACAGCAGGCGGCGCCGACAGGCCGGTCTCATTTTTATCTCTTAATTTTCATCCAGTTTCAGCACGCTCATAAAGGCTTTCTGCGGAATCTCCACGTTTCCTACCTGGCGCATCCGCTTCTTACCTTCCTTCTGCTTCTCCAGCAGCTTCTTCTTTCGGGAAATATCGCCGCCGTAGCACTTGGCGAGGACGTCTTTGCGCATCGCGCGGACGGTTTCTCTGGCGATAATCTTCGATCCGACAGCCGCCTGGATCGGGATTTCGAAGAGCTGCCGCGGAATCTCTTCTTTGAGCTTCTCGCACATCTTTCTTCCGCGCTCGTAGGCAGATCCCTCGAATACGATGAAGGACAGCGCATCCACTTCTTCTTTATTGACGAGGATATCGAGTTTTACAAGCTCGCTTCTCTCATAGCCGAGCAGCTCGTAGTCGAATGACGCGTAACCTTTGGAGCGGGATTTTAAGGCATCAAAGAAATCGTAGATAATCTCATTCAGCGGGAGATGGTAATGAAGCATCGCACGCGTCGTCTCCATGTATTCCATTCCCTGATACTGGCCTCGTCTCTGCTGGCAGAGCTCCATGATCGGTCCGATGTAGTCGGTCGTCACCATAATCTCTGCTTTTACCAGCGGCTCTTCCATATAATCAATCTCGGACGGGTCCGGCAGATTCGACGGGTTGGTCAGGTCAATGACGGTTCCGTCGGTTTTGTGAACCTTATAGATAACGCTCGGTGCGGTCGTCACGAGATCCAGATTGTACTCACGCTCCAGGCGCTCCTGAATAATTTCCAGGTGAAGCAGTCCAAGGAAACCGCAGCGGAAGCCAAAGCCCAGTGCTGCCGATGTCTCCGGCTCGTAGAAGAGGGATGCATCGTTTAACTGCAGTTTTTCCAGCGCGTCGCGCAGATCGCCGTACTGTGCGCCGTCGGCCGGGTACATGCCGCAGTATACCATCGGGTTGACTTTTTTGTAGCCCGGCAGTGCTTCTGCACACGGACGGTCGGCATCGGTCACGGTATCACCCACGCGGGTGTCGCGCACGTTTTTGATGCTGGCGGTGATATAGCCTACCATTCCGGCGGAGAGCTCGTCGCACGGGATCAGACGGCCTGCGCCGAAGTAGCCGACCTCGACAACTTCCTCGACAGCGCCTGTCGCCATCATGCGGATTCTCGTTCCTTTTTTCACGCTTCCTTCCATCACACGGCAGGAAATGATGACGCCGCGGTATGCATCGTAGACGGAGTCGAAAATCAGTGCTTTTAACGGTTCCGTCGGATCACCTTCCGGTGCCGGAATTTTCTGTACGATCTGTTCGAGCACCTCGTCCACGTTCAGGCCGGTTTTTGCGGAAATCCGCGGAGCATCCTGCGCTTCCAGTCCGATGACATCCTCGATCTCTGCAATTACACGGTCCGGCTCGGCGCTTGGAAGGTCTACTTTGTTGATGACCGGGAACACATCCAGGTCATGGTCAAGGGCGAGGTAGACGTTGGCAAGGGTCTGCGCCTCGATACCCTGCGATGCATCGACAACGAGCAGTGCGCCGTCGCATGCGGCAAGGCTTCGGGAAACCTCATAGTTGAAGTCAACATGGCCCGGGGTGTCAATCATGTTTAAAATGTACTCCTCGCCGTCGGCCGCTTTGTATACGGTACGGACTGCCTGTGCCTTGATCGTGATGCCGCGCTCACGCTCCAGATCCATATTGTCCAGCACCTGATCCTGCATCTCACGCTCGGTCAAAAGGCCTGTTTTCTGAATAATACGGTCCGCAAGGGTTGATTTTCCATGGTCGATATGGGCAATAATACAAAAATTACGAATTTTACTCTGATCTATTCCTGACAAGTTTTTTCCTCCTGCTTTTTCCCTACGATACCAGATTGCTCCATATTTCGTACTCCCGCAATCTGTCTATTTTGTATGATACGAAATTCCACTCAAAAAAGCAAGATAAATTTATCCGCCTGATGCCGGACTTTTGCCCGACAGAACCTTATGCAGGATATCCGCAAACGGCCCCATTGCATTTTTCACCTCCTCGACCGTATTCGTCTGCGCACCAACCTCGAGAAGAACAGATCTCGGGCGGAGATGGAGGTTGTAGCGGTAGCCTTTTAAATAGATACAGCGCGAAAAGCCGGGATAATACTGTTTTGCCTCATACTCCATCTGAAAGGAAAATGCAAGGTTTTCCGCCTGATACGGATTGGGCAGGCTTGTCAGTTCGCCGCTTTCTTTCGTGCGGGAAAGGCCGTTGAAAAACATGATCTGCGCGGTCGGCTTTCCGTTGATTTCTGTCACAAGACGTTTTGAACCATTGACCCCGTCCCGGTGCAGGTCGATCACGACCTGAATGGACGGGTGTTCTTCCAGCGCCGCTGCGATGACCGGCTCCGCGTAGTTGTAGGCGCGGCTCCGCTCGAGACAGCCTTCTTTCATGTCAAATGCCTCTGTAATATGAAGCACTTCGTATCCGTACTGCTTTTCCAGAAGCTCCTGCAGATCATCACCGAGGCCGATTACCGTGTCCGCTCTTTCTCCCGGACGGGAATCGGCGAAGGTTTCCTGCGAATGGGTATGATAGATCAGAATCTGCGGGCCTTCGGCATTTTCCGGCAGGGTCAGGTCTTTTCCGAGCAGGGTGCTGCCGTCGATCTCGCCCGGCAGGACCGAAGTGTTGGGATCGACAACGAAGAAGCGGTTCAGGAGCGCCTGCGGGTCAGCAAGAAGGTCAGGGGAAATTGTCTCCTGAATCGTGTCGGCCTCCGGGTAGAGAATCTCACGCGGTGCGCCGCCGGTTTCGATGGTCTCCTCCGGGACAGACTGCGGCGCTTCGGGTTCTGCCGTTGATGCCGACTCTCCGGCTGCCGGTTCTGTGATTCCTGTTTCCGTCTGCTCCGGCTCCGTGATTTCCATTCCATCTTTTTGAGTTTCATCTTTTTGAGTTCCATCCTTTTGATCTTCCTCAGTTCCCTGCTCCTTCGATTCTGTCTGCCCTCTTTCTGCTCCCGGTCCCGGATTCGAATCCTGCTTCGCCGTATCCGTTTCCGCTGCTTCTGTCCCGGCAGACAGCGTATTTTCTGCCGTGCTTCCCTCCCGAAGCGCCGGTATCTGATCCCGCACTGCCGCGAGGAGATTTTCCATCCATCCCCTTCCGTCCTCTTTTCCGTCATAAAAAAGAAGCGGCATCATCACATCCACGGATAACTGCTCCGCCTGTGCTGCCGCCCGCTGCAGCAGAACTTTCCCCTCTGAGAAATGATTTTTCCGGAGAACCGCTGCACTGCGGAACAGCAGTATACTGCAGGACAGGAAAAGACATCCCCATCCGAACCATCGTCCATTTCGCCTGGCATTCCACATATTATCACCATATTCATGATATGTTACATTTCCCCGGAAAATGCCTGATTCATACCTGCCGCAAGAACCCCGGCCAGGCGGCGGACCATCTCGTCGATCTCTTTTGTCGTCACGTAAAGGCTTTCGAGCGCCGGTGAAATGACTTCTCCCAGAAATTCATCCATCTCGGACTCCTCCAGCGATTCCAGAACGCCTGCGACGGCATCGTGGACGATCGTTCCTGCCCCTACAACGGTCGGCACACCGATTCCGATGACCGGCACGCCGAGCGTCTCCTGATTTAAGGCATTGCGGTGGTTTCCGACGCCCGAGCCCGGCCAGATTCCGGTGTCGGCAAGCTGGATCGTACAGTTCAGCCGGTGAATACTGCATGCGGCAAGGGCATCCACGGCGAGAATCACATCTGGATGGGTCTGTTCTGCCGTTCCGCGCAGGATTTCCACTGCCTCCATGCCCGTCTGTGCCATAACGCCGGGAGCAAGGGCACTCACTTCCCGGCCCTTCTTTCCGTAGGTGCGCACCAGATGGCGCGTAACGTTAAGCTGCTCCACCGTCTCCGGCCCGAGCGCATCCGGCGTGATGCCGCGGTTGCCGAGGCCGGCCACAAGAACGGATCCGCACGCTTCCGGCACCATTTCCATCAGACAGTGAGAAAACTCCTCCGCCGCTTTCCGGCTCTCCTCCTCGTCTGCCGTCAAAAGCAGCGGCGCTTCGATCGTCACATACGTCCCTTTCGGCTTTCCCATCATTTTTGCACCCTGCTCCGATGTGATTTTCACAATGGTTGTCTGAATTTCCGCCTTTCTTTTCTTCTTCTCAATCTCGACCCCGGAGATCTCCACATGGTCCCTCTCAAATTTTTCCTGATTCTCCATCGCCAGGTCTGTCCGCATCCTATACTTTCCTATCATACTTTTCTCCTTCTCCTGTATTTTTGTTGTAGTTTTTGCAATTTTTTCAAAAATATGTATTGACAAAACATGCGAAATATTATAGGATAATAAAGCATGTTTCAGTGGAGCGCCCGTGTCTGTTCCATTGAATAACATCCCTTAAATCACATTAATTTTAAAAATATTGGAGGTGTACAGTTTGGCTAACATTAAATCCGCAAAGAAAAGAATCCTGGTAAATCAGACAAAGGCAGACCGCAACAAAGCAATCCGTTCTGCAGTTAAGACTTCTATGAAAAAAGTAGATGCTGCTGTTGCTGCAAACGATAAAGAGGCTGCTGCTGCTGCATTAGTAAATGCGATCTCTACCATCGACAAGGCTGCTTCTAAAGGCGTTTATCATAAAAACAACGCTGCCAGAAAAGTATCCAATCTGAGCAAAGCTGTAAACTCAATCGCATAATAAAGATATAAAACAAAGAGAACTTAGTCATACCGTCATGTGGCTGGGTTCTTTTTTTATGCTTACCAAAAGAGTGCGCCGCGACAGATCTTTTGATAAACACAGAACAAGGCGTACCGGTACAGGAAAACTGGCCGATACGCCTTGTTCTTTTTAGAAAACTCTGATCTTACGCCGCCCTGCTGTATTTCGTAATCAGCAGCTCCACGCTCAGCAGATCGGAAATTTTTCCCGTCTTCACGTCCTCTTCCATCTGCACGCAGTCATTGACCGCCGCTTTTAATTCCTCCGCCGCATACTGGCGCGACATGGGAATATAGTTCCGCACAACGAAACTCTGCAGTCCCGTCCGTTTTGCGATCGTCGCCTGATCGCAGTGCTCTGCCAGCAGCTCTTTGACCTGCAGCAGCAGATTAAACTGGCGTGCCAGCAGAAAGAGAATCCGCATCGGCGGCTCCTTTAAAGCCAGCAGATCCTGATACAGATCGAGCGCTTTCCGCTGCTTCTTCTCCGTTACCGCGCGGATCATCTCGAAAATCCGGTTCGTAATCTGCGTTGTGCAGACTGCCTCGATATCCGCCCGCGTGATCACATCTCTTCCCATCGTATAGCTGAGCAGTTTTTCCAGCTCCTGCGAGATATTTCCCATATCCGTGCCCGTCTTTTCCAGAAAATCTTCCATATCCTGGCGCGTAATCTTTTTTCCCTCTTTTTTCATCATGCCGAGTACCCAGGTCATCAGCGTCTTTTCGTCCTGACGAGCAAATTCCACTGCTCTTCCCTGCTTCTGCACCGCCTTGTACATACGGTTCCGCTTATCGACTTCCTCCTCCACGAAGATCAGCACCAGATAATCCGGCAGGGATCCCATGTAGTCTGCCAGCGCGTCGGCTTTGTTTTTGAAAAATCCTGTATTTTCCAGCAGAATCACACGGCGGTCCGCAAAAAACGGCATCGTCTCCGCAAGGTCAATCACTTTGGGAATCTCGGTTCCTTTTCCCTCAAAGCGGGAGAAATTCATCGTGTCGTCCTCCGGCAGCAGTGCGTTTTTCAGCTTGTTTTTATACTGATGCTTCAGATAGGCTTCTTCTCCGTAGAGCAGGTAGGCCTGCTTAAAATTCTGCGTTTTGATATCTTCTAAAATGCTTTTCATTCCATCCTCTTTCTTTCGTTCCGGCAGAAGCACGTTTGCGCAGTGCCGCAGCAGCCGGAGCTTTTGACCATTCAGGAGACGGGAAATTCCACATCCGACCGGTATCCGTGAACCGCCAGGCGGTCACGCTTCAGCTGTACTGTCACGGCTCCATCCACCGGTGTTCCGTAGATATGGCTTTTGCAGGCACGAAGCCGCTCCAGCAGCTCCCGGTGCGGATGGCCGTACCGTCCCGGCCACGCGCAGGAAATCAGGCTGATCTGCGGCTGTATGCGGTTCAGAAATGCCTCGCTCGTTGAATTTCTCGAGCCGTGGTGCGCCACCTTTAAAATCTGGCACCGCTCTGCCGCCCCCAGGACCTCTTCTTCTCCGCTTCCCTCCAGATCTCCCGTCAGAAGTGCGCGGCAGGCACCGCAGGAAAGCTGTAATACAACACTTCCGGCGTTTTCCTCTCCCGTATAGTCTTCGCCCGCTCCCGGATGAAGTACCGATACGGTGAGTTCTCCTGCACGGATCTCGTCTCCCTTTTTTAGATATTCTACCATAATTCCCGCTTTTTGTGCGGCTAAAATAAAAGGATTTTCTTTTTCGCTTCCTTTCATCCACACAGGCAGGAACAGATGGCGGATGCGAAGCGCCGTTTTCTGCTCCCCGATCAGCTCCAGCAGTTCGAGGATTCCGTTCGTGTGATCTGCGTCCGGGTGCGTGACAACAACGGCATCAAGAGCGGCAATGCCGCGCTGTTTCAGATATGGGAGAATCCTTTTTTCCCCGATCGCAGACGCACTGCTGCTCCCGCCGTCATTCAGCATCACAAAACGGCCGCTCTCCACCACCAGCGAATCGCCCTGGCCGACGTCCAGCGCTGTAATGGAAAACGTTTCCCGGGGACGGTAAAAAAGCAGAACACAGGCAAAAAACATGGTAATACCAAAGAGCATCCGCTCCCGCTTTCGTGCCTGCGCACCTTTTCGTTTTGCCCCATCCGGATTCATCTCCCGTTTTCGTTTTCGCACATACAGTATCACCAGAAGACCGGTCAGAATGATTCCATATCCTGCCATCTGCCATTTTTCCGGCTGACCGCAGATCCACACATTTCCCGGAATCTGTGCGACCGCCGCTGTCATCTGCCGCAGAAGTGTGAGCAGGAACCGCGCCGGAAGCAGAACAACACTTCCCGCTTTCACGCTTGCCAGTCCCGCCAGAAGCCCCGCAGCACCCGTCAGCAGCACCGCCGTCATGACAGCTCCTGCAAACAGATTCGGCAGAAACGCAAAGAGCGGAATCTCATAAAAATACCACGCCTGCAGCGGGATCATGACAAGCTGCAGGGAAAGGTACACCATCGCAGCCTCTTTTCCTTTCGCCGCAAGCTTTTCCAACCCCGTTTTTTCCCCGCGTCTCTTCCGTTCCGCCTTCTCCCCCGCCAGAACCGGATAAACCCCGGAAATGGCTGTTACTGCTCCAAACGAAAGCCAGAACCCGCTCTGCTCCAGATACGAGGGGTTTTCTGCCAGCATCAGAATTGCCGCAAGAGAGAGCGCACTTAAGGAATCATACGTCCTTCCCACTGCGACAGCTCCCATCCGCACCGCAAACATCACCACTGCACGCACGGTCGCCGTTCCGCTGCCGGTAAACATGCCATACAGCACCATACCGGCGGCCGCTGCCAGAGACGCGGAAGTTTTCGGCAGATGCAGCGCCATCAGCAGCCGTCGGAGTGCCATGCCGAGCAGCATCAGATGCATGCCGGAAACGGAAATCAGGTGCAGCAGACCGCTCTGCTGATACGCCAGATACGTCTCCTCCGTGAGTTCCGACCGTTCCCCGAGCAGCATCGCAGAAAGCACACCTGCCTCCTCCTCCGGCATCATTTCTTTTAAAACGGCACAGCACCGCTCCCGCTCCAGCCGGAGCGCTTCGCCGAGATTCCACCGCCCGGCATCCACAACTTCCTCCCGCTCCGAAATCACGTAGAACGCACAGCCTTTTCCCTCATAATATGTTTTCTCATCAAACATCCCCGGATTGCGCGGGCCTTCCGGCTTTTTTACAGTTCCGTACACCCGCACAGCGGCTCCGACCGGCAGATCTCCCCGCTTTGCGAGCAGATAAATTTTCCCTTTGCTTCCCTCCCCGCGCAGCACATACCCGTTGTTGCTGCTCTTTTTCTCATACGTTTCAATTGTCCCTGCAATCCACACCTTCCTGCCCTGCTGCGCTTTGTTTTCGTATTTGGGGTCAGAAAAAGGCGTGCCAAGAGGCACGCCCGCAATCCGCAGCAGCACAAGCACCAGCATGAATCCAAGACACGCCAGGCACATGGGCCGTTTTCTCATGTATCTTTTTCCTCCAGATAAGACAGGTCTTCCTCGTAGAACTGATTGAGTTTCATCGTTTCACGGAAGGTTACATCGCTCTCTCCGTTGATGGAAAACTGCACCTTATCCACCTTACAGTTCGCCGTGATGGAATCCACCACCGCGTAAATCGGAATCTGCTCCGCCACACTCGAAAGCGCAGAATCCTTAAAAGATTTGTCAAAATTCACATAGGCAATCCGATCGGATGTCGTGACACTTAAGACATTCATCGTATCCGGCAGCACTGCATAATGGCCGTCTTCTTTCGGTCCCTTCATCAGCTGCTCCACCACGACCCGCTCCAGCGGAATGTTCGTGCTGTACGGCACCCGCCGCGTCTCCTTCACAAGATGATCGCCTGCTTCATTTGCAAAATACAGTGTCAGCGTCGCATACTGATACTGATAAATTTCCCTTCCGGAATTTTCCAGAAAGCTGTCCGCCGTCATCGTTCCGATCTCGCGTCCTTTGGAATCCTTTAACGGATCCCCGTCGATCAGAAGCGTCACGCGCTCCACCTCCGGAACCTGCACAAAGGTACGCACCAGTCCTGCACGCACCAAAACCTCCTGCGGCCGCGCAAGCTCTCCGTACTCTCCGCTTAAGTTCAGCGTAAGGAGCCCGTTCTCCAGCGTATACGTCTTGATGGAAATTCCATTGGAAAGAAGTGCCTGGTTTCCGTCCTTGGCAGGTTTCTCCTGCAGCGCGTCAACCAGCTCCTTGATCAGTTTCTGATCCGTTCCTTCTTTTGGTTCATACGGCTCCTGCACCAGTGTTGTGCCGGTTTTGTCCAGGCAGTACAGGTGATACGCCGACTCCTTCTGGCTCTTCTGCCACTGCCCGCAGCCGCTAAGAAGCAGCACGCCGGCCAGCAGTACGCCAAGTATCCGTTTCATGTGCGCCACCTCCTACATCACGTAATTCAGAGGAATCCGCACGGAAAATGTCGTTCCCTCGTTTTCTTTGCTGTATACACGGATCGCTCCCCGGTGCATGACAATCGCGCTCCGCGCAATCGCAAGGCCAAGGCCGGTTCCGCCGATTTCCCGCGAGTGGGACTTGTCCACGCGGTAGAAACGCTCGAAGATATGCGCAATCGACTCCTCCGGGATGCCGATGCCGGAGTCTGCCACCGTCACGTAGAAATATTTGTGATCCGCATTTAAGGATACACGCACCCATCCATTCTCGTTGTTGTACTTGATGCCGTTTTCGATCAGGTTCGAGAACGCCAACGAGAGCTTCGTCGCATCCACCTCTGCATTGACCGGGCGGAAGCTGTCGAGAATGAGCTCCACATTTTTCTGTGCGGCAATCGGATGAAGCCGCTTCAGCAGCTGCTCTAACAGCTCGTTGATATTGACCTGGGTGATATTGAGGTCTGCCACCTTTTTATCCATCTTGACCAGCGACAAAAGGTCGGTAATAATCTGGTTTTCGCGGTCGATCTCCGAGGTAATATCCTGCATGAACTCCTGATAAAGTTCCACCGGAACGCCCTCCTGCCCGTTCAGCGAATCCGCCAGAACCTTCATGGACGCAAGCGGCGTCTTTAACTCATGCGAGACGTTCGAAACAAATTCCTGGCGAGAATCGTCGAGCGTACGGACGCGGGTCAGCATCTTGTTGAATGCGTCCGTGATCAGCTCTGTCTCGAGATAATCCGGAACAGAAATGCTTTCGTCGAGATAGCCGTCGGTGATGTCCTCGATGGAACGGGTGACCTTCTGGAACGGCTTCATCAGAATGCCCGCGAGCAGATAGCCAAAAACCAGCACGAGAAGCGCAATGATCGAAAGAATCGTCATTCCCTTCGTCTCCAGAATTTTCATATTCGCACGGATCTCATCCGTCGAAATGCTGACGAGCATAACGCCGAGCGTCTCCTTCGTCTCGGTATTCTGAATCCGCACCGTCATTTCCAGATAGCTGTTTTTCCGGTCGTACTGGCTCGTCTCCTTGCCCTGAAAGCTCTGGATGACCTCCTGCGAGATAATCGTCTTTCCGCGGTCCATATCGTACGTATCTTTGATGACGCGGAAATCCTGATCGATAATCAGGATTCTGCCGCCGTAGATATTTGTCAGCATACTGAGCTGTCCGTTGATGACATCCGATCCAGGATCTTCCATGTAATTCTGCTGGATGAGCTGGTTGCAGATAATATCGCACTGATTTTTTACGGTAATGCTGCGCACCGATACCGCACGGTCCTCATAGCTGTTTACGATGCTCTTCTCAAGGATCACACACGGTACAATGCCGATGATCACAAGAATCACCGTGATGCGGAAGCGCAGACTCCGCAGAAACTTCCATTTTTCTTTGTTTTTAAGCCTGGAAATAGTAACCAACTCCCCACTTTGTGTGAACGTACTTCGGTTCACTTGGATTTTTCTCAATCTTTTCGCGCAGACGGCGGATATGTACATCTACGGTGCGCACGTCGCCCGGGTACTCATAGCCCCAGACAATGTTCAGCAGGTTCTCTCTGCTGTACACCTTGTTCGGATTGAAGACGAGAAGCTCGAGCACATCGAACTCCTTCGCAGTCAGATTGATCTCGCGGTCTCCGATGAAGACTCTTCTGCTCTCGCAGTCGATCCGCAGGTCTTTCACCTGTACGACTTTTGCTTTCTCTTCTTTTGGCTCCTGGCGGGCCGCACGGCGCATGATGGCCTTGATGCGTGCTTTTACTTCCAGAATGTTGAACGGCTTTGTGATGTAATCATCTGCGCCGTATTCCAGTCCCAGGATTTTGTCCATGTCCTCGCCCTTTGCGGTCAGCATGACGATCGGAACGTTGGAAAATTCACGGATCTGCTGGCAGACGGACAATCCGTCCAGCTTTGGCAGCATCAGATCCAGAAGGATCATATCGTATTCTTTTTCTTTTGCCATGGAGAGTGCTTCCTCGCCGTCGTATGCGCAGTCAACCTCCATGCCGTCCTGCTCCAGGCTGAAGCGGATTCCTTTTACGATCAGTTTTTCATCATCAACTACAAGAACTTTCTTTGCCATTTCTTCTCCTTCTTGTTCTAAACCTCGATAGAACCCCTTATCTTTTCAAACATCTTTCCCTTGATGCCCTCAATGTTCATAATCTCCTCAATCGAACCAAACGGGCCGTTTGCTTCGCGGTAGGCGATGATGGCATCCGCACGGCTCTCTCCGATGCCGGAGAGTGTCATCAGTTCTTCTTTTCCGGCCGTGTTCAGGTTGACTTTGCCGGAACCGGAAGCCTGCTCCGTGCCGCCCGTATTCTGCTGCGGCGTTTCCGTGATTTCCATGTTTTCTGCCTCCTCGCGCGTCCAGACGGTGATCTGCTCTCCGTCTTCGATTTTCCGTGCAAGATTGAGGATTTTTTCTTCAGCATCCGGCAGAAATCCGCCTGCCGCTTCCACAGCCTGCACTACGCGGCTTCCGCCCGGCAGCGTGTAGACACCGGGGGAAGCGACCGCACCGCAGATATAAACCTGCACCGTTTCTTCCGGTGCTGCCTCCTGTGCCTCACGTTTTTCCGGAATGCCTGTGGTTTCTCCGGCGCTTTTTCCGGAAACCGTCTGCTCCTCATCCACTTCCTTCTGATTCCCGAAAACGTTTTCCGCCGTGCTCCCGCCTGTGCTATCTGACAGTTTGTATTCTGTATCCCTGTGGTTGCATCCGCAGAGCAAAAAAACCAGCATCGCCGCCAGTATTTTTGTATGTTTTCTGCCTCTGTCCTGCTGTTTTTTCAATTTCATGCTGTGTACTCCCTTCCGCTTCGCATCTGACGCGCAAGGGTCCCTTGTGTACGCATAACTACGTTTCTATTGTATCGAAGAAACCATAAAAATACAAGTAGAAATCTTAATCGTTATTCCCACTGAAACACTACAATTCCCACAACTGCCACTGCCATGCCGAGCAGCTTGCGCACGGTGAAATCCGTTTTTTCCATACCGAAAAGGCCGAACAGTTCAATCAGCCACGCCGCTGCGAGCTGGGAAATGACGATCAGCATCGCCGCCTTCGCCGGGCCGAGCCCTGCCATACTCCAGATAACCGTGATCGTGATAAACGCGCCAATTGCCCCGCCGAGCAGCAGATACCACGGCTTTACGCGGAACAAATCCCCGATCGGCTCCCTCCCGGTGATGCACCATGCCGCAAGACAGACGGCAAACGCACTAATCTGCACCCAGCCGGCCGCCAGCCATGTACTCGTCTGTTTCGTCACCTCTGTGTTGAAAACGCCCTGAATACTCATCAGCGCTCCGGAGAGCAGCGCTGTTAAAATTCCCGCCATTGATTTTTCCTCCTGCTGTTTTTTTATGTACTCTCGGAGTCTTTCTGCGCTTGATTTTACGAGAAGATTTTTTGTCAGTTGTGCCCAAATTTCTGAGGCGTACGCGGTGCGTACGTTGATGAAATTTGGGTGCAGCTGGCGGAAAATCGGCCGTAAAAGCAAGTGCAGAAAGGCTCCGAGAGTACATTTTATACTATTCCTTTTTTCCCCGTTTTTATACAGAACTCAGGGACAGCAGGAAAACAGCCGACCGGTCTCCTGCCTAGGAAACCAGACGGCTGTCTATTTCACATTACTGTAATGCTTTCTCCAGTTTTTCAATCATCTCATCGATGTCATCTTTCGTAATCACAAGCGGCGGTACCATACGAAGAACGTCGCTTCCGGCGGAAATCACAAGAAGTCCGTTCTCAATCGCGCGGTTGATGACTTCTCCGACCGGACGGCCCGTTACGACAAGGCCCTGCATAAAGCCTTTTCCACGGCGTGCTGCGAGGCAGTCATATTTTTCCACCAGCTCGTCCAGCTTTTTCTCCAGATACGGAGCCGTCTCTGCTACATGCTCTACGACATGCTGTTTCTCATAGCATTCAAATACAGCATTGACAGCCGCGCAGGCCAGCGGGTTTCCGCCGTATGTCGTTCCGTGGTCTCCCGGAACGAGCGAATGCTCTGCCGTCTTTTTATTCAGCACGAAGGCGCCGACCGGAACGCCGCAGCCAAGTGCTTTTGCACACGTCATGACATCCGGCTGTACGCCGTAATCCTGCCATGCGAACAGTTTTCCTGTTCTTCCCATACCGCACTGGATCTCGTCGAGAATCAGCAGGATGTCGTGCTCGTCACACAGATCGCGCACGCCCTGTAAAAATTCTTTCGTTGCCGGATAGATACCGCCCTCGCCCTGTACAGTCTCCATGATGATCGCACATGTCTTGTCGGTAATCTGTGCCTTTACGCTCTCCAGATCATTAAAATCCGCAAATTTAATGCCGCCGATCAGCGGTTTGAACGGATCCTGATAATGCGTATTTCCTGTTACAGAAAGCGCTCCAAGGCTTCTTCCATGGAAAGAATGGTTCATCGCGATGATCTCGTGATCGTTGCTGCCGTCTTTTAAGTAAGCGTATTTTCTCGCTACTTTGATGGCTCCCTCGATCGACTCCGTACCGCTGTTCGTAAAGAATACTTTATCCATGCCGGATGCCTTCGCCAGCTTTTCTGCCGCGGAGCCCATCGGCACATTGTAGAACAGGTTGGAAACATGGATGACTTTGTCCACCTGGTCTTTCACTGCTTTTTTATAATCGTCATTGCTGTAGCCGAGCGCATATACCGCGATACCTGCTGCAAAGTCCAGATATGCTTTTCCGTCGGTGTCATACAGATGAACGCCCTCGCCGTGGTCGATCACGAGCGGGAACCGGTTATAGGTGTGGAGCACGTACTGCTCGGTCTGTTCCATATACTCATTTGTCTTCATGATTGAATTTCTCCTTGTTTTCCCCTAAAATCGCCGTACCAATTCCTTTGTTCGTAAAGATCTCAAGCAGCAGGCAGTGCTGGATTCTTCCGTCCATGATGTGGACTCTTGAAACACCGTTCTCAATCGCGTCGATACAGCCCTGGAGCTTTGGAATCATACCGCCGCCGACATTTCCGTTGGTGATGAGATCTCTTGCTTCCTGTACGTGGAGCTCGGAAATCAGGCTCTCCGGATCCTTCGGATCTTTGTAGACACCCTCGATATCGGTCAGGAATGCCAGTTTTTCCGCATTTAACGCCTCTGCGATCGCGCAGGCTGCGTCGTCTGCATTGATGTTATAGGTGTTGAAATCATCGTCCATGCCGACCGGGCAGACTACCGGCAGGAAATCGTTATCCAGAAGATCGTACAGCACTTTCGGGTTTACATTTTTGATATTTCCAACGAAGCCGATGTCTTCTCCCTTGGACAGCTTTTTCTCTACGTTTAAGAGACCGCCGTCTTTTCCACTGATGCCGACAGCATTAACTCCGAGTGACTGAATCATGGTGACAAGCTCTTTGTTGACCTTGTTCAGCACCATCTCTGCCACTTCCATCGTATCGGCATCCGTTACACGAAGGCCGTTGACGAATTTCGGTTCCATGCCGACTTTTCCGACCCAGCGGCTGATTTCCTTTCCGCCGCCGTGTACGATGATCGGTTTGAAGCCGACCAGTTTCAGAAGAACCACGTCCTGGATGACGTTTCTCTTTAACTCTTCATCCACCATCGCGCTTCCGCCGTATTTGATGACAATGATTTTGCGGTTGAACCGCTGAATATAAGGAAGTGCCTCGATCAGCACATTTGCTTTGTCCAGATACATCTGATTTACCATGATTTTTTCCTCGCTCTCCTCTTTTGATTCCTGGTTCTGCTGTACCGAAAATACGATTTCCCGGCACGTTTTCGTTGTATTCCCTCAGAATTTCATCCGAATGTTTTTAAGAACGGTAATCCGCATTAATTTTTACATAGTCATAGGTCAGGTCGCAGCCCCATGCCGTTGCTGCCGCCTCTCCCATGTGGATGTCGGCGATCGCAGTTACTTTCGGCTCGGAGAGGATCTTCGTTGCCTCCTCCTCGCTGTAGTCAACGGCAACACCTTTCGTGATAATCTGCAGTTTTCCGGCTGCGCTCTCAAAGTAGAGATCTACATTTTCCGGATCGAATTTTGCTCCGGAGTAACCCATCGCGCAGAGGATTCTTCCCCAGTTGGCGTCATGGCCGAAGATTGCCGCTTTCGTCAGACTCGATGTGATGACGGATTTTGCCAGTGTCACGGCCTGCTCTTTGCTCTCGGCTCCCTGAATCGTCACTTCGAACAGTGCGGTTGCGCCCTCGCCGTCGCCTGCGATGTGCATCGCCTGTGTTTTATTGACTTCAAAGAGTGCTTCTTTGAAAATCTTGTAATCCTCGTTTTCTTCCGTAATTTCCGGGTTTCCGGCAAGACCGTTTGCCAGAAGGAGAACGGTATCGTTTGTGGAAGTATCACCGTCTACGGAAACCATGTTGTAGGTGTCCGGTACGACTTCGCTCAGTGCTTTCTGCAGCATCTCTTTCGAAATATTGGCATCGGTTGCCACAAAGCTCAGCATGGTGCACATATTCGGATGGATCATGCCGGAGCCCTTGCACATGCTGCCGATCGTTACGGTTTTTCCGCCGATTTCGATCTGAACAGCAACTTCCTTCGGCTCGGTGTCGGTTGTCATGATCGCCTGTGCTGCTGTAGCTGCGGCTTCTCTTGTAGCTGCAAGCTGCGGTTTCAGCATTTCCACGCCGGCTGCGATCTTATCGATCGGAATCTGTTTTCCGATAACACCGGTCGATGCAACGAGAACGGAGTCCTCTGGAATGGAAAGTGCAGCCGATGCTGCCTCTGCGGTTTTTCTGCAGTAGCCATGGCCCTCCTCGCCGGTGCATGCATTGGCGATTCCGCTGTTGCAGACGATTGCCTGTGCGGTTGGATGGTTGTATACAATCTCCTGGTCCCATTTGACCGGAGCTGCTTTTACGATGTTTGTAGTAAAGGTTCCTGCTGCTACGCACGGTACCTCGCTGTAGACAAGTGCCATATCCTTTACGCCCTGTTTTTTAATTCCTGCTGCGCCGCCTGCTGCCTGAAAACCTTTTGCAGCAGTGATGCCTCCTTCAATCTTTTTCATTCTTTTATCCTCACTTTTCGTAAATTCCGTCTGTTGTCTGCTTCTGTCTTTTTTACGGGAACATCGGCGGCATGCACAGGCCTTCATTTTCCGGCAGGCCGAACATCAGGTTCATATTCTGTACCGCCTGTCCTGCTGCGCCTTTGACCAGGTTGTCCATCGCACCCATCATGATGATTCGTTTCGTTCTCGGATCAATCTTGAAGTTGACATCCACATAGTTGCTTCCCTCGACCCATTTCGTCTGCGGGCAGACATCCTTATCGAGAACACGTACAAACTGCTCGTTGGCATAATACTTATCATAAACGGCTTTAACCTCTTCGTAAGTCACATCTTTTTTCAGGGATGCATATGCCGTTACGAGAATGCCGCGGTTCATCGGAACAAGATGCGGGGTGAAGTTCAGGGTGATCGGGTAGCCAGCTGCATAGGAAAGCTGCTCCTCGATCTCCGGTGTGTGGCGGTGGCCGGCAACGCCGTATGCCTTGATGTTTTCATTGACCTCACAGTAGAGGTTGTCCACTTTCGCTCCTCTTCCTGCTCCGGAAGTTCCGGATTTTGCATCGATGATGATGGTGTTGCCATCAATGAGATCTTCCTTTAATAAAGGATAAATCGAAAGAGTTGAGCAGGTCGGATAGCATCCCGGGTTTGCCACGATGCGCGCCTGTTTTACTTTCTCACGGTTGATCTCGCACAGTCCGTAAACCGCCTCGTCGATATACTGCGGGGATTTATGCTCGATCTTGTACCACTCTTCATACGTTTTTACATCTTTAATACGGAAATCGGCGCTCAGGTCGATGACCTTTACTTTCGAAAGAATTTCATCATTTACCAGGGAAGCACAGAGTCCCTGCGGAGTTGCTGTAAAAATGACGTCTACTTCCTTTGCAAGCTGCTCCATGTTGTCGTCCTTGCAGACATCGTCTACTAACTGAAACATATTCTGGTAAACCGACGCATATTTCTTATCGATATAGCTTCTGGAACCATACCATTTAATCTCCACATCTTTGTGTCCCAGGAGAATACGCACCAGCTCGCCTCCTGCATATCCTGTAGAACCGATAATTCCTGCTCTGATCATACCTTTTTCTCCTTTTTTCTTTCGCCCGTTTTCTTGTCTTGCCGGACATTTTTTCTTTTTTCTTTATGATAGCTCAATTATTTTCTTTTTTCAATGAAAAATCTTTGTTTTCTGCTGTCATATACCGTCGATTGCATAAGTATACACCTCAAATGTATATTATGCAAGTTTTTTTTGAATTTCTGAAAAAAAGCTTGCATAATCCTGTCGTATGATGTATATTTTAGTCATTGACGATGCACCGCGCATATAGGTGCACGAGAAATCCAAGGAGGATCTTACATTATGAAAGAAAAAGTTGTACTTGCCTATTCCGGCGGACTTGATACTACTGCCATTATTCCGTGGCTGAAAGAGACCTTTGACTACGAAGTAATCTGCTGCTGCATCGACTGCGGCCAGGGAAACGAGCTGGTTGGCCTCGATGAGAGAGCAAAACTTTCCGGCGCTTCCAAATTATATATCGAAAACGTTATCGACGAGTTCAGTGAAGACTTCATCATGCCGTGCGTAAAAGCAGGCGCTGTTTATGAGAACAAATACCTGCTCGGTACTTCCATGGCACGTCCGGTTATCGCAAAGAAACTCGTTGAGATCGCAAGAAAAGAAGGTGCTGTTGCCATCTGCCACGGCGCTACCGGTAAAGGAAATGACCAGATCCGTTTCGAGCTCGGCATCAAAGCTCTTGCTCCGGATATCAAAGTAATCGCTCCTTGGAGAATGACCGATGTATGGACCATGCAGTCCCGTGAAGACGAGCTGGCTTACTGTAAAGCACACGGCATCGACCTTCCGTTTGATGCAAACCACAGCTACAGCCGTGATCGTAACCTGTGGCACATCAGCCATGAGGGACTTGAGCTTGAGGATCCGTCCAACGAGCCGAACTACGACGATCTTCTCGTACTGACCACTCCTCCGGAAAAAGCTCCGGACGAAGGCGAGTACGTAACCATGACCTTTGAGGCCGGCGTTCCGAAGACCTTAAACGGAAAAGAAATGAAAGTTTCTGAAATCATCACCGAGCTGAACAAGCTGGGCGGAAAACACGGCATCGGTATTGTTGATATCGTTGAGAACCGTGTTGTCGGCATGAAATCCCGCGGTGTTTATGAGACTCCTGGCGGAACCATCCTGATGGCTGCACATGAGCAGTTAGAGGAGCTGATTCTCGACCGTGAGACCCTGAAAACAAAGAAAGATCTCGGAAACCTGCTTGCTGAGGTTGTTTACGAAGGAAAATGGTACACTCCTCTGCGCGAAGCAATCCAGGCATTCGTTGATGTAACCCAGAAATACGTAACAGGCGAAGTAAAATTCAAACTGTTCAAAGGCAACATCATCAAAGCCGGCGAGTCTTCTCCGTACAGCCTGTACAATGAGTCTCTTGCTTCCTTCACCACCGGCGATCTCTACGATCACCACGATGCAGACGGATTCATCACACTGTTCGGTCTGCCGCTGAAGGTTCGTGCGATGAAAATGCAGGAGCTGGAGAAAAACAACAACAAATAAGATCTGATCCTATGGATTCCCAAAAGAAAGCGGACTCGCTCCGCTTTCTTTTTTTGCATGCAAAAAGGACCCGCCCATTTCAGGCAGGTCCCTTTGTTTATTCGTAATATGCGTCGATTCCGTCCGCAATTCCCTGTGCCATCTTGTTTCGGTAATCCTCGGTTGCCATCAAACGGTCCTCGGAAGGATTGCTCATGAAGCCAAGCTCAATGATCGTGACCGGAATGGTACTCCAGTTGATGCCGCTCATGGAATCGGTGTAAATCACATCGCGGTTCTTCGCACCGGTGTCTTTGCAGAATGCTGCGATCATCTTCTGGGAGAGCTTCTGGCTCTTGCTGACCACATCACCGGAAAGATACGTATTTCTGCTGCTCGGTGCCATCGTAAGTGCTCCGTAAACCGACTGGTTCGAATCGCCGTTCGCGTGTACACGCACGAGAATGTCTGCTCCGTTCTGCGCGGCAAGTTTTGCACGCTCGGAATTGCTGATATTGACGTCGTGCGTCTCGCGGATCATGTAAACATCGTAGCCGCGCTCCTCAAGGATATCGCGTACCTTTAAGGATACCGCAAGGTTCAGCTCATACTCATTGATGCCGGTTGCCACACCGCATGTTCCGGAAGCAACCTTCGCCTTATAGGTCGATGATCCCGGTCCGATCGGCTCTTTCTCGCTGTTTCCTCTTCTCTGGTGTCCTGCGTCGATTGCCACGCAGATATTTTTGCTGTTCCGGCGGACACCGTTTTTATCAACGTAATAGCCGTCGATGTAGGTATCCTTATAGATGCCGCCCCAGCTTCGGAAGTAATACGTTTTTCCGTCCACTTCCTGCCAGCCGTTCTTGTAAATACCGCCCCAGCTCCGGAAGTAATACGTTGCGCCTTTGATCGTTACCCACTGGCTCTTATACATGCCGCCCCAGCTCTGCAGGTAATACCAGTTATTATCATACCACAGCCATTCACTGTGCATCATTTTGCCGTCCTGCCTCAGATAATACCAGTTCTTGTCATACAGCAGCCAGCCTTCCCCTTTTGGGGTTCCGTTGCTGTCCATGTAATACCAGTCACTGCCCTTGGCCGCCCAGGCGTTCACGCGCATGCCGCCCCAGCTTTCAAAGTAATAATCAACGCCGTCAATCGTCTGCCAGCCGGTACTCATCACACCGTCTGCGTCTACATGGTACGTTCTTTTATCATGCACAAACCACTGATTCGTTCTGAGACTTCCGTCCTCATTCAGATAGTACCATGTTCCGCCGACTTTTTTCCAGCCCTGGAATCCGGCTCCGCCCCAGCTCTCGAAGTAGTAGAGCGTTCCGTCAATCTTCTGCAGTCCGGTGCTCATCACACCGTTTTCATCTACATGGTATGTTCTCTTGTCGTGAACGAACCATTCATTCGTTTTGACGCTTCCGTCCTCGTTCAGATAGTACCATGCCCCGCCGACTTTTTTCCAGCCTTTGTATCCGGCTCCGCCCCAGCTCTCAAAATAATAGAGCTTTCCGTTGACCATCGAAAGACCCGTGCACATGATTTCGTCTGCATTCAGATAATATCTCCGGTTCAGATGGGTGATCCACTCGCTGGCGGCCATCGTGCCGTCCTCTTTTCTGTATTTCCAGCTTCCGTCCTCCTGTTTCACCCAGCCGGCAGGAAGTTTCTCTTCCGGCTCCTGTTCGTTGTCCTCACCTGGAATCGTAACAGCCGGCGTCTCGTTTTCCGAAGTACCGCTCTGCTCCTGCACTGCCGCTTCCTCATCCGAATTCTGCTCGGAACTTTCCGTCTCATCCTGCTGCCAGGTTACGGCCGTGCCGTCATTTTCTGCTGCGCTTACCCTTGCCGGAAGCGCCCAGCCTCCTGCCGCAACGGCCGCTGCGATCAGCAGTGCTGCGATTTTCTTTTTTGCCATCTGGTTTTCCTCCTTTTATCGCGCCATCTGGTAAATCTCATATACTTCCTGTGCGCCCAGCTTGCGGATGCGGGACAGTTTTACAGTGTCCTGCTGTGTTGCATCCATGGAAAGGGCACGCAGATCCTCATCCGACGGGTTCGGGATATCAAGCTCATGCAGGGAGGTCGGCATGCCGAGCGAATGGAAGAACGCTACTGTGCGCTCAATGCCTTCCGTTGCCCGTTTGTGATCGCTTCCCTCTGTGATGCCCCAGACTTTTTCTGCAAACCGTGCAAACCGCCAGAGAACCGTCTCATCATCGTACTGGTATTTCGCCCAGGCACCCCAGACTGCCGCCAGGGATGCGCCGTGTGCTACATCGTATTTTGCACTTAACGCATGGCCGAATTTATGTACCGAAAAATCTTTGCCGCGTCCGCACTCCGTCAGTCCATTGTGTGACAGACTTCCGCACCACATGATTTCCGCCATCGCATTGTAATCGGATGGGTTTTCCAGAACCTTCGGTCCGTTTTTGATTACGGTACGGAGGAGTCCCTCTGCGATCTCGTCCGTCATCTCGCACTGGCTCTCCGGAATGAAATAGCGCTCCATCGTGTGCATCATGATGTCGGTTACGCCGCAGGCAATCTGGTATTTCGGCAGGGTTGCTGCCAGCTCCGGATTCATGATGGCAAATTTGCAGCGGTTGAACGGCGTGTTGATGCCTGCCTTTTTGCCGATTGCCTCGTTTGTCAGAACGGCGGAATCACTCATCTCGCTTCCGGCTGCCGGAATCGTCAGAACCGCTCCTACCGGGAGAGATTTTGTCAGCGGTACTTTTTTCGTCCAGATATCCCAGAGTGCCTCCTCCGGATTTGCAGCTCCGTGTGCAACGGCTTTTGCGGTGTCAATCGAGCTTCCGCCGCCGACGGCAAGAATAAAGTCTGCCTGCATTTCCACTGCTTTTTTCACACCCTCCTCGGCAAGGGCAAGTCTCGGGTTTGGTTTTACGCCGCCAAGCTCTTCAAAGGCAAGGCCCTCTTTTGCAAGAGATGCTTCCACTCGGTTCAGAAGACCGCTCCGTTTTGCACTTCCGCCTCCGTAAACGACGAGCACCTTTGTGCCGCCCCATTTCTTTACCTCAGCGCCTGCCTGGTTTTCGGTCTCTTTTCCGAACACGACTTCCGTCGGGGTATACTGTATAAACTGATCCATCTTCTTATTTCCTCCCTGCATTTTTATTCTTCATAAATCCGTACGTTTCCCGAGCTTACACGGTAAAGATCGTCTCTCCTGTTTTCCAGAGACGGGATTTCATTTCTTGTCCGCTCCAGCACTTCCGGATCCAGCTCTGCGATGAGTACCTGCGGGGTATCATCTGCCTCCGCAAGAATTTCGCCGTCCGGCGCAATGATCATGGAATGGCCGTACGCCTCAAACCGCGCTTTCTGGCCGCACTGGTTGGCGGCGAGCACGTAGCATCCGTTTTCAATGGCGCGCGTGCGCAGCAGTGCTTCCCAGTGGCGCTCTCCCGTTGCTTTCGTAAAATCCGCCGCTATCAGAAATGCATCTGCTCCAGAGGATGCCATCAGCCGGTACTGTTCCGGAAAGCGAATATCGTAGCAGATGCTCATGCCGAACAGGCCAAGCGCCGTGTCCGCAAGAACAATTTCATTTCCCGGGCAGATCTCGCGTGATTCTTCGTAGGAGACACTGCCCGGAATATTTACGTCAAACATATGTATTTTGCTGTATTCTGCAATCGTTTCTCCATCTGGTCCGAACAGAAACGACGTGTTGGACGGACGCCCCGGATGGCGCCGTACCGTCATGCTGCCGCAGTGCAGATAGACATCGTACCGTTTGGCAAGGCTGGAAAACCGGCGGCTGACGTAGCCCGGCACTGCACTTGCGTGGCCCGGCATGTCTGCTCCCGTGTATTCTGCGGTCTCCGGGAAAAGAATCAGCTTCGCTCCCTGTTCCGCCGCCTCCCGCACATACTGCTCGGCCATACGCATATTTTCATTCATATCCGGCCCGGAATCCATCTGCACCAGGCCTGCAATTATTTTTTCCATCTTTTTGTCCCCTCGTTTCACATGTTATCTTGTGATTTTTCCGCTTATACTCTCGTTTATTATATCGCATATTCCCCAAAACAGCTACCCAAATTCGCAATTTTCATACCTTTTGCAGCTTTTATTTTTTAATTTTTGAAAATAACAATTGACAAATCCGGAAAACAGGAGTAGCTTAGAATCATAAGCTGTCGTGTTCGATCAGATGCGGCAGAAAAAATCATGAAAGGAGAACACCACTTATGATCAATCTTATTTATGCATCCAGCGTAAAACAGAATAAACTTCGTATGGCGATCAAACCAGGTGGCTGCCCTTCTTTCGAAATTCTTTGTAAGCATTAACTCTGCATAACAAATCTCTATGCATTCTTTATGCCTGCTATTTCGCACAGAAGGCGCGGTACGTCGATACTGCGGCTTTTTTTATTGCTATAAACAGTACGAAACCGTTCTTTCCGGCTTCGCTCCGTTTCCGGCAGGCAGATTCCGCGGTCTTCTTACCGCATCGATTCCCTTCTTTTATATACAAACGCAGCCTTCGCTTTCGTTTCCCGTTGTTCCGTTCCCACACTTACGGAGCTTTTGAAAGCCTATGTTCTGCCAGACACCCAAACGACATCAATGAGGAGGTTTTAACATTCATGAAGAAAAATCCAATCGGTAAGTACCTGCTCCAGAACTGGTACTACTACGTTTTCGCTTTTGGTTCCATGGCCTTAAGTGTCTTTCTCGATATGCTCGCGCCGCTTGTCACGCTGCACATCGTGGATGACGTGCTGGTCGGTCACAAAATGGAACTGCTCTGGAAATACCTTGCCGCCTTTCTTCTGATCGGTGCCGCAAAAGCCCTGTTTCAGTACATTAAAGAATTTTTATTCGATGTCAGCAGCGTCCGCGTCGCCAGCCAGATGAGGGACAACCTGTTCCGCCACGTCCAGCGGCTTTCGGTGGAATACTTTGACAAAAACAATACCGGCGAACTCCTCGCCCGCGTGCGCGATGACGTCGACCGGATCTGGGATATCCTCGGCTTTGCCGGCATGCTGATCTTAGAAGGCCTGATCTGTATCATGATGGCAATGGTCAGTATGGTCAAACTGGATCTGCCGCTGACACTCGTCTCCGTGGCGATCCTTCCTTTCGTCGCAGGCATCGCAATCCGCCTCGAAAAAGAACTCGACCGTGTCTACGATGCGATCAGCGAGGAAAACGCTGTCATGAATACCGTTGCACAGGAAAATCTCGCCGGTGTCCGCACCGTCAAATCCTTTGCACGGGAACCGTATGAGATCAAAAAATTCCGGAAACACAATCAGAAATACTGCGATCTCAACATGGATCAGGCGCGCGTCCTGATGAAATACGATCCCGCCATCTCGTTTCTTACGAAGCTGATGCGCGTGCTCGTCCTTCTCGCGGGCGGCTACGGTGTCATCCACGGACGCATTACGCTCGGTGTTTTAACGGCCTTTATGGAGTACACCTCCAAGATCACCTGGCCGATCGAAAACGTCGGCTGGCTCGGCAACTGCTTCGCTTCTGCGATTGCTTCCAACAAGAAGCTGAACAAAATTCTCGCAGAGGAGCCGCAGATCGCAGAACCGGAAAATCCGGTGGAGCTTTCAAAACTTCCGGGTGACCTGGAATTCCATCACGTCGATTTCTCCCTGCATGACACACCGATTCTGCAGGATATCGACTTTACCTTAAAGCAGGGCCACACACTCGGCATCATGGGTATGACGGGTTCCGGAAAAACAACCATCGTCAATCTGCTCGAGCGTTTTTACGATGTCACCGACGGTTCCATCTGTCTCGACGGCCACGATATCCGCACCCTGCCGCTGCGCACCGTGCGCGATACTTCTTCCGTCGTCATGCAGGACGTCTTCCTGTTCTCAGATACCATTTCTGAGAATGTCCGCCTCGGCAGCCGCAGCACGATGAAATCCGAGGAGGTACATAACGCTGTCTCCGCTGCATGTGCTTCCGAGTTCGTCGACCATCTTTCGGATCAGTACGAAACCGTCATCGGCGAACGCGGCATGGGACTTTCCGGCGGTCAGAAGCAGCGTCTTTCCATCGCACGCGCCCTGGCAAAACAGGCTCCGATCCTCGTACTGGATGATTCCACCTCGGCGCTCGATATGGAGACCGAATACGAAATCCAGAGCCATCTCGCCGAGAAAAAAGATGTTTCCAAGATCATCATTGCCCACCGCATTTCTTCGGTGCAGAATGCCGATGAGATCCTGTATCTCGATCACGGACGCATCGCCGAGCGCGGCACGCATGAGAGTCTGATGGCACAGAAAGGCCTGTACTACTCCACCTGGGAGGCTCAGTACGGTGATTACCATAAAGCAAAGGCAGCCCTCGAGCAGGCACTTCCTGCCAATGCTTAATTCAATTTAATCTGTTACCCGACAACTTCTGTATTTACTTACCCGTTAAGAGAGGAACAATACGATTATGGCTATCAATTCCAGTAAAGTAGATGAAGAGCAGAAAGAGGTCTTAAAGAGCGCGACCATCCGCCGCCTCTTCTCCTACTTAAAAAATTATAAACGCCAGGTTGCCGTTGTTCTCGTGGTTCTCGCCGTTACCATTGCGATTTCCACTGTGAACCCACTGCTCCTGGAGTACGCCATCGACGTCAATATTGCGCAGAAAGACTGGCGCGGGCTTGTTGCCCTCTGCGTATTCATGGTTGTGATCAACCTGGTTTACGCGGCCGGTGTCCGCCTGCGGATGCTTCTGATGGCGCGCATTACCAACAACATTCTTCTGGAAATCCGTGACGAGCTCTACACGCATATCCAGACCTTAAGCTTCAGCTTTTTCGATACCCGTCCGGCCGGAAAGATTCTGGCGCGCATCATCGGCGATGTCAACTCGTTAAAGGATGTGCTGAACGACGGTGTCACAAAGCTGATTCCGAACATTCTCACGATCATCGCTATTCTGGTGATCATGATGATCAAAAACATCTGGCTCTCCTTAAGTGCGATTCTCGTGCTGCCGCTGATCGCTATCGGCATGTATTTTATTCAGATCGTCGCACACAAGAGATGGCAGACGTTCCGGAAAAAATCTTCCAATGTTACGGCGTATATCCACGAGGACTTCTCCGGTATCCGCATCATCAAGAGCTTTACCGCAGAGCAGGAATCGCAGGGCGAGTTTGACCGGCTTCTTCTTGAGCATCAGAACTCCTTCATCCATGCGGTCCGCCTGGCGGATGGTTTTTCCGCTGTGATCGAGGTGACCTGGGGCATCGGAACGTTTCTTCTGTATTTTATCGGTATTTCCGTGCTCGGCGTGGATGCCGTTCCGATCGGTACGTTCACGGCGTTTGCGATGTATCTGACGATGTTCTGGGATCCGATCCAGAACCTGGCCGGTTTTTACAACAAGCTGATCACGAACCTTTCCGCTGCGGAGCGAATCTTTGAGATCCTCGACACACCGGCGGAGGTTGCCGACAAGCCTGGCGTCACAGAACTGCCGCCGATCAAAGGAGAAGTAACATTCGACCACGTCAGCTTTGCCTACTCCGATGATCCGGACACGCTGGTTTTAAAAGATGTCAGCTTTACAGCGGCTCCCGGTGAGACGATCGCACTCGTCGGCCCGACCGGCGCTGGAAAGACGACCATTGTCAATCTGATCAGCCGTTTCTACAATATTACTTCGGGAACGGTCCGCGTCGACGGCCACAGCCTGACGGATGTCTCCATCAACAGCCTGCGTGCCCAGATGGGCGTTATGACCCAGGACAACTTTCTCTTCTCCGGCACGATCCGCGACAACATTGCGTATGGAAAGCTCGATGCCACGGAGGAAGAAATCATTGCCGCCGCAAAGGCCGTGCATGCCCATGACTTTATCATAGAACTGCCGGACGGCTACGACACCGAGATCAGCGAGCGCGGCGCCCGTCTTTCCAACGGCCAGCGCCAGCTTCTCGCCTTTGCCAGAACGATGGTGTCTGATCCGCGGATTCTGATTCTCGATGAGGCGACGTCCAGCATCGACACACAGACAGAAATTCAGGTGCAGCAGGGAATCGAAAGCCTGTTGAAGGGCCGTACCTCGTTCATCATTGCGCACCGTCTTTCTACTATTAAAAATGCGGACCGGATTTTCGTGATCGACCACGGAAAGATTTTCGAGCAGGGAACCCACGACGAACTGATGGCAAAACAGGGCGCGTACTACCAGCTCTACCAGGCACAGTTCCGCAGGGTATCGTAAAATCAAGAAATTTTCTCAAAACTGCCTTTCTTTTTTACAGGGAAAGGCAGTTTTTTTCCCTCTTTTCTATAACTGGTTTTCCTTTCCTTGACAAATGAATCCTCCCTGCTATATGATGATAACTGATCTTTTTTCGGGGACATTTGTTCCCGTCTGCCGCTTCCCACTCCTGCGGCATTTGTTACTGAACGGTCTGATACGGAGCTTTTTCACAATGCTTCCGTATTTTCTTTCAGAAAGGAGTATCATGACGTTTTTTTCCAGAAAACATTTACGCCTTCTCCTCCTTCCTGCGCTCCTTCTTCTGACGGGCTGCGCAGGTTCCGCAAAGGAGACGGCGGATTCCACAGAGAACGAAAAGCTCTCCGCCGTGGCGACCATTTTTCCGCAGTATGATTTTCTGCGCGCCATCGGCGGCGATCATCTCGATCTCCACATGCTGCTTTCCCCGGGTGCGGAAAGTCACTCGTTTGAACCGACACCGGGCGATATGATTACGGTTTCCGAATGTGATCTCTTCGTCTACGTCGGCGGCGATTCCGATGCCTGGGTCGAGACAATCCTTGATTCTGTCGATACCTCGAACAAAGAGGTAGTGACGCTGATGGACTGCGTTGACACCGTTGCCGAGGAAACCGTCGAGGGAATGGAGACCCACGGCCACGCACACGATCATGAGGACGAGGATGCGCACGACCATGAGGACGAAGATGCAGATCACGAGGATGTACACGACCATGAGGACGAGGATACACACGACGAATCTTCCCATGATCATGCGCACGAATCCCACGGCGAACAGGACGAGCACGTCTGGACCTCGCCGAAAAATGCAATGCGGATTGTCCAGAAGCTCTGTGATTCCCTCTGCCGCCTCGACCCGGAGCATGCGGATGAATACCAGGCAAACACCGCCTCGTATCTTGCTTCGCTTGCCTCCCTCGATGAGGAATTTTCCGATGTCACCGCAATTGCAAGCCGCCATACCATTGTTTTCGGCGACCGTTTCCCGTTCCGCTACTTTGCGGACACCTACGGCCTCGACTACTACGCGGCGTTTCCCGGCTGCTCCTCGGAATCCGAGGCAAGTGCCAAAACCCTTTCTTTTTTAATTGATAAAATCAAGGAAGAACAGATTCCCGTCGTTTTCCACACCGAGCTGTCCAATGAACAAATGACGGACTCCATCTGTGAGGCGACCGGCGCGAAAAAGCTGCTGCTTCATTCCTGTCACAATGTATCCAAAGATGATTTCGAAAGCGGCGCTACGTATCTCTCCCTCATGGAACAGAACGTTTCCGCATTAAAGGAGGCTTTAAACTAAATGGCTCTACTTACCTGCAGTGATGTCACCTTCTCCTACGAGGGCATCCCGGTCCTGACCGATGTCAACTTTGCCCTGGAAGCCGGCTCCTACCTCTGTATTGTGGGCGAGAACGGTTCCGGAAAAAGTACTCTGATCAAGGGACTGCTTCACTTAAAAAATCCGTCCACCGGCTCGATCACAACCGGCGACGGGCTTCATCCAAGCGAGATCGGCTATCTGCCGCAGCAGACCGCCGCACAAAAGGATTTCCCGGCGAGCGTCTGGGAAGTCGTGCTGTCCGGCCGGCAGAACCACCCGCATTTCCCGCCGTTTTACACAAAGGCAGACAAAGAGGACGCGCTCCGCAATATGGAGCTTCTCGACCTCCTTTCATTAAAGAAACGGTGCTACCGTGATCTCTCCGGCGGCCAGCAGCAGCGTGTGCTTCTCGCTCGTGCGCTTTGCGCCACAAAGAAACTGCTGCTCCTCGACGAGCCGGTCACTGGCCTTGACCCGGTCATGACAAACGAAATGTACCAGCTCATCCGCCGCATCAACCGCGAGCAGAACGTTACGATCATCATGGTTTCCCACGATATTCGCAATATTCTGCCGGACGCAACGCACATTCTCCAGCTCGACCAGAAGCAGGTCTTCTTCGGTCCGACGAACGAGTATCTGAAAACCGAGGCTGGAAAACAGTTTTTAGGAGGTGCCGACTTATGATTTCGAATCTGCTGAAAATGCTTTCTTATCCGTTTATGCAGCGTGCCCTTGTGGTCGGTATTCTCGTCTCGTTGTGCGCCGCACTGCTTGGCGTCAGCCTCGTGTTAAAGCGCTACTCCATGATCGGCGACGGCCTCTCCCATGTCGGATTCGGCTCTCTTGCGATTGCAACGGCACTCGGTTTTGCTCCGCTTGCCTTCACAATCCCTGTCGTCGTGCTTGCCGCCTTTCTGCTGCTCCGCATGAACGAATCCAGCAAGATCAAAGGCGACGCCGCCATCGGTCTGATTTCAAGCTCTGCGCTTGCGATCGGTGTCATCACGGTTTCGTGGTCGAGCGGCATGAACACCGATGTCAACAACTACATGTTCGGAAGCATCCTTGCGATGAGTGATGAGGACGTCGTTCTCTCCGTGGTGCTCTCCATCGTCGTGCTGCTCCTGTTCGTCCTGTATTACAACCGTATTTTTGCCGTCACTTTCGACGAGACATTTGCCAAAGCAACCGGTGTCCGCGCAGAGGTTTACAACATGCTGCTGGCATTCTTAACCGCCATCACCACCGTCCTCGGCATGCGCATGATGGGCGCGCTTCTGATCTCCAGCCTGCTGATTTTCCCGGCACTGACCTCGATGCGTCTCTGCCATACCTTCCAGAGCGTGGTGATCTGCTCTGCGGTTCTCTCGGTGGTGTGCTTCCTTCTTGGCATGTCCCTCTCGTTTTTCCTGTCCTCCCCTGCCGGAGCGACGGTCGTAATCGTGAACCTGCTGGCATTCCTGATCTTTTCTGCGATTGCCGGAATCCGCGAGCATACCGCATAAAAAGTTTCCGATCTGACCTGCTTTGTTTTACTGGAGGTATTTTATGAATCGAATTGTAATTGCACTGTTAAAACCGTTTTCCTTCATCCCGGCGATTCTGATGATGTCGCTGATTTTCTCCTTCTCTTCCCAGAACGGAACGGAATCCTCACAGCTCAGTGAAAAAGTGGCGCGCGGCATTTTCATCACGATCGACCACGTCATGGACCGCGGATGGGATGATGAGAAGATCCAGGAACTGGCTGACGAGTATCAGTACCCGGTACGGAAGCTGGCTCATATGACAGAGTACTGTCTGCTTGCAATCTGTGTTTCGCTTCCGCTCTACGTCTACGGCCTGCGCGGCTTCGCGCTCACATTTCTTGCCGGCATCCTCTGTGTCGCCTTTGCCGCGAGCGATGAGTTCCACCAGACGATGGTCGCCAACCGCGGCCCGTCGGTAAAGGACGTCGGCATCGACAGCATCGGCGTTCTCTTCGGCATCACGTTTGTACGGCTGTTCTGCTGGATTGCACTCGGCGGAAATACGAAAAAAAGAAAGCGGCGCAGACGGCGTTACTATTACTAAAAATATTGGATAACAGAAAAATCCCCGTTGGAAAAATCATTTCTCCTGAAACTGATTTTCCCAACGGGGATTTTTTCATTTTTCTTAAAAACAGCTCTTAGGAAAGTGAATCCGCATACGCCTGAATATCTGCCTTCATCTGAATCCAGGCATCCTCATGCTCCACGTAGTACAGAGGGCAAAGCTTTTCGGTTACATCATAGTGACGGATCACATCGTCCGAAGTCAGATTGAACCGCTTGCATAAGAAACCGGCGAGCTGGACCACAGAATTGTATGTCTCATCGGTAAATTCACCGCTGTCATCCGGGTGGCAGCATTCAATCGAGATCGTATCGAAATTACGCTGGTTCGATGCATACGACCATTCACTCGTCGGGATACACTGAACGACTTCTCCCTCGATGCCGACGACGAAATGGCTGCTGGCCTGCGCCTCCTGCGTCTCAGGCAGGTTTTCAAAGTAATCACGGTTCTGCATCGCCGTGCTTCCCGGGTTTGCCGTGTAGTGAATAACGATGCCGTCCACCTTTTTCAGCCTCGTCTGCGGTCTGGACCAGCTGTTCGGCGTCAGAAGCTCCACATCAATCGGCGGAGCGCCGGTCCAGTCGGTGATATCGTTGTCCTCATAATCAGAACCGGAATAGTCAACGGCCGTGATATCACTTGCCGTTTTTGCCACACGGCGGATGCCGCTGTAAATGCCGACGCAGATCAGCACCACCAGAACTCCCGTCAGAAACATTCTGCGGTGAAGCTGGCGCTGCCTCTGTTTTCTTGTCATTTTTCCCCGTCTCTTCTGTGCCATATGTTCTCTCCCCGCTGCAAATAAGCGCCCCCTCATTTGAAAAGGCAGAAGCTGAAAAGTTTCTGCCCTTTCCCCCTTCTGCCTTTTGCGACTTTTTATTCTTATTTATCGTCCACGCTGTAGTTCGGAGCCTCTTTGGTGATGTGAATATCATGCGGATGGGACTCTTTTAAGGATGCTGCGGAAATCTTCACAAATTTTCCGGTCTCCTTTAAGGTCTCAACATCTTTCGCTCCGCAGTAGCCCATACCGGAACGAAGTCCGCCGATCAGCTGGAATACAGTGTCCTCTACGAGGCCTTTGTATGCTACACGGCCTTCCACACCTTCCGGAACCAGTTTCTTGGCGCCGGTCTGGAAGTAACGGTCTTTACTTCCGTTCTCCATCGCTGCGATGGATCCCATTCCACGGTATACTTTGTATTTTCTTCCCTGGAACAGTTCGAAATCTCCCGGGCTCTCATCGCATCCTGCGAAGATGCTTCCCATCATGCAGACATTGGCACCGGCTGCGATTGCTTTTGTCATATCTCCGGAGTACTTGATACCTCCATCGGCGATGATCGGAGTTCCGGTCTTCTTTGCTTCCTCATAGCAGTCCATAACGGCTGTGACCTGCGGTACACCGATACCTGCAACGACACGGGTCGTACAGATAGAACCAGGTCCGATACCGACTTTAACAGCGTCTGCTCCGGCTGCGATCAGGTCTCTTGTTGCCTCTGCGGTTGCCACGTTTCCGGCGATTACCTGCAGATCCGGATAATGCTCTTTGATGAGACGAAGTGTTTTGAAGATATTTGCGGAATGTCCGTGAGCGGAGTCGATGACGATCACGTCTACGTGTGCTTTTACCAGCGCATCGACACGATCGAGCACGTTTGCCGTGATGCCGACTGCGGCACCGCAGAGCAGACGTCCCTGCTCATCCTTGGCGGACAATGGGTACTTGATGGTTTTCTCGATATCTTTGATGGTGATCAGACCTTTGAGGTTGAAATCGTCATCGACAATCGGAAGTTTTTCTTTTCTGGATTTTGCAAGGATTGCTTTTGCCTCGTCCAGCGTAACGCCTACTTTTGCAGTGATCAGGTTTTCGCTGGTCATGGACTCTTTGATTTTCTTGGTGAAATCAGTTTCAAACTTCAGATCACGGTTTGTAATAATACCAACCAGTTTTCCGTTCTCGGTAATCGGGACACCGGAAATACGGAATTTTGCCATCAGATTATTGGCATCTTCCAGGGTGTGCTCCGGAGACAGATAGAACGGATCGGTGATAACACCGTTCTCAGAACGTTTTACTTTGTCTACTTCTTCTGCCTGCTGCTCAATCGACATATTCTTGTGAATAATACCGATTCCTCCCTGACGTGCCATGGCAATTGCCATACGGTGTTCTGTAACCGTATCCATGCCGGCGCTCATCATCGGGATGTTCAGCTTGATCTTCTTGGTCAGATGCGTAGTCAGATCTACCATGTTTGGGGTTACTTCAGAATACTGCGGAACCAGAAGCACATCATCGAAGGTAATACCATCACCAATAATTGTACCCATTTTCATTTCTTCCTTTCTTCTTAAGTCTTTTTGATTTATCACCTAATTTAACATAAAACAAAAAAGCTGTCAATCCATAAATACTTTTCTTGGTGCACGGTTGCGGATATCTTTTAACATCACTTCGTCCGGCTCGAAGATCACCATCTGCATGGCATTGTCCTTGGAGATGACGAATGCGTACGGTTTGTGGCCCTGTCCTTCGATGCCGGAGGAATAGTTGTAACGTTTGATACTCTGGTTGTTTTTGTAGGAATCAAGCTGATGGGACTGGTACGGAGCCAGGATTTCCATGTTGGAAAGCTCATAGCTTGCGGCTCTTTTTCTTCTTGACTGCGAATAGATACGGTCGATATCGAGCTCGCCGTTGACGTACAGATACTCAAACTCTACCGAAAGCTTCGGGATAAAAATATAGTCTACGATTCCAAGTACCAGCGCAAGAAGCAGAATCAGCGGATTCATCATAATTCCTGCGGCTGCAAAAAGAACGGTAAAGAAGATCAGAACTCCTTTGATCGCCTTGTCTTTTCCTGTCTGCTGTTTTTTCACCAGCACTTCTGTGTACAGATCACTCATTTACTCCATCCTCCTCAAGATATTCGATCAGTTTTGCTACATTGTCCGCGTTCTTTGTATTGACCAACACGGTCAGATAACACGGCTCATAGTACGTAAGGCCCATATCCTGGTACTTTTTCAATTTGGAAATGTCGAGGCAGGTATCTCCCGCCTTTATCCCGTACTTCTCACACGTCGCTTCGTCAAACAGTGTGGACAGATCCAGAAAATAATCGTCTTTGCTGTAGTTGTCGTACACGGCCTGTGAACAGATCAGAACATCCATGCTCTGTGCGGCAATCACGGCTGTGAATTTCATCAGCGTGTTGTAATCCGCGTTTTCCAGGTTTTCACCGAAGCTGTAGCTTGTATCGATGCTTACCTTTTCGTACTTATCTCCGGTTCCGAGCGCTTCTTTTAGGTCCTCCTCGATCGGACTTACATCCTGCAGTCCTGCGTAATCCACTACGGCAATGCTCACGAGGTCATAATACTTCGCATTTTCATGGATATTCACAATCGTGCCGATGATGAAGATAACAGCGATGATGCCGAAAATGACAGCCTTGTAGTATTCCCAGATATAGGCCAGTTTCTCTTTAAAATTCATTTTCGACAGCTTCTCTTTTTCGAGCTGCATCTTCTCCTTCCTTGTCATGTCGGATTCATAACGACTTGCCATGTGTGTTTCTTCTCCTTTGTTGTATTTCCCCCAACATCCTACAAATCAGTATAGCATAAAACGCCGGAAGCGTCCATATACGCCGCCCGGCGAAAGCATGAAAACTTTCTGAAATTTTTTGTAACGATTCAGAGCCATGCGAAATGGAAGAAAAACTTTCCACTAAAAAACCGGCCGGCAAAGACAGGACTTCGGAACCCATGTTCCGCTACGGTCTTTGCCAGCCGGTTTTCTTATTTTGTTTTACCAGACATTTTTATCCCGGAAATTACATCATTCCCATTCCACCGTCTGCGCCTGCCGGCATAGCCGGAGCCGGCTCTTTGATGGTTGAAACAACGGATTCTGTGGTCAGCAGGGTTGCGGAAACGCTGGTAGCGTTCTGCAGTGCGCTTCTGGTAACCTTAACCGGATCAAGGATACCAGCCTGGATCATGTCTACATACTCTTCGTTGTATGCATCAAATCCAACACCTACTTTGGACTCTTTTACTTTGTTGATCACAACAGCGCCTTCCAGACCTGCGTTTGTTACGATGTGGAACAGAGGAGCCTCGAGTGCTTTCTGTACGATTCTTGCACCGATCTTCTCGTCGCCGTCCAGGCTGTCAATCAGCTCTGCAAGCTGTGTTGTTACATGGATGTATGCAGAACCGCCGCCTGCGATGATACCCTCTTCTACGGCTGCTCTCGTTGCATTTAAAGCATCCTCCATACGGAGTTTTTCTTCTTTCATCTCGGTCTCGGTTGCTGCACCTACACGGATCACAGCTACGCCGCCTGCCATTTTTGCCAGTCTCTCCTGCAGTTTCTCTTTATCGAACTCAGAAGTGGTCTCCTCGATCTGGGATCTGATCTGGCCGATTCTTGCTGCGATGGCATCTTTTGCGCCGGCACCGTCAACGATAACGGTGTTCTCTTTCTGAACTTTAACAGATTTTGCACGTCCGAGCATTTCCAGAGTAGCGTCTTTTAATTCCAGACCAACTTCCTCGGAGATCACCTGGCCGCCGGTCAGGATTGCGATATCCTCGAGCATTGCTTTTCTTCTGTCGCCGTATCCCGGTGCTTTGACAGCTACTACGTTGAAGGTTCCGCGCAGTTTGTTGATCACGAGTGTCTGGAGAGCCTCGCCCTCTACGTCCTCAGCGATGATCAGCAGTCTTGCTCCGTTCTGTACGATCTGCTCCAGCAGCGGAAGAACTTCCTGAATGTTGGACAGTTTCTTATCGGTAATCAGGATATATGGATTGTCGAGAACGGCTTCCATTTTCTCCATATCGGTACACATGTAAGCGGAGATATATCCACGGTCGAACTGCATACCTTCTACCAGCTCCAGCTCGTTCTGCATGGTCTTGGACTCCTCGATGGTGATAACGCCGTCTTTGGAAACTTTTTCCATAGCGTCAGCTACCATCTGGCCTACTTCTTCGCTTCCGGAAGAAACAGCTGCAACTTTTGCAATCTGCTCTTTGCCTGCTACCGGCTGGCTCATCTCTGCAAGGATCTGAACAGCTTTATCGGTTGCTTTCTTCATTCCCTTACGAAGAACGATCGGGTTCGCACCTGCTGCCAGGTTTTTCATTCCTTCGTTTACCATAGCCTGTGCCAGAACGGTTGCGGTTGTGGTACCATCACCTGCTACGTCGTTGGTCTTTGCAGCAACTTCTTTGATGAGCTGTGCGCCCATGTTTTCAAAGCCGTCTGCCAGCTCGATCTCTTTTGCAATCGTAACACCATCGTTTGTGATGAGCGGAGCGCCGTACTGTTTGTCCAGAACAACGTTTCTTCCTTTCGGTCCAAGGGTTACACGTACGGTATCTGCAAGCTGGTTTACACCATTCTGAAGAGCGTTTCTTGCCTCTGCTCCATATTTAATCTCTTTTGCCATGATTGTCATGCCTCCTGATTTTTACTTGATTATTCTTTATTTTACAACTGCCAGAATGTCATCCTGTTTTACGATGATGTACTCTTCGTCTTCCAGTTTGACGTTGGTTCCTGCATATTTGGAATAGATTACCTGATCTCCGACTGCAACTTCCATTTTTACTTCTTTGCCGTCTTCTACTTTTCCAGGTCCTACTGCGATAACCTCAGCCTGCTGCGGTTTCTCCTGTGCCTGTCCCGGAAGTACGATACCGGATTTTGTGGTTTCCTCTGCTTTTAACTCTTTTAATACAACTCTGTCACCTAAAGGTACTAACTTCATTTATGTTTCCTCCTTCAAGATTTCATTCAGTTTTATTTATTAGCACTCAGTTCATTCGAGTGCTACTTGATGGTTCTTACTATAGTGTTTTCCACCTCATTTCGCAAATGTATGAATTTTGTAATTCTCTTTTTTTTTCTCGTGATAGCTCTTAATTTCTCTTATTTTCTCGTTTTTTCTTATTTTGGCAACTTTTTCATATTTTATACTCTCTTTAGAATCTAATTATAGTTTATTCCTAAAAACGGGAATGATACCATTTTTTTCCGCTCCCCGAATGCTTTTTTGCACAAAAAGAAACGGCGCCATTCTTAAACGGCTCCGATTCTTTTCTACATTCCACTTTTTTATTTTTTCGCCTCGTCCGGATGGGCATCGCCCTTTCCTTTCAGGTTCTTTCTTGCTTTGATCTCGTCGAGTTCATCAAAGATATAATCATTTAATACCTTGATATACGTTCCCTTCATACCGCTGGAACGGGACTCGATGACGCCTGCGCTCTCGAATTTGCGGAGGGCATTTACGATGACGGATCTTGTGATGCCGACGCGGTCTGCAATTTTGCTTGCAACCAGAATGCCCTCATCCCCGTTCAGTTCATCAAAGATATGGATGATGGCTTCCAGTTCGGAGAAGGACAACGTGTTGAATGCGGATTTAACCACCTGAACCTTGCGGTTTTCCTCCACATTTTCCTCGTTGACGGAACGCATCATTTCCAGTCCGACAACGGTTGTGCCGTACTCACTGACGATGATATCGTCGATATCGTACTGCGGGGTGCAGCGGTACATAAATACGGTACCAAGGCGTTCTCCGGCGATCTCGATCGGGCAGATAATTGCGGTGTAGCGCTCTACACCAGGCCGCTCAAAGCCGAGGGTCTGTAAATTGACGTTCTCTTTTGTGGAGAGTACGCCGAGGAGACGCTCGTTTAATGCGGCATCGACATAACCGCCCACCTTATCCTCGATCAGCTCCGTAATTTCTTCCACGCCCGGGCAAAGGCTGATGCCCAGCACTTTTCCTTTTTTACTGATCACCAGGATATTGGAACTTAACGTTTCCATCAGGACTTCACAGATATCGTTGAACACGACCTTCGTGGAGTGATTGTTATGAAGCAGTTTGTTGATTTTTCTGGTTTTATCCAGCAGTTGTACGCTCATGTTCTTCTCCTTTCTTTATTTTCTGCATTTTTTTGGCGTATCCGCCGAAAAAAATGCACACTGATGCCTTTTTCAGACAACCCTTAAAACTAAGCTCATTCTATCATGTAGTTTTCCGGAAATCAATATATTTTTCAGAAAACTATAAATTTTATAAAAATTCATGCTAAATTTTTTCAGATCTTCCTGTTTTTCCGCCTCGATAAGCAAAAAAAACGGCCTGCACCAGTTTTTCACCAGTACAGACCGCTTTGTCATTCTCAGTCTTCGTCTTTCTTTTCGCGTGCTTCTACATAGCCGCACTGCTCGTCCGCGCAGACCAGCTTATTGCCTTTTTCCAGCATATAGCCGCCGCACTGCGGGCATTTCTTGGCAGACGGTTTCTGCCAGGACATGAAATCGCATTCCGGATTGTTTTCGCATCCATAATATTTCCGCCCTTTTTTCGTCTTGCGCAGGATCACTTCTTTTCCGCACTTCGGACACGGAACACCGATCTTTTCCAGATACGGCTTCGTGTTCTTGCAGTCCGGGAATCCCGGGCAGGCGAGGAATTTTCCGTGCGGGCCGTATTTGACCACCATGTTGCGGCCGCAGTTCTCGCAGATGACATCTGTCACCTCATCCTCTACCTTAACTTCTTCGAGGTTCTTTTCTGCCTCTGTGACCGCCTCATAGAGATCCGGCCAGAAGTTCTCGACTACTGTCTTCCACGGAACACTTCCATCTCCAACCCTGTCGAGCAGAGCTTCCATCGTTGCCGTAAAGTTGACATCCACGATGCTCGGGAATGCCTCTTTCATCATGTTGTTGACCACCTCGCCGAGCTCTGTCATGTAAAGGTTCTTGTTCTCCTTTGCCACGTAACGGCGGTTGATGATCGTTGTGATGGTCGGCGCGTACGTACTTGGACGGCCGATGCCGAGTTCCTCGAGTGTTTTGACAAGGGAAGCCTCGGTGTAGTGTGCCGGCGGCTGTGTGAAGTGCTGCTGCGGATCCATCTTTTCCAGTGCCAGCTCCGTTCCTGCCTCCAGGCTCCGGACAGCGGCGTTTTTCTCTTTCTTTTCCTCATCCGGATCGGTGTAAACGGACATGAAACCATCAAATGCCAGACGGGAGGAAGCTGCTGTAAAGAGATACTCTCCTGCATTGATCCGTGCGGAAATTGTCTCATAGACGGCCGGCTGCATGCGGCTTGCCACAAAGCGTTTCCAGATCAGCTGATACAGGCGGAACAGATCTCTTGGCAGGGATTCTTTTACCATTACCGGTGTATTCGTCACATCGGTCGGACGGATGGCCTCGTGCGCATCCTGTGCCTTGCTGTTTTTATTCTCCGTCGTGTCCCCGCTTGCGGTATATTTTGTGCCGTACTGCTCCTGGATAAAGGAACGTGCTGCCGCATCGGCCTCCTCGCTGATTCGTGTAGAATCGGTACGCAGATAGGAAATCAGAGCGATCGTTCCCTTTCCCTTTACTTCCACGCCCTCGTAGAGCTGCTGCGCCAGACGCATCGTCTTCTGCGTGGAGAAGTTCAGCACCTTCGATGCTTCCTGCTGCAGGGTACTCGTGGTGAACGGAAGCGGCGCTTTCTTGGAACGCTCTCCTTTTTTCACTTCGGATACAGTAAAGGTCTCATTTTCCAGTCCCTTTAAGATTTCATCGAGCTGCTCTTTCGTCTCGACCGCCATCTTTTCACTGCCTTTGCCGTGGAATTTTGCGACGAGCGGTTTCTTCTCGCCTGGAATTTTCAGATCTGCTTCCAGTGTCCAGTATTCTTTCGGAATGAACGCATTGATCTCATCCTCGCGGTCGCCGATGATGCGCAGTGCAACGGACTGCACACGGCCGGCGGAAAGTCCGCGTTTGATTTTCTTCCATAACAATGGGCTGATTTCATAACCTACCATACGGTCGAGGCAGCGGCGCGCCTGCTGCTCGTCCACCAGGTTCATATCGATGTCGCGTGCCTGTTTGATCGACGCTTTGACTGCTGATTTTGTGATCTCATTGAAGGTGATGCGGCGCATCTTGTTCTCATCGAGATTCAGCGCAATCGACAGATGCCAGGAAATTGCCTCTCCCTCGCGGTCAGGGTCAGTTGCGAGATAAACTTTATCTGCTTTTTTTGCGGCTTTTCGAAGAGATGCCAGAAGCTCTCCTTTTCCGCGGATGGTGATATATTTTGGTTCAAAGTCATGTTCTACATCAATTCCAAGCCGGCTTTTCGGCAGATCGCGCACATGGCCCATAGATGCTGCAACTTCGTAATTTGCCCCGAGATACTTTTTCACCGTCTTGACTTTTGCCGGTGATTCCACTATTACAAGATATTTTGCCACCTCTGATGCCTCCTGAATACATATTTTTATAACTGTCCAGATCTATATTGCGTTTTTCATATCGCATAGTTCTGCATCATTACAAATTCCAGAATAATTCCTAAATTAGTCGTAACTTCCACTGACTATACACCAAAAAGTTTTTTCTTGCAAGTGTTTTCCATTTTTAAAATGTACCATTTTTCGATGTTTCCCGACAAAATAACAGGATTTTTTCTATTTTTTAACGATTTTTCCTGATTTTTTTCTTTTCTTTTTCCTTTTTCAGACATGCACGCGGCGCAGAAGAGCCCCCTTTTTTCTTTTTCTTCTATTATAATTGTGCACCGGGCGGAATATCACAAAACCTTTCTTTTCCTCGTCCCTTTTACGATAACGCCATGTACACGCCCGGCGGATTTTCCGCAATAACGCCGTCAATTTCGAGTGCCAGCAGAATGCCGGTCAGCTCCTGCAGCGGGATTCCGGTGCTGCCGGCAAGCTGTGCAAGATTCTGCGGTTCTGCCGCGAGTGTTTTCAGAACCATTTCCGCCTCTTTTCCATAGCGCGGACGCGGTGCGGCTCTTTTTGTTCCGGCCTTTTTCACGCCCAGCTCCTCGAGAATCGTTTCGGGTGAAATCGCAATTTCCGCTCCCTGCGCGATCAGGCGGTTGCAGCCGCGGCTTGTCGCATCCGTTGTCCGTCCGGGCAGGGCAAATACCGTTTTTCCCTGCTCCAGCGCATAGTCCGCCGTAATGAGCGAGCCGCTCTTCTCTTTTGCCTCAATTACCAGAACGACATCTGCCAGCGCACTGATCACGCGGTTGCGGATCGGGAAATGCCACGGAAGCGGCTCTGCGCCCGGCGGAAATTCGCTTAAGACACCGCCTCCGTTTTCCAGCATCCGCCGCATCAGCGGGTAATTCTGTTTCGGATAGCAGATATCCACGCCGCAGCCAAGCACGGCAAACGTCTTTCCCTTTCCGCGCAGTGCCCCCTCGTGCGCCGCCGCGTCGATTCCGCACGCCAGTCCGCTGATCACCGCCACGCCGTTTGCCGCCAGCACCTGCGCGAAAAAGGCCGCCTGGCTCTTTCCGTACGCCGTACATATCCGCGCGCCCACAATCGCCGCTGTTTTCTGCTCATCCGCCGGCAGCGCGCCCCGCACGAAAAGGCGGGACGGCATGTCCGCGAACGGCATAAGCCGCTCCGGATAGCCCTCCTGCCCGCGGCCGACTGTAAAAATTTCCATCGCCATACGTCAGATCCTCCATATACTTTTGTCGGCGCTCCGAAAGCAGATCGCCTCGCTGATATGCGGCACGCCGATTTTGACCGCCCCGTCCAGATCCGCAATTGTCCGCGCGGTGCGGATAATCCCGTGGTAGGAACGCGCGCTGAGGCGCAGGCGGCGGAAGGCATCCTCTAAAAGCTCTTCCGCTGCTTTTTCCAGGATACAGTATTTCTCGATCTGGCCTGCTTTCAGTTCGCTATTGAAATGAATCGACTCCTGCCGGTAGCGCGCCGCCTGAATTTCCGCCGCTGCCGTCGCTTTTTCCCGCATCCTGGCCGAGGATTCGCACCGCTCCTCGCCGTGCAGATCCTCGTAGGAAAGTGCTTCCACCTGCACGCAGAGATCCATGCGGTCGAGGAACGGCTGGCTGACTCTCGAGAGATACCGGCTGATGTCGCCGGGTGCGCAGGTACAGCGCGATAAGTCGGGGTAAAAGCCGCAGGGGCAGGGGTTCATTGCCGCCACCATCAGAAATGACGCCGGGAACACATAGTTTCCGCTGACACGGGAAATCACAATCCGGTGCTCCTCGAGCGGCTGGCGCAGGATCTCAATGGTTGTGCGCGTCATCTCCGGGAGTTCATCAAGGAAGAGAACGCCGCGGTGTGCCAGCGTAATTTCGCCCGGGGACGGCTGTTTTCCGCCGCCTGCAAGAGCCTGCGGAGACATCGTGTGATGCGGAGCACGGAAGGGCCGCTCCCGGCGGACACCCTCTCCTTTGGCAAGCATTCCGGCGATGCTGTAGATCCGCGTTACTTCCATCTGCTCCTCCTCAGACATCGGAGGCATGATCGTCGGAATCCGCCTTGCGATCATGGATTTTCCGCTGCCCGGCGGCCCCAGCATCAGCAGATTGTGAAATCCGGCCGCAGCGATGAGCGCCGCCCGCCGCGCCGCCGTCTGGCCCTGCACTTCGGAAAAGTCCGGCTCTTTTCCGTCCTCCTTCTTTTGATTTTCTATAGACGGAAGCGACGGCATTTTCCCTTCACAGCAGTAGTTCAAAAGCTCCTGTAAATTCTGGATTCCAACGACGTGAAGCCCGCCGACCAGACCCCCTTCCGCGGCATTTCCGGCTGGAACAAGAAGCGTTGTGCATCCAAGCTCCCGCGCCTTCGCCGCTGCCGGAAATACACCGCTGATCTCCTGCACATGGCCGTCAAGGCCGAGTTCGCCGAGCACCATCGTTTTCCGGAGTGACCCGGGCGGAATCCGGCCGAGCGTCATCAGAACGCCCGCTGCAATCGGAAGATCGAAACGCGATCCTTCTTTTCGGACGTCCGCCGGGGATAAATTAATCGTAATTCGTTTCGGCGGCAGGGAAATTCCCATGTTTTTGAGGGCTGTCCGCACGCGGTCCTGCGCCTCCTTTACCTGGGCACTCACGTAGCCGACCATCGTAAACTGCGGCATGCCGTCACTGACATCCGCCTCCACCTGCACCGGAATCATCTCCATGCCCGAGACGGTGGCTGATAATACACTGCAATACAAAGAAAACCTCCTTTTCTTTCAGTAGCAGGTCGTATAGTTCCTATTTATTTTTCATTTTGGGAAAATGTCCGGCAAGAACACCGGGAAGATATTATCTTTGATTTTTGTTCGAAAAAGTAAGGATAAGGAAACCTTTTCTGCACCTGATTTCCTTACCCTTTATTATAGAAGCAGTCCGTTTGAAATGTCAAGCATTTACGAAGCGGCAAACCGTAACCGCAACTTTTCAATTGCATTCTTCTCGATCCGCGACACGTACGAACGGCTGATGCCGAGCCGGGCAGCGACCTGTTTCTGTGTGTATTCTGCTTTTCCGCCAAGGCCGTACCGGAGAAGAAGCACCTGTTTTTCCTGCTCTTTTAATTCCGAATCCAGATAACAGTACAGCCGCACCGCGTCCTCTTTCCGGTTGTACTGTTCCGCGATATCCTCCCCGCCGCCCTCCACGATGTCGAGCAGATGGATCTCATTTCCCTCCTTGTCGGTTCCGATCGGCTCGTAGAGGGAAATCTCCCGTGCCGTTTTCTTTTTGCTCCGAAGATACATCAGCAGCTCATTATCAATACAGCGGGCGGCGTATGCGGCCAGCCGGTTTCCTTTTTTCGAATCATATGTCATCACCGCCTTGATGAGGCCGATCGTTCCAATGGAAATCAGATCGTCGAGATCATCGGGCAGGCCCTGATACTTTTTCACAACGTGCGCGACCAGGCGCAGATTCCGCTCGACCAGAATGTCTCTGGCTTTTGTATCGCCCCTCTGATACGCATCCAGACAGCTTTTTTCTTCCTGTGCAGACAGTGGTTTTAAAAAGGGTTCCAAGAAAAGCGGCACCTCAAAGGGGATTTTTCTTTATTTTATGTTTGAATTGCAGGAAACGTGCCTGTCTGCTATACTGATAAGATCAGCCGGGTTTTCCGGCACTCGACATTATATTTTTAAGAGGAGGTTTCCTTTTATGACAGACCAGAAAAACGGACAGGAATATCTTTCTTTTGTGCTGGAAAAGCTGCAGGCGCGTCTTGCCGAGATTAGTCAGTCTCTGCTGGACGGACAGAAAGAAATTGAAAATATGCACGATTATTACTGGCAGAACTATACCGAGATGGACCAGTACGGATATGAGGATTACGACAATCAGCAGGCGCTGCTGCATCAGGTGAATGCGAATCAGGAGCAGCTTCTTCTGCGGAGCCGCTTCCGGAAAATGCTGGATTCTCCGTTCTTCGGGCGTGTGGATTTCTGCTATGACGGGGATGATGAGCCGGAAATTTTCTATATCGGCATCGGCAATTTTGCGGAGCGGCCGGGCGAGCTGCCGCTGATTTACGACTGGAGAAGCCCGGTCAGCGGTCTTTTCTACGATTTTGACCGCGGGCCGGCTTCCTATCTGGCGCCGGGCGGCGAGATGACAGGGGAAATCTGTTCCAAGTGGCAGTATAAGATCCGGGATGGAAAGATGATTTACGGATTTGAGAGTGATGTGAAAATTGATGATGATATTTTAAAGGCGGAGCTTGGCAGCAACGGCGAGGTACAGCTGAAGAATATTATCCGCACAATTCAGAAGGAACAGAATGCGATCATCCGCAATACGAAGGACCGGATTCTGGTAATTCAGGGAGCGGCGGGAAGCGGCAAGACATCGGTGGCGCTGCATCGGATTGCCTACCTTTTGTATCATGACAGACAGAATCTGAAGTCTTCGAATATTCTGATTTTATCGCCGAACGGGGTATTTTCGGATTATATTTCACATATTCTGCCGGAGCTCGGTGAGGAGAATATTCAGGAGATGAGTTTTGATCTCTTTGCTTACCGCAAATTACAGGACACGGCGGCGGACTGTGAGGATCGCTGTGATCAGATTGAGCGGGAGATGCGGGATCCAAAAGCCGCAGAACGGTTTGCTTTAAAACAGTCGCAGGCGTTTGTGGACCAGATGGAGGGATTTGCGCTGGAGCTTGAGGACGAGCTGATGAATTTCTCAGACGTTTCGTATAAGTCGTTTGTGAAGTCAGAATCGGAGATTATTACGCTGTTTTATGACAAGTTTGCGGATATTCCGCTGCTCTCGCGGATGGATGCGGTGGCGGAGACGTTTATTGACGAGATCGAGACGCTGCTGAACCGGGATCTGCCGGAGGAGGAGCGGATTCCGCTCATCGAAAAATTCCAGAAGATGTATGAGACGATGGATTTTTATGTTCTCTACAATCGTTTTCTGAAGAAAGAGGGATATCAGACGCTGCCGCGGCGGCCGTTGGAGAAGCGGAAACTGCGGTATGAGGATGTGTATCCGGTTCTGTATCTGAAGTACCGCCTGTCGCGGCAGGCGGAGCGGTCGAATATTAAGCATCTGGTGATTGATGAAATGCAGGATTATTCGCGGCTCCAGTATCTGATTATCCGGCGGATGTTTTCCTGTAAGATGACGATTCTCGGCGACCGGGCGCAGACGATGGCGGATCAGCAGCAGGATGTACTGCAGTTTTTACCGGGGATTTTCGGGAAGGATCTGCGGCGGATTGAGATGCGGAAGAGTTACCGGAATACGGTGGAAATTGCGTCGTATGCGGCAAATCTCATTGGCGTAACGGATCTGGAGCTGTTTGAACGGCACGGAATGCCGGTGTTGGAACGGAATGTCACGGATCTTGAGGCGGCTCTGCGGGAGGCAGTGGATACGCTGTTTCCAGATGAGAAAACGTATGAGACGGCGGCGGTGATTGTACCGGATGAGAAGACGGCGGAACGGGCTTATTTGATTTTACGGGAGATTCTGGCGGAAAAAGATTTTGACTGTGAGAAGCGGCTTTCGTGGCTGAACCGTGACAGCTCCAGTTTTAAGAAAGGACTGACGGTTACCACATTTTATCTGGCAAAAGGGCTGGAGTTTGATCAGGTGTTCTCGATTTTCCCAAAGGACGAGAAACGGGAGATGATGATGCAGGCGCAGTATATTGCAGCGACCAGAGCATTGCATGAGCTGAGAGTGTATCATATTTAAAAACAGGGAGATCCTCCGAAAAAATTCGATTGGATCTCCCTGTCATTTTTATTTTCGATCAGATATGATAGAATCCTGCGGACTGTGCCGGGATGGTGATGATTCCGTCTTTGGATTCTGCTTTTCCTCCGATCGTGTAGAGGGCATCCTTCAGCTCTGCACTGTATGGGAAGGACTGCTCTTTGTCGGATGGGTTGATGATAACGAGGACTTTTTCACCCTCAGCCTCACGGACGTATGCCAGCGGATACTGGTTTTTCTCTGCATAAACGAACTCGATGGTTCCGCGGCTTAAGAGTGCTTTGCTGCTCTGGCGGATCTGGATGAGTTTTTTAACTTCGTGGTACAGGGAATCCGGATCGGCCATCTGTGCTTTTGCGGTCGGACGGTCTTTGCCCGGATCCATGGTGATGTAGAGGTCGCTGGCCGGTGCGCTGGAAAATCCTGCGTTGGTGCTGTCATCCCACTGCATCGGAGAACGGGAACCGGTGCGGTTGTATCCGCCCTCAACGGATTTCAGGCCTTCGACGTAGCGCATACCGATTTCATCACCGTAGTAGATGAACGGCGCACCTGGCATGGAAAGAAGGAAAGCGAAAGCAATTTTCAGCTCATTCCCCTGCAGACGGCGTGCCAGACGGTCCATATCATGGTTTCCGGACGGGATGCAGATCAGGCCTTTCTGTGCGGTCTTATTGTAGTTGGTTTTGTAGGTCTCTACAAACTCAGAGATATCTCCTTTTCCGCGTTTGGAGAAGAATGGCTCATCGCAGCGGAACAGATCGTTGTAATGGGACGGTCCAAAGTGAAGCAGGAAGTCCATGTGGAAGCCGCCCTGTAAGGATTTGTCCGGCTCGCCCCACTCGGATACCATGGCTGCATCCGGGAACTCGGCGTCGAGGAATTTCCGTACCTGCTGCCACAGGCGGATGGTTCCTTTGCCTTCCTGATCGTTCTTTACCAGGGAGCCCGCCATATCGACACGGAAGCCGTCGCAGCCCATGTTCAGCCAGAATCTCATGACATCTTCCATCGCTGCCAGCGTTGCCTGCGGTCCCTCATCATCAAAGGACTGCTGCCACGGTTTTTCCGGATCCGGCTGATAAAAGCCGTAGTTCAGGGCCGGCTGGTTGGAGAAGAAGTTGATGGCGCAGGCGCCGTCACGCTCGGAAATGCCGCGCAGGCTTCCCATTCCTTCCGGTGCTTCCCATACGTTATTAGTCCATACGTAGCGGTCTGTAAATTCATTGCGGTCTGCTTTCATGGATTCTTTGAACCATGGATGCTCAACAGATGTATGGCCCGGAACCAGGTCGAGCAGAACGTGCATGTCACGTTTGTGTGCCTCTTCGAAAACTCTCTTCAGATCCTCATTCGTTCCGTAGCGCGGTGCAACGCGGCAGTAATCTGCGACATCGTATCCTGCATCACCGAATGGGGACAGGAAGCACGGGTTGATCCAGATGGCGTTGCAGCCCAGTTCCTTGATGTAGTCTAATTTTTCAATGATACCCTGGAAATCTCCGATTCCGTCGGCGTTGGTGTCGTTGAAGGACTGCGGGTAAATCTCATAAAATACTGCGTTATCTAACCATTTTGACATTTTTTCTTTCCCTCTTTCGCTCTTATTTCTGCTGTATTTTCGTCGTTGAAGCAAGTGTTTCTATATGATATATTACTACTGTATCCGCTGAAATACCAGTAATTTCCTATTTCATTCTAATACTATTCTATGATTTTAGTTACAGTTCACTGGTACCCAGCGAACTGTAACCTTCGCACCCCTCATTTAAAGTTTTGCTTCGCAAAAGGAGGGCTGCTCACGCCTGAATCACTTTCTTACGCAGCGAAACAGCAAGTGTTTCACTGCTGAGTGAACATTAACTGATTTTATCCATGCCACGCTCTGCCATTTCCGGCATTTTACGGACATGCTTTTTGGAGGAGGATTTTATGATGCTTTCTGCTGCGAAAGAAAAACGCCAGCACGGCTCCATGCAGGTTCCCTACAGTTATTATGACTGCCGGATGCCCGACTATTTTCCCGGCGTACCGCTGCACTGGCACGGGGAGATGGAGCTGAATTATATCAAACGCGGAACGGGGTATTTTCAGTATGAGGACCGTCTGCTTACGGCGCATGCCGGTGATATTTTTCTGATTCAACCGAACCTCGTACATGCCATTCTGCCCGCCGAGCAGGAGTCGATGTTTTATGATACGATTGTTTTCCACCAGAATATGCTGATCGGCGGGTATGACGACCGCAGCTACACGGAAATTCTGCAGCCGTTTTTCTCCGCCCGGCGCCGCATCCAGGCACCGATTTCACCCGAACATTCCGGTTATGCTGCACTTTCTGCATCCGTCCATCAGATTTTCCGCTGCATCCGTGAAAACTCTGCTGTCTCCGATCTTCTGCTGAAAAGTGAGCTGCTCCGCTTCTTCTATCTGCTCGCCGCATCGCCGGAACTCTGCACCGATCGTCCCGCCATGCCTGCGGCTGCTGAAAACCTGCGGCCTGTGCTCGCCTATATCCAGGAGCACTTCGCCGACCCGATTACCGTAGAGGAACTTGCCAGGCTGTCGCACTTGAGCAAAAGCTATTTTATGAGCTGTTTTAAGCAGACCTTCGGACTCGGGGCCGTTGAATATCTGACACAGCTTCGGATCAAAGCCGCCTGCGAGGCGCTGCGCAGTACGACGCGGAGTGTGTCCGAAATCGCGTACGACAATGGTTTCCGCAACCTTTCCAACTTCAACCGGCAGTTCCGAAGCAAAGTGGGATGTACGCCGCAGATGTATCGGAAGGAATTTCAAAATCCGTAAATTCAAAAAGGGATGCATCAAAATATGCATCCCGAAAATCTATCTCTGATCCTATTTTTATTCCGTAATCTCCGGTACCGACGGAACATCTTTATCTTCTTCCCGCCAGCTCCCAGAATGCGACAGCGCTCGCCGCAGCTACGTTCAGTGAATCCACGCCGTGTGTCATCGGAATCAGCACGGTTGCATCTGTTTCAGCGATCGTATCACTCGCCAGTCCGTCACCCTCGGTTCCGAGCAGAATGGCGAGCTTTTCATGCGTTTTTAACGACGGATCATCCATCGGAACGGAGTCTTCTTTTAATGCCATCGCAACGGTATAAAATCCAAGTTCCTGCAGTGCAGCAATTCCCTGCTCCGGCCAGTAACTGCCGCCTGGCAGCACGGTCCACGGGACCTGGAAGACATTTCCCATGCTCACGCGGATGGCGCGGCGGTACAGCGGGTTGCTGCAGCCTGATGTGAGGAGCACGGCATCGATGCCAAGCGCGGCGGCAGAACGGAAAATCGCACCGACATTCGTCGGGTTCACGACATTTTCCAGAATCGCCACGCGGCGGGCATTCCGGCAGATTTCCTCCATAGCCGGAAGCGTGCGGCGGTGCATCGCGCAGAGCATGCCGCGCGTGAGGGCAAAGCCTGTGAGCTGTTCCAGCACCTTCGTCTCTGCTGTATAGACCGGCGCGTTCGGGCAGTGCGCAAAGAGTGCTTCGTTTGCGGCAAGCTCTGCGCTTCCGGCAAGGAACGAAACCGGTTCATATCCGGCATCCAGCGCACGCTCGATGACCCGCGGACTCTCCGCAAGAAAAAGGCCTGGCTACGGTTCATAATAGTGCAATAACTGCGGTTCTGAAAGACGCGCATACACGTCGAGCTCCGGCGCCGCAAAGTTTTCGATTTTTCTGATCTCTGACATAATATTGATTTCCTTTTGCGTTTTCTCTTTGTTTTCACTATGTTCTATTGTAGCAATCCCGCTCCCGTTTCGCAATCCATTCTTTTTCCCGCCGGTGCCGTTCCCCGCACCATTCGCCAAACCGTGCTTCCAGCACGCATCGAATTTTCTTATTTATCTGTCTTTTTTTTAAATTTCTCAATTTCCTCTTGCCAAACGCCGCCGGAGACGTTATAATAATCGACGGTTCAAAATTAAAAACTGCAGAAAAGATTGGTATCAGATTGGAAACGGCACAAGTGCATTGCTTGGTTAACGAACAACACATGTGTCTTTTTTGCGCCCATTTTTCAAAATTGCAAAGAAAAGGAGAACAATCGATGCCAAAAACAAAATTTCAAAACGTTGTATTTACCCTCATGATGTCCTTTCTGATGGTCTATGCCATGATCTGCTACAACATTTCCATGAACATCGGCAGAATGACAAATCAGGTCTTTCTGATGGCGTTTCACGAGATGATAATCATGTGGCCGGCCGCTTTTATCCTCGAGTTTTTCCTCGTGGATCATCTGGCTCACAAATTAGCTTTTTGCATGGTAACACCGCAGGATCGCCCGATCGTAATCACGCTGGCAATTTCCATTATGATTATTGCTATTATGTGTCCGATTATGAGTTTTATTGCAACACTGCTGTTTAAAAATGCCGGAAAGGAATTTGTCGCTGTCTGGCTTCAGACCACGTTCTTAAATTTCCCGGTTGCCTTCTTCTGGCAGCTCATGTACTGCGGACCCTTCATCCGTTTTCTGTTCCGCAAACTGTTTCCGGAAAAATAAGAAAAGATATCCACAAAGGCGAACCGCTTTTCCCCTCTCTTTCCACAATTTCTGTGGACAGACGGTGCAAAATGGTTCGCCTTCTGTGGATATCTTTTGTTTTCTTCCGGGATTACTCCTGCGGTACCGGATTGGATACGCTGACTACATGATCATACCAGGTTCCTTTTTTACCAATGATCGCAACATTGAAATCCTCGTCCAGTTTTTCTACCGGGATATCAAAGCCGTACACTTCATCTGTAGTGCCGTCAGAATACGTTACCTCATCTGTGGTCGGCTCGATCAGCTCTGCGCCGTCTGCCTGTGCTTCTTCTTTTGTTCCCACAAAGACATTGACAATGTTTTGGGATACCAGGCTGACGTGGATGGTCATTTTTCCGTCTTTTACCGTCAGGACACCCTTTCCTTCTTTTGCTTCATTGACATGGAACATATTGCTGTCTGTATTGAAGTCTGCCGTATACGTACCGTCTTCCAGCTCTGATGCGCTGCTTTCTCCTGCAGTCTCCGCTGCCGATGCGCTTTCTGCTGAAACATCTGATGTGGATGTACTGCTCTCTGCCTTAGATGCATCCTGTACAGAAGCGGAAGATGCGTCTGCCGCAGAAGACGCAGATACTGCAGATGCAGAAGATGACGCTGCATCCTTTCCGCCGCATGCGCCGAGCATGGATACAGTCAGTGCTGCTCCAAGAAAAAGAACTGCCAATTTTTTTCTCATAATAAAATTCCTCCTTGTATCACCTTGAAGCGGATCTTTTTCATCCGCTCAACTTAAAATCCGACAGCACACTGAGTCTCTTCAGCCGTACTGCCGGATCTTATTTTACTCTATTTTACGTTCGGAATACAACCCCTAATTATTCAGCATCGTCCTGAACGCCGTTGCCGTCCATAGCTGCCTTGGTGTGCTGTACATACAGCTGCTCAACAGCATCAATTCTTCCAAGACCTTCGATCTGAGTGTCGATCTCATCGAATGCACCGGATGCCTCAAACTGGCTCTTCCAGGAATCCTCATCCTCGCCTGCCATATCGTTGTTTGCGTGGTCACCTGCAACAACCATCAGCGGACGAAGAATTACTTTCTTGTATCCGGCTGCTTTTACTGCCTCGATCACGTTCTCGCAAGCGGTCTCTTCCGGCTCGCCCTCAACGGTTCCGATGAATACGTTTTTGTATCCAAGAGTATCCATCTGTGTCTGCATCTGGCTGTAGGTTACTTTTGCAGTGTGGGAAGTACCATGTCCCATAAATACGAAAGCAGTGCCGTCCTCTGCTGCTGCATCCAGACTGTCATAATTTGCAGATTTTACTGCCTGTGCCGTGATTGCTTCTGCAACGGCCTGTTTGTCCTCGTTGATTACGGTAGCGTCACTTCCAACCTCGCCAAGCAGCGGCTCTGCGATGGTTACGGACTCAAATTTATCTTTATAGCTATCTACTGCTTCTTTCAGCTCGTCGTACTCTGCGCCGTGCATCAGATGAGTCGGCTGAATAATCAGTTTTTTCACGCCATTGCTTACAGCTCTTTCCAGTGCCTGATCTACGTTGTCGATCTTCTCGTCATCGCGGGCCTGTACATGGTTGATGATGATCTGTGCGGTGAAGGCACGTCTTACGGACCAGTCCGGATATGCAGCCTGCAGAGCTTTCTCAACGCCTCCGATATCCTCAGCACGGCTGTCGTTGAAGGAAGTACCAAAGCTTACAACCAGAAGCTCATTCTCACCGATCTCGTCTCCGTTTAACGGATCATCCTTGGAAGCATCACCTGTGTCTCTTCCGAAGTAATCCGGATCTGCGTTCTCGCCTTCTACAAGTTCCTTCTGCGCGTCTGTCAGGGCATCCCATGCCTCTTTTGCTTCTTTGCACTGCTCGTCGGTGTTATCATTTCTTTCCTGTACATAAATTGCGTCAATCAAAGCTGCCACTTTATCTGCTGCCTCCTGGTCTGCATCTGCGGATACCTCTTCAGATGCAGAAGATGCGCTTACGCTGCTGCTTGCTGCTGTGGTGTCTTCCTCAGATGCGGAAGATGCACTTACGCTGCTTGTTGCTGTGCTGCTTGCGCTGCTGCTGGATGCGTTGTTGCTTCCGCATGCGCCGAGCATAGATGTTACCATAGCTGCTGAAATTAAAGCGACTACAAGTTTCTTTTTCATTTTTGTTTTCCTCCCATTTGCTGGTATCTTTGCAACAACCAATATCGGGGACGTTTTACATTTCAAACTATGAAAAACACGCTCCGCGAGTTTCTCAAGTTATCGCGGCAGTCGCTAAGGTCTCGTGCAAGCACGGACTTTGGCTTGTTGCCCGCGTAAATAGAAAGAAGCCCTTTCGTTTTTCAACGAGGGGCTTCCAGTATTTTCATCACAAAGAAAACCATCTCACCCGCTGTGGGGCAAATGTCCGCTTTCCTGTTTTGTACTGCCAGTTCCTCGTGGCACGAACGTAACGTTCCTGTACTGCGAAAGGCAGGTCTCCCGGCTCATTGCTTCAGGATTTGACTCCAGCGCATCGGTCTCCTTCCCGGTTTCCCAGTGGATCATTCCCCTGCTTGCAAAATACGGTGACGAGTTCGTGCAGGATTCACACCTGCTTCCCTTTTCACCGGACACGTATGTCCGACACCTTACACATCGATATTTAATTGTCTTTTCTTTAACGACTGTTAGTGTAGCACATCGTCTTTTCTCTGTCAAGTGCTGTAAAATCAGGAAATCCGGCCATTTTCCATTTCATATACCACATCCGCGACGTTCATCGTGGACACTCTGTGCGATACGAGCACAATGGTTTTCTCTTCTGCCGATTCTTTCAGGGATTTCAGAATAATTCCTTCATTTAAGGAATCAAGATTCGATGTCGGCTCGTCCAGCAGGATCATGGATGCGTCATGCAGGAATGCCCGCGCGATACCGATCCGCTGTTTTTCTCCGCCGGACAGCGTATCGCCGAGTTCTCCGACTTCGGTGCCGTAGCCGTTTGGCAGTGTCATGATGAAATCATGTATGGACGCCTTCTTCGCCGCCTCCATAATTTCTTCCCGCGTCGCGCCGGGTTTTGCAATAGCGATGTTGTTCGCAATCGAATCGTGGAACAGATGTGTCTCCTGCGTCACATAGCTTTCCATATCGCGCAGATGCTTCGTCGGGATTTCGCGGACATCGGCTCCGTCCACGGAAACGCGCCCCGTCTGGACATCCCAGAAGCGCATCAGAAGTTTTAAGATCGTCGATTTTCCGGAACCGCTCGCGCCGTGGATGCCGGTGATTTTTCCCGGTTCCAGTTTCAGCGAATACTGATCCAGAATCGTCTCGTCTTCGTAGGCAAACGTTACATTCTGCGCCTCGGCTCCTGCAAATGCGTGGTCACCGCCGGATGCCGTATCTCCCGAAATTTCCTCCACCAGCGGCGCTTCCTCGAGAAGGGAAAGCACGCGCTCGCCGCTTGCCAGCGTCTGATTCAGGTTATTCGACAGGCTGGACAGCGCCACGACCGGGCCGAAGGAACCCATCATCGCGACTGTGCAGGTCAGGACTCCCTCAAATCCGATCCCGCCTTTCGTGTAAAGATAGATCGTCAGTGCCAGCATGCCGAACGATGCCAGAAGAATCACCATGTTGGTGACAGACCGCTGGGAGCCTTCCATGCGGCTTAAGTTTTCCTGCACAGAAGCCAGTTCTTTCGACCGCCCTGACATCTGCTCTTTCCGTTTTTCGCCCTGTCCGTACTGAATCGTCTCGTCGAGGCCACGCAGGGAATCCAGCACGAAACTGTTCAGCTCGCCAAAGCCTGTCCGGAACTCCATTCCTTTCTGGCTTCCGCGCTTTCCGTTCCACATCGGGATCACAACGCCGACCGTCAGATACGCCGCAAGTGCAAGCAGCCCTGCCAGAACATGGTATCTTCCAATGAAGCATACCATAATCAGAGAAGTTAATGCTGCAATCGCAATCGGGGAAATCGTATGCGCATAGAATACTTCCAGAAGTTCGATATCGGTTGTGATAATCGAAATCAGATTTCCTTTGTCCCGTCCTTCCAGCTTCGCCGGGCAGAGCTTCCGCAAAGCTGCAAACACTTTATGGCGGATGATCGCCAGCAGTTTAAAAGCAATAAAGTGGTTGCAGTACTGCTCCGCATAATGCAGAATGCCGCGCAGCACCGCGATCACGATCATCACCGTGAGTATCGTTTTTACCGGGGTATGTACAAGCCACATGTTTTGCACCGAAAGGCTCGTCCCTGCCGCGCCCGTCAGTAAGCCGTGCACGATGACCTGTCCTGCCAGAATCGTCAGGAAGATCGCACATAAATATCCCATTGTTCCAAGAATAATTGCCGCCATCATAATATGAAGCAATGGCTTCACCAGCCCGATCAGGCTTCCCATAATCCGGAGGGCGCTTCTGCGTTTTGCTGTATTTTTCTTCTCGTTCATCATGCATTCCCCTGCTTTCCATAGTTTTCCAGTACCATCTGGCTGTCGTACAGATGCCGGTATGCGCCGTTCTGTTCCATCAGTTCCGCATGCGTTCCACGCTCGCAGATGGTACCGTTTTTCAGGAAATAAATCTGATCTGACTGTACGACGTTCGCAAGGCGGTGGGAAATCAGCAATACCGTTTTCGTCTTTGCGAGTTCATGAATCACATTCATGATCAGCTCTTCACTCTCGACATCAATATTCGATGCAGCTTCATCAAAAATATACACTGCACTGTCGCGCCGAAGCAGCGCCCGCGCAATCACAAGACGCTGGCACTGGCCGCCGGAGAGGTTTCCTGCTTTTTCGAGAAGCTCTGTCTGCAGTCCGTTCTGTGTCTGTAAGAATCCCAGCAGATTGACTTTCTGCAGAACTGCCTCCATCTCCTCCTTCGTCGCATCCGGTTTCGCCATGCGCAGGTTCTCTTCTACGTTTCCTTTAAATAAGTAACTGTTGTGGCGGACCAGAACAACGTGCTTCATCAGATCCGTCTCATTGACTTCCGAGAGCGGCACGCCGCCCAGGGTGATGCTTCCCGCATATCCGCGGTTCTTTGCCGCAAGGATGCCCGCGATCGTACTCTTTCCGCAGCCGGATTCGCCGACCAGCGATACAAAACTGCCCGCCGGGAGTGTAAGGTCGATGCCCTTCAGAATTTCCCGGTCTTCTTCATAGGAAAAATGCACATCCTCCAACACAACATCCAGCGGTCCGCCCGGCAGCGTCCGTTCTCCCGCCTGCGGCTCCGGCAGATCAAGAATTTTGAAAATCTTGTCACTCGCCGCCATGCCGTTCATCGCAATGTGGAAGAACGATCCGAGCAGACGCAGCGGCAGGAAAAACTCACTCGCCAGCAGCACAATGCAGAGCGCGCCGGACACGGTGAGGTTTCCTTTCAGAAATTCCGATACCGCCACCGCCATGCCAACCGCCGCGCCGCCGTATGCTACGATGTCCATCACGCTCGTTGAGTTGAGCTGCATCGTCAGAACTTTCATCGTGATCCGGCGGAAGTTCTGGGATTCCACATCCATCTCGTCGGCTTTCTGCTGGTCGGCCTGATAGATTTTTAAGGTCGTCAGACCCTGCAGATTTTCAAGGAACGAATCGCCGAGCCCTGTGTAAATACTCCAATATTTGTTCAGCAGCTTCTTCGCAATCTTCTGCACAACCACAATCGAAATCGGGATCAGCGGCACACAGATCAGAAGAATCACGCTCGCTTTCATGCTCACCCGGCAGAGGATGGCGAACAGCGTGAGCGGCGCAATCAGGCTGTAGAACAGCTGCGGAAGATACTTTCCAAAATAGGTTTCGAGCTGCTCCACGCCTTCCGTGGATACCTGTACGACCTCCGAGGATGATACCTGTTCGCTGTAGGATGCCCCCAGTTTCAGCATTTTCTCATAAATTTTTTCACGCAGAATCCGTTTCACATCCACACACGCAAGATACGAAGACCTCGCACCCATCCGCTCGCAGAAAAAGCGGATCACAACAACAATTGCCAGCATAAAAACCGTCCGTTTCACAGCCGTCGCCGTTACCGCGCCATACACAACCCGCTCCAGCAGATCGGCAATCGTAAATACCGCGATCACCTGCGACAGAAGCGCCGCCCACTGCCACAGAATCGTGTACACGATATACTTTTTCGCGTGGGACAGCAGCCCCACCAGTCTTGTTTTAATCATAAGTACCTCTCTTTTATGCTTTTGCTTTTCGCTTCTCTCTCATGCTGCAGATTAAATGCCAGATAGCTAAAATCGGATGATACAGCAGCATCCTCGGCCCCGAAAACCGCATAACGGCGCGGATCTTTTCCCGCATTTCCGGCTTGTAGCAGTGTACTTTGCAGTTTGCGCAGAATGTTTTCTGTTCCATGAAGGGACATTTCTGGCTCCGCTGTTTTGCATAGTCCGCTAATTTCTGACATTCCGGACACATCCCACCGGATGCATGCCCCTCTTTTCCATGGTTCTTCCGGCAGTACAGGCGGATCATCTCTTCCACGACGTACTGTTCTTTCTGCCGCTTTTTTTCTACTTTGTTCATTTTGTTTCTCCTAGGATATGATCTTCTGTTTTTACGGTTTTGACCCGCAGGAAGAAATACAAAATATGGCACATCCATACCACAGCAATACAGATTCTTCCGATCGGCACATTCTTCATAGCAAAAAAGCCGATCGCCATCACAACCGTTACCATCCCGATAATTTTACATTTCGTTCCTACCGTCATCGCCCGATGCTGTACGAAGCTGTCGAGATGCTTCTTATATAATTGAGTTCCAATAAACCAGCTGTGCAGCCGTTCCGAACTTTTCGCAAAGCAGAACAGGGTCGCCATATAGAATGGAACTGTCGGCAGAATCGGAAGCACAATGCCGATGGTACCAAATCCCAGGCACAGAAAGCCGAGTACGATCCAAAATATTTTAAATGGACTCTTCATAATTTTCCTCCTTTCTCACCGAATATTAAAATAGAAAAATAGCCGCTCATGGTTCTTGCGAATACATGAGCGGTTAGTTGTCGCTTACGCTAGTTATAGATTAACATTATTTAACTTTCATGTCAAACACATTTCACTCCTGAGAGAACGCTCCTCTGCTTGCAGAATAACTGCTGTTATTTCAACTCACGAAGTGTGATACATCATACTCTAAATAATTCCGCCAATGTTTGAAGATTCAACTCACGGAGGGCGACAAAGGAATCGGGCCGGTTGTGTGGGGACGCATCATTTCAACTCACGCCCTCACGGAGGGCGACTTAGAATTTTTCGGATTATTAAAAGGAGATGATATTTCAACTCACGCCCTCACGGAGGGCGACCATCAACCTGCCGCCACTGGCTCTCCGGTCTCTTATTTCAACTCACGCCCTCACGGAGGGCGACTCCATTGGTTATTTTTTTTGCGCACCAAGCGATATTTCAACTCACGCCCTCACGGAGGGTGACTTTAAAACTATCAAAAGGTGGTCGATTGACTATCATTTCAACTCACGCCCTCACGGAGGGCGACGCAGACATTTTCTGTAGGTTTCTTCGTCAAAAAATTTCAACTCACGCCCTCACGGAGGGCGACAAGTACGAAGAAGAATATGGTGTACGGTTTCATATTTCAACTCACGCCCTCACGGAGGGCGACTTCCATTTTCCCATCCAGGATAAGTCGTTCCCCATATTTCAACTCACGCCCTCACGGAGGGCGACGTCATTGTGCAGAATCATGCAACCTGGAACCAATTTCAACTCACGCCCTCACGGAGGGCGACCTGTACTTCTTCGGATCATCCGAATCCGTCTGTGTATTTCAACTCACGCTCTCACGGAGGGCGACGATAGCTCAAGGTGAAGATAATTAAAAGGAGACATTTCAACTCACGCCCTCACGGAGGGCGACTATACTGAAGCGTATTGTGGGTACGATCCCCACACATTTCAACTCACGCCCTCACGGAGGGCGACTGTCTGCACCAATACAGTTTTACGTGTGTCTCACATTTCAACTCACGCCCTCACGGAGGGCGACCATTTTTCTTTGACTGTGTCCCAATTCTTCCATATTTCAACTCACGCCCTCACGGAGGGCGACGTTTCGGTCTGCCGGATGAGGTTCCGTTTGACTACATTTCAACTCACGCCCTCACGGAGGGCGACCCAGATTTCTTTCTTTTCATTATTGTAAATTGTATTTCAACTCACGCCCTCACGGAGGGCGACGTGGAGCGTGTTAGTGGTATATCTGTACCACCATTTCAACTCACGCCCTCACGGAGGGCGACAAGTTGCTGATACTGCCATATTTTTGTCCTCCATTTCAACTCACGCCCTCACGGAGGGCGACTGTGACGTACGGAGATATGTCCGTATCTGTACCTGTATTTCAACTCACGCCCTCACGGAGGGCGACGGATGGAAGAAATTACGAAAGCAGAAGCAGAAAATTTCAACTCACGCCCTCACGGAGGGCGACGAAGATCAGCGCATACAGCCCGGACTCGTTGATATTTCAACTCACGCCCTCACGGAGGGCGACAATGAAAAGTTGATATAGAGCTTGCGATTAAGTATTTCAACTCACGCCCTCACGGAGGGCGACCATTCCGCCAGTCACCAGTAAACGCGTATTTAATATTTCAACTCACGCCCTCACGGAGGGCGACTACGGATGTTTAATTCCGTGTCATTGACCTTGTATTTCAACTCACGCCCTCACGGAGGGCGACACTCCCACGGTGCCGGTATCGGATCATCCTTTTGTATTTCAACTCACGCCCTCACGGAGGGCGACAGCTTTCAGAAGCCACCAGAAGCCTTGAAACGGTCATTTCAACTCACGCCCTCACGGAGGGCGACTGTCTACCGTGAAACGATCAGATACAACCGGAATATTTCAACTCACGCCCTCACGGAGGGCGACTCTGTTGAACGGTTCAAGTCAGATCTGGTCAGAATATTTCAACTCACGCCCTCACGGAGGGCGACTTAGTTTCTTGTTCAATTTCTCGAATTTATTCATTTCAACTCACGCCCTCACGGAGGGCGACAGCAAATTTAGACAAATTTTTCTTCTAAATCGCGGCTATGCTTATTTAATATCTCTATATTTTCTTCCTCATTTCATCTCCCTCCTCCCCCAAATTCTATCTTTTCAGCAAAAATCCTTTAAATTTCAAGTGCGAATCTTCCTGCTTTTTTCTGTGCACTTGGCATTCGCACTACAGAATCAGTGTGTCCATCACGTCAAATCCCGCTTTTGCACCAACATGTTCTACTTTGTTTTTGTACTTTTCACCCAAATAGTAAAACCGCAAACTATCGGTCTCTTTATCTATGATTTTTTCTAGTATATCTTTTACCTGTCGGCACTTAGCCGCATCCATCTGGCACTCGAAGACAGAATTTTGGACTCGCTGGCCGTAATTGGTACATTCTTTTGCTACCTTGCGCAATCGCGTTCTGCCTGCTACGGTTTGTGTATTTACATCATATGTGATCAGCACCAGCATTAAAAATCACCTACTTCCACAAAAATGGCGGATATTCATCCAGATCCCCTCGCAGGAAACGTGCCAGCAGCATGCTCTGTGCATATGGAACCATTCCCCACTCAATCTTTTCGCCTAAAAATGGATGCGTAATCATCTCCTGTTTTTTTCCCTGCCATGCACTAAGAAAGGCTTTTCGTCCCTCCTCCGTCATAATAACGGCACCGTTTTCCTTAGTTAAAAAATATTCTGGCTTCATAATCCTCTTGTTGATAAGTGTCAGAACAAACCGATCTACCATAACGCTACGAAATTCTTCCATCAGATCCAGCGCCAATGACATTCGTCCCGGACGATCTGTGTGGAAAAATCCAACATATGGATCCAGGCCCACTGCTTCCAGCGCCCCGCCGCACATTCCTGCCAGTAAAGAATATCCAAACGAAAGCATCGCATTCACATTATCTAACGGTGGTCTCTTATTTCTTCCATGAAAATAAAAATCCTCTTTCTGCTGCAGAATAAGTTCATCAAAAGCGGAAAAATATACCGATGCAGCTTCTCCTTCCAGTCCTAAAAGTGTTCCCGCATCTTCACATTCTCTGATTTTATTCATACTCTGCCCCAGAAAAGCTGATTTTTTCTTAAGCAATTCTGCATCCAGCCGCATACTGTAATCTCTGGCGGCTCTCTCGAGCACCCACCTGGCATTATAGACCTTGCCAAGAATAAAATTCTTTGCTATTTTGACGCTTTCTTCTTTTTTCTCACTGATGCGGTATTGTGTTTTTCGCAGTGTCACATTTCCCTTTTCTTCTCCGCTGACTCTCGCCAGAAAACGGCCATTTCCGGACATAAAGGATAATTCAATGTTTCTTTGCGCGCACGCCCCCATTAATGCCGGACTCGCTCCTGTATAGCCAAAGGTCACGATCGCCTGTAAATTATGTAAAGGGATTCTTCCTATTTCCTTTTTATCCTCCATTACTACGACATTTTCCCCATCAAGTGAAAGATAACGATTTCCATAAGTAATATACAAGGTATTCAGCAATCTTTTCATAGATTTTCCTCTTCCTGCATTCTCTTGGTAATGTATTCCGCAACCAATTTATTCTTATTTAAAACCGGCAGACAAATATCTTTCAAGGAACATGCATTACATTTCCTGCTTATTTTTACTTTCGGTGTATACTGTTGTTCATAATACTTATGCATTTCTGCAAATATCTGCTTCACTTTTTCCCGGATTGCATTATCAAATTCTACCTTATGGCGTCTGCGGACTTCACCGTAATAAAGATATCCATACTCGATTTCACAACACAGCATTTCTTCCAGACAAAACGCCTGCGCTGCCAACTGCAGGATATCCTCTTCTCCTTCTTTTGGTTTTCCCCGCTTATATTCTATTGGCACTACACGATAAAATCCTTCTTTTCCATGCAGTGAAATCCCCTCTTTCACCCGATGAAATTCCACCACATCGCACTCGCCGCTCACTCCCATTTCGCAGGAGTGAACCGGCATCGCACGCACAATCAGCAGATCTCCTCTTTTTTCTTTGAGACCCGGATCATGTGCATTTTCATGAAGAATCTTTCCCTCTACCGTGCGGACATTCTCCTGCCACTGCATCTCGATATATGCAAGTGCCCATTGGCGCCGGCAGAATGCAAAATGTTGAATTCCTGACAACTGCAGATAATCATCCTCATCATACATTCCAATTCACCCCTCACGGAAAACGACCGTATCTTTAGACAAAATCAAAAATCTCCGGTTCTCTGCATCCTTCTACATTCCAGGTAATATCATAATCCTTAAAGCTTCTCGGATGATCTAAATCTTTATTCCAGTCAAATCCTCTCTGGATCTTTCCACTCGAAATAGCCGGTGTTTTTTCCTCGTGCTGCCACCAATACATCCGGCATACCTCCATACTTCCTTCCGGACGTGCTGACGATGCATCATTTTCAAACAATGTCATGAGTGCTTCTTTCAGTATCTCAGCATCCTCCTGGGTAAAGCCCGTCTTTTCCGCGAGCTGCACATTGACACTTCCCATCACCTTGTATACAGCAAACCCAACTCTATGTTTCGTTCCCATCGTATCAGATGCCTTTCCTTCTTTTCCGGCCTCGCTGTTTACGCTCTTGGTGATTTGCATACTCATGATATCAATCGGAGACAGACTTACTGCCTGATGAATCGACACCGGACCGCGTACGCCAAAGGATACTGGAATTCCTTTAAATGCAAAAACCTGTCCAAATGCTCTCACATCGATCCACTCCCTGCATGCAATCTGTGCGCAGAGATCTCTGCTCGCATCTTTCTTATTTCCCATCTGTTTTTTAAGCTCCTCGCAACCATCTGCGCGCTCCTTCAGACTCTTGAATGAGTCGTCCGTTCTGTCATCTGACTGCACGAAAATTTTCTGTCTCAGATCCTGCAGGCGGTTTCGGATTTTTCGTTTAATGCAGACATCTGAAATTTCCCCATATCCATCCAGATTAATTCTCGGACGGTTTCCGTTCAGTGGATCTCCATTGGGATTTGCATTCGTTGCACTCACAAATAATGTAAAATCAATTTTTCCTTTTAATTCGCTCATTTCTTTATTCCTCCTCTGTTTTCTCTGTTTTGTAAGTTCTCAGCGCACAGGACTGACTGTGAAATCCAAGTAAATATAATCCGCTCAAACGTTTATTCTCCTGATAATCGTTTACACTTTCAAATGCGTCCTCGATTTCGTCCAGCAGATTTTCATAAAATCTTCGTTCTGGCACTGGCAATTTGTTCAAATACGGCTGAATATTCTCTTCAATAACTTTCCAGGTTTCAAACGGTCTCTGCGAAAAATTATTCATGTATCGCTTTGCATTTGTAATTCTACTTCTGTCCTTATCCATATCAAAAGTCCGATATTCAATTCGATCTGCTACAGCAAGCAATCTTCCATACAGGTAATCTCTTTCTGTACAATTTTTGTCTACCGCCATTTTCCATTCCTCCTTATAAAGTTCTTTTCTTCTTTTTTTAACCATGGAGCACGCAAGCTGCAAAATCTGCTCCCAGTTTCTCCGTTCTTTATATGCCAATGGATTAGATGCCTTATTTATCGCCCTTTCCACATAATCAGCTGGTATTCTCTGCCCATCCCAAATACATGGCAAGATACGCTTTGCAACCTCAGCATAAAGTTTTTTGCTGTTTCCATCTACAATGGTAATACTTCCATTATTTTCTATTCCGAATAAAAGATCCGCTATCTCCTTTACTCCAACCATGCCATAATAAACAATTCTTTTTCCGTCTCTCCATTTTTCATGACGCCACCAGCAGTCCTTGTGCCATTTTTTGATATTCTCTAAATATCGCGTTTCTTCAATTTTTTTTGCTTCCACGACTGCCAGGCGCCCCGGTGTTGCTGCATCGACTCCTAATAACACCATATATTTCATAGTCGTGGGACATTTTTCCTCGTTCTGCAGCGTGCGATACCCACTCATCGCCTTCTGAAACAGCTCCGCTCCGATCGCATTGGTGTCAAACTCCGGATCTTCCAGTCCGGTATCCCATTCATCAAATTCAGATATAATATGCTCCGTATCCGAGTCCCATCGAACTTCTAATTCTCCTGCTGAATCCTCCGCTGTTTCCCATGTAACAAACACCATGGTATCATATGTGCCTCCCTGTCTGCGGATAATCCATTTCAATGCGTTGTGAACCTTCTGGGATGTTTCATTTCCAATTGCAAATGCCTCTTCTTTCGTTGCAAATCGACCACGATACGTAAAATTATCCTTATCATTTGAAGAAATCAGTTTCGCGCCGTCTCCTTCATTTCGGATTTTCTTTGGCTGTAGATAGGAAATACTTTCTCTTTTTCCACTTAAATAGCAAAGTCCCTTTTCCCCTTCCATAGACCGCTGATACTGCTGATATTTTTCCCATAAGGTCTTATCTTTCCAGCATTCATCAACTGTTTCTGTCAGTGGATTACTTAAAGAGCGCACAATAAATCGCACAAACGCTTTACTTTGATCAATTCCCTGAATCGTTTCCTTTTCTGCCAGCGTTCCATCTTCATTTTGCTTCAATACCTTCTGTTCAATCAAATCATGCATCAAACTTTTCTTCTGCAGATAATAATAAATTGCTCTTACTTTATCATGGCAAAATTCTGACTCATACCATTTTTTTAATTGTTCCATATAAATTTCAAAACAGCTTCCATCGTCCGCCACATAAAGCGGATAATCGCCCGCCAGATATCTTAAATTATCACACAGGGGATGGGCTTCTTTTCCAGATGTTCGGCTTCCTGATTTTTCTGTAACCGGAATAATGGTAAATTTATCATTTGCAGGAACCTGTTCGCCATGTAAAAAGTTACCTTCTTCATCAATGGTTACCGTAATCTGTGCCGTTGCCGTTGAGTGGAATGTTGGAAGCAGCGTATAGGGAAATTCACCACGATATTCTATTTTTCCTACCTTGTTCAGATTTTTTTCGTACAAATCCAGTGCTTCTCTTCCCCAGTTCACGTATCTTTCACCTCCCTTTTTTCATGTTCTTCTTTCTCGATATTTTCAAATATTTTCGGCTGCATTTTTCGTATATGACGTTTGATTGTACACTCTTCCGGACGGGGATAAACGATGTAGCCTCCCCTTGTCATGGTCGGATGCTCCCAGAATCTTACCGTCATGTTTCCCTGATCCTCCGACAAAACGGCTTCTTCCGCATAAGTAATTCCGTGATAAGAGAAACCGAAATCTATATCTTTTTCCATATCATCATAATATCCTGCTCCACTGCCAAATTCACACGGTTCCACAAATGCCTGACATTCTCTTGTTCCAAGAAAAATATCTCTCCGGCCTCCGCTCTTTACCATTCTTTCTGACATGCACTGATATTTTCGCTCATTTCTATCCTGTACCATGTTGACCTGATGCTCATTAAATTCAAAATGAGCACGTACCTGATAACGCACATCCTTTAAATACGTGTAGTATGCCAGTTCGTTTCCGCCATTGTATTTAATAGGACGAATACCTTTTGTTTCCGTCTGAATCCGGTTCATAACGCGAATTTCATCAATTACCCAAAAGATCGTGGGTTTCCAAAATATGCTTTCCGTAATACCTCGCAATGCCTCGTAAGTTGGAATTGAATAACTTGTTTTTTCGCCTCCAACACGCACCACCGGATCAGAAAACAATGCATAGTTCCCATACACCTCGTACTCTATGGTATTCGCATGTTTTTCCATTGTACCACCTCCAATATGTTTAATAGTTCTCAAAGTTCATCTGCGGTTCTTCCAGCACACCAACTTCATTGCTGTAATACCCTTCGCTCAACGCGAGTATTTCTTCATCACTAATTTGATATATTGCATTATTAAGACGTTCCTTCTGCACTTCTGAAATTCCAACCGTATATTTTTGCAGTTCCCGCAGCATCCTCTGCTTTTCCTCCCAAGGTAAATACTCACCATCTGCTCCGACAAATGCTGCAATCAGTTTTTTGGCCTCATCATTATAGGGAACCACAACTGGAATCTTATAGTCATTAGAAATAACTTCAAATTCTTTTCCTGCCGTTGCAAATGCCTGTGCCATTCCCCCCTTATACTCTTGTTCAAACTTATGCCAATATTGTTTTCTTCCCGGACAATTTTTTCCCAGCATTTCTAGCAAGGTCGTTTTATAATTTTTCGCCGGAAATTTCGTGATATCAGCCTGCAGCACCTGATAGTAATACTGATAATAAATCGCTATCGCTTTCGACGAATCTAATCTTTTTTCAAAAATTTCAGGCTTACTTCGAAATTGTTCTAATAATTTTTGTACTGCTCTTTGTTCTTCTTGTATCTCTGGCAGCTTTTCCAGACTTTCGGCCTCGTTTGTCAATTGTACAATGTAAATCTTTCCAAACCAGGGATACTCCTTGTGGCGATTTCCTCTTCCAGCGGCCTGGATCACATGATCCAATCCCGCTTTTGATCGAATGACACAGCCAAAAGAAAAATTTACACCCGCTTCTACAACCGGTGTACTGATGCAGATCACTCTGCCTGTATATCCGGATTCTCTATTTTTTCGTAATGCCGCATGGACCGTTTCCAACGTGTCCTCTTTATTTTGCGGGCAAAGTTTATTGCTCAGGTGAAAAACTTGATCTTCGTCTGAACAGCTGCTTTTTATCTTTTCATATACTTGTTTTGCACATTCGGTTGTATTTACTATGACCAGCACATTTCGAAATGTCTCAGCTTGCTGCAACGTAAAATCACAGAGATCCTCAATTTCCATTCCGCCCGGATACGCTTCTGTTTCTGTCAAATCTACGATATCCGTTCTTCGAAAGGCTTCTTCATACTTTTCTATGATTTCCGTCATCTCCATGCATTCACTTAAATTATTCTCTTTCAAATCTTTAATGGATGGCTGGGTAGCTGAACATAATACAACATCCGATTCCGCAAAATTGGTAAGAAAATTTACTGCTAAGTTAAAAAGTTCCATACACTTCTTCGGAATGGCCTGTACCTCATCAAAAATAATCACGCTGTTACATAAGGTATGCATTCTGCGGATATCTCTTTTCTGTCCCGAAAAAAGTACATTCAATACCTGTACAGCTGATGTCATAATAATTGGTACATCCCATGTTTCTGTCAGTTTTTTATAGTCTTTCTCCTGCTTTTTCTCCGAAAGAATCACATTGCAATGATGTTCCAGTACGATATCCGGATCGTCAACTGCTCTCCGGATCTCATCGGCATTCTGACTTAAAATACTGTTAAATGGGGCAACATAAATAATATGCTGTTTTTGGGTCCGCTCGGCACGATACAGTGCAAAGCGCAAACTACTTAATGTCTTTCCAGCTCCCGTTGGTACTGTCAGACGATACAGTCTCGTTTCTTTTTCTGCCTCTTCATAGCACCTCTCAGAAATCTCCTGCCGGACTGCCTGAAGACTCTGGCCATTTTCTGCCTTGTTTCGAATTTCATGATTAAGATAGTTCTCAAAACATTGTATACTCTGTTGCCATATTTTCTGTATTTCTTTCTTTGAAATACGTTGTTTCAATTCTTCATTCTGAAAAAATTTTTCCGTATCTGTCCAATCACTGTCAAGCAGCATAGAAAGCAATACTCTGAAATACATTCCAATATAAAAATATCCATTTCCACAATGACGATTTTGTTTTGTGCTTTTTCGCACAAACATTCCTATTTTTTTATTAATCTGAACATATTGTGCATCTGCTGCTTCGCACACTTTTTGGATTTTCTCTTTATCAAAGATCTGAAAAAATCTTTCCTTCACAATGTCTTCCTGACACTCTTTTTCCGCTCTGCGTTCCTGTAAGGTACACCCGCTTTCAAAATCAATACAGTCGCTGATTCCATGATGTGAGTACACAACTGTACTTAACAGCTCTGCTGCTGTTTTCTGCCGCATCATTTTCCATAGCATCCGTCCACCTGCGGTTGAGTGATCCAAATCGTTTCGGTGTGCCTGATCCCCCTTTTTCAAGATATCTTGAAAATCTTTCTGCACATCATCAGAGAGTTTCCCCGCATCATGAAAAAGTGCGGCCGCCTCGACAAGTTTCTGAATCTCTCCCATAGGACAAATGCTTTTTGCATATGATGTTACATTATCTGTATGTTCCTGAAAGCTCTGGGTACGGCCTGTTTCAAAATCCACATGTGCAAGATAAATGTCACTTGTTTTATTTTCGTTTGTATTATTCATCACTTTCTCCTTTTGTCTATTTTGTTTATTTTTCGGAGTCAAGTTCTGATTTTTTATTCATTTTTACCACATTATAGCAGACTCCGACCTGTAGCGCAATATATTTTCAAACTTTTGTTCGATCATATATTTAGTTTATACCTCATCGTTTTCTACTTTGACATGTCAAATAATTCTATTCAAAATCCTTTTTACCACCTCTCCTCTTAAATCGCATTTCTGCCTTAGTATCAATTTGATTTTTATTTTCACATTGGGAATTTACAAAGATTTTTAGATTTTGTAATTCTTCCTTTGTGTGTTAGAGTATTTTTTACTCTAAAATTATAGAAGACTTTACAAATTAGAAAATAACGTATAGAATAGTATATGTTCGTAGTTTACTATTCTTTTTAGATCTTATTTCTAAATTGAATCAGTTTTCTACCTGAAGAAGTTATCCGATACTGCCAATATCTGATAGCTTCTTCTTTTATATTTTCACTATATCACCTTTTCTACTAACATGCAATACAAATTATATTTTTATAAGTTTTCAATAATGTAAAGTTTATATTATTGAATAATTCTTAAATAGTCTAAAATATAAAAAGCATCAGATTATTTTCCAATGCTTTTTACATAACAGTTATTCAAAAATGTTTTTCAACTCACAGACCTTCGTCTGAACCCGCAGAATATTTCCCGCACTCTTATTCTGCCCCTCTATCTTACCATAAATTCCGCCAACGTCAATTAGTTATTCCTCCCTTCAAATCCTCTATTTATTTTGTATATCTAAAATCCGTATATTTTTATTCTGCATTTCAATCATATTTTTGTTGAATGGACTACAAGAAACTGTTATACTCAATATACGGGTGCTGCCATAACGGTAGGCGGTTAGTCCTTCTACGGAGGGACTGTGACTCTCCGATTACATAGAAACCCTTTATATGGGAATTCCTTGGAAAGGAGGGCTAAGCCATGAGTATTATCGACTTCATAGCAGTTGTAAGTTTCGGCTTAACCTGCTTTAGCCTTGGATACAACTTCGGCAAAGATACTGCGAAATCACAAAAATAGCCGCCCAGTCCTGCAAACTTTGGCGACTATTTTTACATAAACCAATAAATATGGACTAACCGTCTATCGGTAGCACTCTTTTCAATATCATAATATCATGCATTTCAGAATATGTCAAAATCTTCTTTTCACATATCCCGAAATCTCCGATACCTCTCCTCTACCAGTTCTTCCCCATCCATCTTCTCATACTTTTCCAGGAATCTCAGAATTTTGCCTCTCAATTCTTCACACACCACTGGCATTGTGTCCACCGTAAACTCCCCCGGCTCTTCCACAATCTCTTCTACAATTCCCAGTTCCTTCAAATCCCCCGCCGTCAGCTTCATCACCTCGGCGGCCTCCGGCGCGCGTTTGCCGTCTTTCCACAGGATGCTTGCAAATCCCTCCGGCGACAGGATGGAGTAGATGGCATTCTGCATCATCCACACTTCATCCGCCACGGCGAGTGCCAGTGCACCGCCGCTGCCGCCTTCTGAAATGACAATAGAAAGAACCGGCGTTTTTAACGCTGACATTTCATACAGGTTCCGCGCAATCGCCTCGCCCTGGCCGCGTTCTTCGGCTTCCATTCCGCAGAAGGCGCCTGGGGTATCTACGAGACAGATAACAGGCCTGTGGAATTTTTCGGCCTGTTTCATCAGACGCAGGGCTTTGCGGTAGCCCTCCGGGGACGGCATGCCGAAATTGCGGCGGATGTTTTCTTTCGTATCCGCGCCTTTCGCCTCGGCGATGACCGTGACCGGTGTGCCGTCAAACGATGCAATACCGCCGATGATCGCCGCATCATCGCCATACAGTCGATCACCATGAAACTCAATAAAATCAGGAAACAGCTCCCGAATATAATCTTCTCCCACCGGTCGGTCCTTTTTCCGCGCTTTCTGCACACAGTCCCAAGCCGATGTTTTCTCTCCCGTTTCTGGTGCTGCCAAAGACCGCTTCACGTCTCCATCCCCCAAAGTCAGCACTTCCGAGGAAACTTCGATATCTTTCCCATGCATCCGCAGAATCTCCGACAGCACCTCTTTCGCCTCTTCTCTTGGCAGAATCCGATCTACAAACCCATGCTCCACCAGAAACTCCGCCCGCTGGAACCCTTTCGGCAGTTTCTGTCCTATTGTCTGCTCAATAACCCTCGGCCCCGCAAACCCGATCAACGCATGCGGCTCCGCCAGAATAATATCCCCCAGCATCGCCCAGCTCGCCGTCACGCCGCCCGTCGTCGGGTCCGTCAGCACACTCACATACAAAAGCCCCGCATCACTGTGTCTTTTCAGCGCCGCCGACGTCTTCGCCATCTGCATCAGAGAAACAATCCCCTCCTGCATCCGCGCCCCTCCCGAGCACGCAAACAAAATCACCGGCAGCGAGAGCTTCGTCGCCCTCTCCACCGCCCGCGTAATCTTCTCCCCAACAGCCTCACCCATACTGGCCATCATAAACCTGCCATCACAGACCCCGATCACCGTCTCCATCCCGTTGATCCGTCCCTTACCAGTCACAACAGCCTCCGTAAGTCCTGTTCTCTCCTGCAGAGCCCTCACCTTCTCTTCATACCCCGGAAACCCCAGCGGATTCCCCGCCGTCATCCCCTGATCCCATTCCTCAAAACTCCCATCATCCAGAAGAAACTCAATCCTCCGATACGCATGCACCCGAAAATAATTCCCACACTTCGGACAAATATAAAGATTCCTCTTCACATCCTCCGTAAAAATAGCCCCCTTACAAGCATTACACTTCTTCAAAATCCCCTGCGGCGCCTCCGGCACCACCCCATCCGCCGTGTGCTCCTTCCGAAACACCGTCTTCTTAAAATACTTACCCAGCATCATACCACCATCACTCCTTACGTCATAACACTTTCACTCTATTGTCACCATAACAATCTTCCAACCACACACCTCACCCATTGAGGCATTCATTCTCTCTTCACCGCTCACTCCTGTCATCCCAGCCGCACCGCCCTGCGGTGTCGCTGACCACACTCTCCCAGTCGTGTGTCTGATCTCAGCCGCCCGGCAGTACAGCAGAGGGGGACGGCGCATTTGCAGGAGGAACTATAGCAAGACCCGAAAATAATGCAAAAAAGGCAGTGCTGCAGAGCGCGAATTGCAAGGAACAGATTTGAAGGCGTACCGGGGTACGACGAAAATCTGTGACGCAGTAATTCACGCTCTGCGGTGCTGAATTTTTTGCATTATTTTCGGGGATTGCTATAGAAACACTTAGGCTTCCAGAATTTGCGTTATTTTCAAAAATCTAACTGTCTGAGCGACAGCGGGTTTTGGATTTTTGAAAATGGTTTTAGCAAATGCTGGAGGCCTTAGTGTTTCTTTCCTCTGAAACCGCGCCGTCCCCCTCTGCTGTACTGCCGGGCGGCGTCCGTCTCTTACAATCTCTCCGTCAACCGCTCCACAAACTCAATATCCGCCCTCCCGGTCAGATACTCCTCTTCATTTAAAATAGAATACAAATAATCAACGTTAGTGTCGACTCCCTCGATGACGACTTCCCCCAGCGCACTCCTCATCCGCGCAATCGCCTCCTCACGCGTCCTCCCATGCACAATCAGTTTCGCCAGCATCGAATCATAAAACGCCGGAATCACATACCCGTCATACGCCGCCGTATCCACCCGTACTCCAAATCCACCAGGCAGATGCATCTCCGTAATCTTCCCCGGACAAGGCCTGAAATTCTTCGCCGGATTCTCCGCATTAATCCTGCACTCAATCGCATGCCCCGAAAGCCGGACCTCCCCCTGCGTCACCGACAGCGGCATCCCCGAAGCCACCCGAAGCTGTTCCTGAATCAGATCCACCCCCGTGACCCACTCCGTCACCGGATGCTCCACCTGAATCCGCGTATTCATCTCCATAAAATAAAAATTCCCGTCCGGCTCCAGCAGAAACTCTATCGTCCCCGCATTCGCATAATGCGCCGCCTTCGCCGCCCGGACCGCCGCCGAGCCCATCCGCTCCCGCAGCGTGTCATCAATCGCCACACAAGGCGACTCCTCAATCATCTTCTGATGATTCCTCTGAATCGAGCAGTCCCGCTCCCCCAGATGAATCACATTCCCGAACGAGTCCGCCATAATCTGAAACTCCACATGACGTGGATGACGAATCAGCCGCTCCACATACATCGTCCCGTCCGCAAACGAACTTTTAGCCTCCTTCTGCGCCGTCTGAAACGCACTCTGGAACTCCCCGCGCGTCTCCGCCATGCGCATACCCTTGCCGCCGCCTCCAAGCGCCGCCTTAATCATCACCGGAAAACCAATCCGGTCGGCCTCAGAAAGACCCGTCTCCCAGTCAAAAACAGGTTCCTTCGTCCCCGGAATCACCGGCACACCGGCTGCCTGCATCGTATTTCGCGCCTCAGACTTATTACCCAGCCGGTCCATCACCTCAGGCGACGGCCCAATCCACGTAATGTGGCACTCCTGGCATCTCCGCGCAAACGTGCTGTTCTCCGACAGGAATCCAAATCCCGGATGAACCGCATCCGCCCCCGTCACAAGCGCCGCACTCAAAATACGTTCCATATTTAAATAACTGTCCTTCGACGGCGCCGGCCCGATGCACACCGCCTCATCCGCGAGCTGCGCATGCAGTGCCTCCCGGTCCGCCTCCGAATAAACAGCAACCGTGAGAATTCCCATCTCACGGCATGCCCGGATAATCCGGACCGCGATCTCCCCACGGTTTGCAATCAAAACTTTTCGAATCATTGTGCTGCCCCCACCATAAAGGTCAGTTCCGCCTGCGCGACCACCTTGCCGTCAACCGAAGCAACCGCTTCCCCGACGCCCATCGGTCCCTTGTGGCGGATAATTTTCGTCTCCAGACGAAGCTTGTCTCCCGGTTTCACTTTTCCCTTAAAGCGGCACTTGTTGATGCCGCCGAAAAATGCAATTTTTCCCTTATTCTCGTCAAGAGAAAGAATCGCAACCGCACCGACCTGCGCCAGCGCCTCGATAATCAGCACGCCCGGCATCACCGGCTCCTGCGGAAAATGACCCGCAAAAAAATCCTCGCGGTACGTCACACATTTATACCCAATGCCGAATTCGCCCGGCTCAAAATCTTCTATGTAATCCACCAGCAGAAACGGATGTCTGTGTGGAATAATCTCCTGAATCTGTTTCGTTGTCAAACTGTTCATTCGCTGCTTCCTTTCTCGTCCCGGCTTTACGCTTTTACCCGGAACAGCGGTTTTCCGTAATCAACCATCTCGCCGTTTTTCACCAGAACCTCCGCAATCACGCCGTCCACTTCGCTCTCAATCTCATTCATCAGCTTCATGGCCTCCACAATCGCTACAACCTGTCCCTTTTTCACGGTGTCGCCAACCTTCACAAACGGCTCGGCATCCTCTGCCGGAGCTGTATAAAACGTTCCGACCAGCGGGGATGTCACAAAAACGCCTTCTTCTGCTTCACTGTGATCCTCAGCCGCTGTACTTTTTCCTGCCGTTTCTTTTCTCTCCGGCATGGCTGCTTCTTTCGCTGTCACGCCATTTGCTCCGCCCATCATCTCTGCCATCTGCAGACCGGCACCGGATGGAACCCCGCTCATCTGCACCTGCACCGGAGCTGCTTTTCCATGCTCCATGGCAATCTTGATCCCATCAGCCTCGTAATCAAACGCGGTCAGCGAAGAATCCGAAACTTTATCAATCAACTGTAAAATCTGATCTAATTCCATCTTATTTTCCTTTCTGCACCGGAACACGATGCCGCTTTATTCATATTTCTGAAACAGCAGCACCGCATTGTGGCCGCCAAAACCAAGGGAATTGCTCATTGCCAGTTTCACATCGGTTTCCACCGGAGCGCCGATGCAGTAATTCAGATCGCATTCCGCATCTGCTTCCTTTGTTCCAATCGTCTGATGCACGAAGCCGTCCTGAATGGATTTCGCACAGACAACAGCTTCCACACCGCCTGCCGCGCCGAGCAGATGACCGACCATCGATTTCGTCGAGTTGACCAGCACATGGTCTGCCGCATCACCGAAGGCTTTCCGGATCGCACGCGTTTCAAACAGATCGTTGTGATGTGTGGACGTTCCGTGTGCATTAATATAAGTAACTTCTTCCGGTTTTACTCCCGCTTCTTCCATCGCAAGCTCCATCGCACGTGCCGCACCGCTTCCATCTTCCAATGGAGAAGTAATGTGGTACGCATCGCAGGTTGCGCCGTATCCGACTACCTCTGCATAGATCTTCGCGCCGCGCTGTTTCGCGTGCTCCAGCTCCTCAAGTACGAGAATGCCGGCGCCCTCGCCCATGACGAAACCGTTCCGGTCCTTATCAAACGGAATCGAAGCCCGCAGCGGATCTTCCGACTCGGAAAGTGCGGTCAGTGCCGAAAAGCCTGCCACGCCGACCGGCGTAATTGCGCTCTCCGCGCCGCCTGCCACACAGATGTCCGCGTCGTTGTACTGAATTGCGCGGAAGGCATCGCCAATGCAGTGCGTTCCTGTCGCACACGCCGTCACCACGCTGGTACATTTTCCTTTCGCGCCGAGTGCAATCGCAACGTTTCCCGCCGCCATGTTCGCAATCATCACCGGAACGGTAAACGGGTTGACGCGGGACGGATTTCCGGCATCAATTTTGGCTTTCGCCTGTTCGCATGCATTCAGATCACCGACGCCGGAGCCCACCAGAACGCCGACGCGGAACGGATCTTCATTCTCCATGGAAATGCCGGCATCTGCAAACGCTTCTTTTGCTGCTGCAACGGCATACTGGGAAAAGGTTCCCATTCGTCTTGCCGCTTTGAAATCCATGCGCTCTTTTGCCACGAAGCCTTTGACCTCGCCTGCCAGATGTACTTTATATTCTGCTGTATCAAATTTCGTAATCGTTCCGATTCCGCAGGCTCCCTTGCGGACGCCGTTCCAGAATTCCTCCACGGTATTTCCAATCGGGGTTACCGCACCCAGCCCTGTGATGACTACTCTTCTCTTCATTCCAACTCTCCTTTTCTTAGATCACCATGCCGCCGTCGCAGTGAATCACCTGTCCGGTGATGTAAGCTGCCGCTTCGGATGCCAGAAATGCAGCCAGGTTTGCCACATCCTCCGGCTTTCCGAAATGGCCGAGCGGAATCTGGGATACGGATGCTTCTTTCACTTTATCCGAAAGAACCTCCGTCATATCGGTCTCAATAAAGCCCGGCGCAATCGCATTGACGCGGATGCCGCGGGATGCCAGTTCCCGTGCCGCTGTTTTCGTCAGGCCGATCACACCTGCTTTCGATGCCGCATAATTTGCCTGTCCGGCGTTTCCTGCCACGCCGACCACAGAAGCCATGTTGATGATGCAGCCGCTCTTCTGACGGATCATCGGCCGTGCCGCAAAGCGGATGCAGTTGAACGTTCCCTTGAGGTTTGTCTCAATGACACGGTCGAAGGCTTCCTCCGACATGCCCATCAGAAGGCCGTCCTTTGTGATACCCGCGTTGTTGACCAGAATATCGATTTTCCCATACAAAGCAAGAATTTCCTTCATCCACGCTTCACACGCCGCAAAATCCGATACATTGCACTGCATCACGCAGCCGTCTCCTCCTGCCGCGCGGATTCCCGCAAGCACGGTTTCGGCCGCCTCTTTTGAACCATTGTAATTGATGACAACAAAGGCTCCCTCCGCCGCCAGTTTTTCTGCAATCGCACGCCCGATTCCGCGGGATGCGCCCGTTACTACTGCTGTTTTTCCACTTAACATCTCATTCTCCTGCTGCATAATCCACTATCTATAATAAAGTTTCGCACACCTGATGCATTTCCTCATAGGTGCGGATATTGTAACCTTTTACATCCCGGTTGATTTTTCTTAAAAAGCCGGTCAGTGTTCTTCCCGGTCCGATCTCCACGAAGGTATCAACGCCGTCCGCAATCATTGCCTCGATGCTCTGCTGCCACCGCACACCGGATGCCACCTGCTGGATCAGAAGGCCGCGTGTCAGTGCAATGTCACGCACATACTGACCGGTTACATTCGTTACATACGGAATCTTCAACTCCATAAAGCCGACGCCCTCGAGCGCTTCGGTCAGCCCCTGGGACGCAGCTTCCATCATCGGGGAATGGAACGGGCCGCTTACGTTCAACGGAAGTACCCGCTTTGCGCCTGCTTCTTTTAACTTTTCCGAAGCCTCTGCCACTGCCGCCTCATATCCGGTGATGACAATCTGACCCGGGCAGTTGTAATTGGCAATGTAGGCGCCGGAAATCCCGCTCAAAATCTCTTCGATTTTTGCAGCTTCCATGCCGAGCACCGCCGCCATCGCGCCCTCGCCTGCCGGAACGGCCTCCTCCATCAGGATGCCTCTTCTGCGGACGACCTTCATCGCATCCGCCATTTCCATACCGCCGGCGGACACAATCGCGTTGTACTCGCCAAGGCTGAGGCCCGCTGTCACATCCGGCGTAAGGCCGCACGCCCGGATGGACTGCTCCATCGCCATTCCGGTTGTCAGCAGTGCAATCTGGGTAAACTCTGTCTGATCCAGATGTTCATTTTCCTCAAAACAGAGTTTTTTCATATCAATCCCGATCAGCTCGGATGCCATATCGTAGACGGCTCTCGCTTTCGGACATGCTTCATAAAAATCCGCGCCCATGCCGACACACTGGGAACCCTGTCCCGGAAACATAAATGCTGTTTTACTCATAACCGCGCCGGTGCTCCTTTCAGAAGTTCTTCCATCTCATTCATCATCTGCTCTATGATTTCTTTGCAGCTTTTCTCGTCTTTTACCATACCTGCAATCTGACCGGACATCACGCTTCCGGTTTTGACATCACCGTCCACAACGGCTCTTCGAAGACCGCCGAGCGTCAGTTTTTCCAGCTCTTCGAACGGAGCTCCCTCTTTTTCCAGTTCCAGATAATGGCGTGTCATCTCATTTCGGATCGCCCGCACCGGATGACCGGTTGTGCGGCCTGTCACGCGGGTATCAATATCTTTCGCCTTGATCACCAGCTGCTTGTAATTTTCATGCACAACGGCCTCTTTCGAAGCGACAAAACGCGTTCCCATCTGAACCGCCTCGGCACCCAGCATAAAGGCTGCTGCCATGCCGCGTCCGTCCGCAATTCCACCGGCCGCAATGACTGGAATTTTTACGGCATCTGCCACCTGCGGAACGAGTGCCATCGTTGTCGTCTCGCCGATATGGCCGCCGGACTCACATCCTTCTGCCACAACGGCATCTGCGCCTGCGCGCTCCATTCGTCTTGCAAGAGCCACAGAAGCGACCACCGGGATGACGCGGATACCAGCGTTTTTCCACAGTTCCATATATTTCTCCGGATTTCCTGCGCCCGTCGTAACGACTTTTACGCCTTCCTCGGCAACCACTTTTGCCACCTCATCCGCATACGGGCTCATCAGCATGATGTTGACGCCGAACGGTTTGTCCGTCAGTTTTTTTGCTTCGCGGATTTCATTCCGAACCCACTCTGCCGGTGCCGCCGATGCTCCGATGAGGCCAAGGCCGCCGGCCTCGGAAACTGCCGCTGCCAGATGATGCTCCGCCACCCAGGCCATGCCGCCCTGAATGACTGGATACTGAATCCCGAGTAATTTTGTCACTTCTGTGATCATGAATCGCTTCCTCCTGCTTCCCGATCTTTCTTAGTTTTTGTGCTGCTCCAGATACTCTGCAACATCACCGACAGTTACCATCGTTTCCAGATCCTCGGTCGGGATTTCCACGCCGCAGGTGTCCTCGAGGGACATGACCATTTCAAACAGATCCAGGGAATCTGCTCCGAGATCCTCTTTGAAGGAAGTCTCCGCTGTGATGGTATCGATGTCTGCTCCCAGTGCTTCTGCTACGGTTTCTTTTACTTTTTCTAACATGTTTTTGTCCTCACTTTTTTTCTTATTCTTCTTATTTTATATGGACGTTTCTTACCATTCCAGGTACGCCGCGCCCCAGATCAGTCCTGCTCCGAAACCGGAGAGAACGATTCTCTGTCCTTTTTTGGCTCTGCCGGACCGGTTCCACTCATCCAGCAGAATCGGAATGCTCGCCGCACATGTATTGCCGTATGCTTCGATATTCCGCGGAAATTTTTCTTTCGGTGCTTTCAGTCGTTTTGCCACGCCGTCGATGATGCGGCTGTTTGCCTGATGAAGGATAAACGCATCAATCTCTTCGACCGCCATGTCGGCTTCCGCGAGCACCTCGCGGATGACTTCCGGCACGCGTGATAAAGCAAACTGGAACACGGCACGGCCGTCCATCTGCAGATACGTTCCCTTTTCGCAGGTCAGCGACACGCCTTTTTCTCCATCGGAATGGATCTTTTCGCACGCTTTTGTCTCCTGCTCCTCCGCCGTCAGCACAATGGCTCCCGCGCCGTCCCCGAACAGAATGCAGGTTCCGCGGTCACTCCAGTCCACCAGACGGCTCAGGGCATCTGCGCCGATCAGCAGCACGTTTTTTGCCTTGCCGCTCCGGATATACAGCTGGCCCAGCTCATACACCGCAAGAAATCCGGTGCAGGCGGCGCTGACATCGAGACAGGCGGCACGGAAGGCACCGATTTCATCCTGCACAAGACAGGCGGTATTCGGAAAGATGCTCTCCGACGAGGAGGTTCCGACGAGAATCAGATCCAGTTCTGTCGAACAGATCCCGGCATTTTCCAGCGCTCTTCTCGCCGCCTTTACTGCCATTTGGGCAACCGTCTCCTCCCCGGCTATGTGGCGCGCACCGATTCCCGTCCGCTCCCGGATCCAGATATCGCTCGTATCCACCATCTTTTCCAGATCTTCATTTTTCCATATCGTCTCCGGTACATACGAACCGGTTCCCGCAATTCTGCCGTTTTTCACCTTACTGTCCTCTTGCTTATTTCATTCTCAAACATTTTTCTTTTCAAATGTTTTGATATTCAAAGTATATCATCAAAATTCATTTTGTCAACCTTTTTTTATTGCTTTTTCCATTTCCCACTTCTATAATGAAACTATGTTCGGGATTTTTTCGAAACTATTTTTCCGGATTCTATTATTTTGAGCCCCGGCGCAGGTTCTCTATCGAACACTCCGGCAGGCTCCAGAAAGGACACCAAACTTATGCAGGTTCCAATGTCATCCTATCTTGTGGAAATCAAACCACAGATTCAGGAACTGATCCGTCTGCTCGAGCGCGAATTTGATTACGTCAGCGTGCTCTGCACCGATGTCAAAGGTACGACCTACCGCGTCAGCATGCATCAGACCACCGTCGGCGATTATCACTTCTGTGAACGCGGCTTCGTTGTCCGTGCATGGCAGGACGGTTCCTACACCGAATATTCCTTCAACAACCTCACCGATGCCGCAGATCTTGCGGAGGAAATTACTTCCGCGCTGAAATCCGAATTTCAGGCATTAAAGGCACTCGGCATCGCGCAGATGGAGTCTCCTCTCGTGCAGGAAGAAGCCATCACCAAAACGATGCAGAATGAAATCGAGATTGACCCGGAGACCGTCTCCGCAGAGGAGATTCTCTCCCACCTTCGGAAGCTCTGCGACGCCGGCGCTGCCCATGAAGGAATTCTGGAATTCCAGAGTACCGTCAGCTTTGCCCGTGTCAACAAGCTGTTCCTCTCCTCCAAAAAGGATCTGATGCAGTCCTACGCTTTCTCTGAGGGCTCCCTTTCCGCAATCGGCACAGAAAACGGAAAACAGAATATGTCGTACCGTTCCTGCTCCGGCCTGAAAGGCGTGGAAATCTTAAATGAGATGGATGCGATTGTTGAGGAAATCATCGCCGTTCTGTACGACAAGCTCCACTCCGATCCGGTCATCCCTGGCATGTACGATGTCATCACCGCACCGGATGTCACCGGCGTGATTGCACACGAGGCATTCGGCCACGGTGTCGAGATGGATATGTTTGTCAAAGACCGCGCACTCGCCAAAGAGTATATCGGCAAGCCTGTTGCCTCCCAGCTCTCCTCCATGCACGACGGAGCAGTCGGCGCACAGCAGGTCAGCAGTTATCTTTTTGATGATGAGGGAACGCTCGGCACCGACACCACGGTCATCGACCACGGTACACTCGTTACCGGCATCAGCGATCTCGTAAGCGCACTCCGCCTTGGCACCACGCCGACCGGAAACGGAAAACGCGAGAGCTTCGAGCGCAAAGTCTACTCCCGTATGACCAACACCTACTTCACCGCAGGCACAGACAAACTCGATGATATGATCGCTTCGATTGATCACGGCTATCTTCTCGAAAGCGTTCAGTCCGGTATGGAAGACCCGAAACACTGGGGCATCCAGTGCATGGTCGGACTCGGCCGCGAGATCAAAGATGGTAAGCTGACCGGAAAAGTCGTATCTCCTGTCACCCTGACCGGCTACGTTCCAGATCTCTTAAAGAGCATCTCCATGGTTTCCGACAAAGAAGAGCTCTTCGGCTCCGGCATGTGCGGAAAAGGTCACAAAGAATGGGTCAAAGTCAGCGATGGCGGCCCGTATCTGAAATGTAAAGTGAGGTTAGGCTGATGAACGAATTATACAATGTATTAAAAACAAGTAAAGCCAGCGACTTTCTGATCCGCGAAGAGCAGACCGAATCCCGCGAGGCATTTTTCATCGGTCAGAAGCTCGACATGAGCCGCGCGAAAAAAGTAACGCATACGTTTCTGACCGTCTTTGTCGACAGTGAGGATGGAAAATTCCGCGGAAGCGCAGAAAAAGAGATCCACCAGGGCATTTCCCGCGAAGAAATGAAGCAGGAAATTGACCAGGCGCTGTTCGCCGCACAGTTTGTGCAAAACCCATGGTACCCTGTTGCAGAGCCATCGGATGCCCAGGCAAGCGCCGACATGGCTGATGCTTCCCGCGATCTTACCGCTAAACTCGTAAAACTGGTGCAGGCTATGCAGGAAATCAAGGCGGAAGAGGATTCCCGCGTAAACTCCTATGAGATTTTCGTCAACCAGAAGCAGACACACATCCGCAATTCCCGCGGTGTCGATGTCACCTTCTCCGGCTTTGACTGCGAGATCGAGGTTGTCACAAACTCCCGCAAGGATGATCATGAGATTGAGATCTACAAGGATCTCCGCTTCTCCGACAAATCTGCCGAGAAGATCATCGCCGAAGTGCGCGGAATGTTCCACACCGGCCACCAGCGTCTGAATGCTGTTCCGACCCGCCAGAATGAGCATGCTGATGTTCTCCTGACCGGAAATGCCGTCGGCAGTTTCTTCCAGTATTTTGCTATGCATACCAATGCTTCTTATCAGTACATGGGCGTCGCAAAGGCAAAAATCGGTGAAGCCATCACCGGTGCGGATGCGGATCCGCTGAATATCCGCCTCGTGCCGACGCTCGACGGCTCTGCCAAAAACGCGCCGTACGACGAAACCGGTATGCCGGCAGTCGAGCGCGTTCTGTTTGAAAACGGCATCTGCCGCTCCTACTGGGGCAGCCTTCAGCATGCCCATTATATCGGCATGAAGGATACTACTTCCATGAATAACATGGTAGTTGAAGGCGGTTCGAAAACACTCGACGAGCTGCGCAGCATGCCGCATATAGAAATCACCGATTTCAGTGCGTTTGATATGGATGCCGTAAGCGGCACCTGCGGCGGTGAGATCCGGCTCGCGTATGAGAGCGACGGAACCACCTCCCATCCGACAACCAGCGGATCACTTTCCGCCCGTTATGACGATGTGCTGAAAAATCTGACTTTCTCGAAAGAGACACAGCAGATAAACAACCGCGTGGTACCGTGTGCGGTACTGCTGCGGGATGTGACGGTGGCGGGAGAATAATTTTTCATTCTGCAGCATACGAAAAAGGAGCATCTCCAGGTTTCAAGTTCGAAACCGGAGATGCTCCTTTTTAATTTTCTGTGTTTATGTTCAGTCTTTTCTTCGTCTTCTGGATTTCTTTTTGCTTCCAAAATCCGGAACAACGACCAAGGTGTTAAGACCCAGATAAGTTTCAACATCTTCTGCCGTTTTGATATTGTCATTCAGCACAGTCTGCAGTGTCAGAATTGCCAAAACAAGAACAAAATTTCTAAACAGTAATGGGGTCTGACCCCAATGTGGTTATTTATAATCGTGTGTTTTCAGTGTTGTCGTAATCAGGTTGTGGACCGGCGTATCGTCTTCCACGACCAGTATCAATGTCTTATTCATTTAAATTCACCTCACTGAGCGGCAGCGTAAAACGAAAATGACAGCCATGCGGAGCGCAGTCACGAAGCACCAGTTCCCCGCCATGCGCATTTACAATGGAGCGGCACAGTGCCAGCCCAAGGCCAAGGCTTCTGCGGCTGTCACTCACCTTATTTTTTCCGGAATAGAACATTTCAAATACATGCTCCCTGCACTCCGCCGGAATGCCGGGTCCATTATCTTCCACCGCAATCCATACGTTTTTTTCTTCTTTTCCGGCTGTAATCCGGATCTTGGATCCTGCCTGTGTATATTTTACTGCATTGTTGATCAGGTTTACCAATACCTGTACAATCAGCTTTGCATCCATGCGGGCGAGCAGTACATCTTCCCCGCAGTCCACCGTAATTTTATGTTCGTTTTTCCGCCGTTCTACATGGCGCAGCGCCTCACGGACTACATCCTCAACCACCTGATCGGATAACTGCAGTTTTACACTTCCATCTTCTATTTTCGTAAGCGCAAGCAGATTTTCCACCAGTTCAATCAGCCATCCGGCATCCTCATAAATATCCGAAAAAATCTGTTTCCGCATCCCTTCGTCCAGTGCGTCAAAGTTACTGATCAAAGAGTCTGCATTGCCGAGAATTGATGTCAGTGGTGTGCGCAGATCATGGGAAATCGTCCGCAGCAGATTCACCCGAAGCTGCTCATTTTTCGCCATGACTGCCGCCTCTTCTTTTTCTCTCGCACTTTGCTCCCGATCCAGTGCCATGGCGCACTCTCCCAGAATAGAAAGCAGGATACTGTTCTCAAACGCATCCAGTGGCTTTTGTCCGATGAAAATGCCGATCACACCATATCTGTTCTGTGCCGCATAGATGGAAAGGTACAGATACGGTTCTTCAGAAAAACGTTCTGTCATAGCTCCCGCCCGTTTCCGGTTTTTCAGAACCCACTGCAGGATTTCCTGTTCTTTCACATTAAAAACTTTTTCTGATTTTATTCCTGTTTCGGCGTTATAAAGAGTTCCCTGCACAATGCCGTTTTTCTTTTTTTCTACCGGCGCCACAACCAGATTTCTTCCCAGAAGCTTTATCAGCTGCGTTGCCGTAATATCAAAAATTTCTGACGCATCCTCTGCCTTTTGCAGAAGCTGGCTGGTATTAAAAAGAATCTTGGTTCGAAAGGCATCTCGTGCAGAAAGCTTTGCATTTTCTTTCAATTTTGAAGCAAGCGTACTGGTCAGGATTGAAGTGCCAAGCATGATCGCAAAGGTCACCGGATAGCCGGAACCATACGCATACAACGAAAGCCTTGGCTCTGTCATAAAATAATTAAACAGGACAACACTTGCCACAGAGCTGACCACACTACAGGTATAACCGCTGGTCAGAATAGATGTCAGCATGACGCCAAACAGATATACCGTAATAATATTGGCATCCGTAAAACCAAGCCGAAAAAAGATTTCTCCGATTCCGGTCGCAGCAGCCAGAATCAGAACCGTAAGCATCAGTTCTTTCCAGGAAGGCAGCTCCATCCACTCCGGAAATTTTTTTCGTTTCTGATATCTCCGGTACACGTCTGAGTCTGGAATGATGTGAATTTCCAGATCAGGCACAAGATCCGTCAGACGCTCGGTCCACACCCTTCGCTGATGGAAATAGCCCTGCTTCATCATGCTCTTTCCAATGACAATCCGCGTCACCTCGGAAATTCTTGCGTATTCTGCAATCTGCAGGGCAATATCCTCACTGTGTGTCGTTACAATTTCTGCCCCGCTCTGCTCTGCCAGACGAACATGCTTCTGCAGCCTTGCCAGATCCTCCGGTGTTTTTTCTGTTTTTTCTGCTGTCTGCACATACAATGCCGTAAAGCCGGCCTGAAACGCCTGTGCCATCTGCGCCGCAGTCCGAATAATTTTTTCATTGGATGGCGAAGAGGACAGACACACCAGGATATGCTCTTTTTTTTGTTTTTCTTTTTCCAACTGTCTCACCCCGCCTCCTATTGTAGATCATAAACGAAGAGAAAGCTATAGTCAGGAAATCTTTTTTTCTCCCGTTCCCTGTTCTTGTTTTCTGTTTTCTGTGAAATTTTGTCCCGTTTCCGGTTCCTCTCTTCTGTTTTCCGTGAAAAATGTCTCTATCTGATCTACGAGCACGCCTCCAGACAAAAAACCGACCAGGGTAACGAAGAGCAGTCCTACACTTAACACAGAAATCACCTCTCTTTCAGATTCGAAAACATTTCTGGATCGCTTTATATTCACCAAGAACCAATATGGTAGCATCGCCATCCAGAACTGTCTCCGGAGACACCGCAACATCTGTTTTTCCATATTTTCTTGTTGCCAGAATATTAATACCGTATTTTTTCCGGATATCCAGCTGGCCGACATTTTTTCCAATCCAGTTCTCCGGGATTTCAACCTCAAAAATCGCATACTGACTGTCAATTTCAATATAGTCAAACACATGATCCGAGCTGTAACGAATTGCTGTCCATTTTGCCATCTGTTTTTCCGGATAAACAACCTGATCCGCTCCGTTCCGCAACAGGAATTTTTCCTGTACATCCCGTTCTGCCCGGGACACGACCCATTTTGCGCCCAACTCTTTCAAAAGACACGCGGTTTCCAGCGAATCCTGAAAGCTGCTTCCGATCGTCACAATACAGACATCATAATTTCCCACACCAAGGGATCGCAGAAAGTCTGCATTGACACTGTCACCGATCTGTGCATTTGTCACATACGGCATCACGGCGTCGATCCGTTCCTCATTTCGGTCTACCGCCATCACCTGATGTCCAAGCTGATTCAGATGCATGGCAATATGTCTCCCAAATCTTCCTACTCCAATCAGTAAAATATTTTTCATCTCATCTCTTCCTCTCTTCTTATCCTACATTTATTTTTTCCAGCGGCATTTTTGCATGTGCGCTCTTTCTCCCCGGCATCGCAGCATAAACAAGCGTCAGACCGCCAACCCTTCCAAGAAACATCAGTGCGATCAGAATTCCTTTCGAAAGAACACCGAGCTGCGGCGTAATTCCAAGCGTCAGGCCAACCGTTCCAACAGCAGATGCTGTCTCAAACAGACACTCAGAAATCGGCAGATTTTCTGCCACACTGATCACCATTCCTCCCATCAGCACCAGAAAAAGATACATCATCAGAATCGTAGATGCATTTTTTAATACCTCCTGGCCCACCCTGCGTCCAAACATCTGTGTGTCCTCTCTCTGACGGAACGTAGCAGACGCATTAGCTGTCAGCACGGCAAATGTGGTAATTTTCATTCCGCCAGCCGTTGATCCCGGTGCTCCGCCAATCATCATCAGAACAATCATAATCGCCTGGGAAGCACCTGTCATCCCGGAAAGATCTGCCGTATTAAATCCGGCCGTTCTTGTTGTCACGGACTGAAACAATGCGCAGAGCGTCCGCTCCTTGACCGGCATTCCAGCGAAATCCCGGAAGAAAAAGAAGGCCGCCGGAACAAAAATCAGAAACAGACTTGTAAGCAGGATCACCTTGCTTTGCATGCAGTACTGACGAAAATGGTATTTTTTTGTATAGATATCATCCCAGGTCAGAAATCCGATTCCACCTGTTACAATTAGCCCCATAATCGTAAGATTAACCAGTGGATTTCCCACATAAGAAGTCAGGGACGGATACAGATGATCCGTTTTTCCAAGAAGATCAAATCCTGCATTGCAGAATGCGGATACAGAATGAAACAACGCCATCCAGATTCCTTTTCCGCCGTAATCCCGTAAAAAAACAGGCAGAAGAAACAACGCCCCCAACAGTTCAATTCCAAAGGTTCCTTTGAGGATAAAACGCGTCAGGCGCACAATTCCGCCCACCTTCGGGGCAGAAATCGCATCCTGCATCGTGCTTCGCTGCATCAGGGAAATTTTTCTCCCGGAAAGCATCGCAATCGAAACAGCGATCGTAACCACACCAAGACCGCCGATCTGAATGAGCAGCAAAATCACGCTCTGTCCAAAGACGGACCAGTAGCTTCCTGTATCTCTGACTGCCAGTCCTGTCACACAGGCGGCTGATGTTGCAGTAAACAGTGTTTCTGTAAATGGCGTTACATTTCCTTCCCGCGAAGCCACAGGAAGCATCAAAAGCAGTGCTCCTGCCAGAATTACCCCCGCAAATCCAAGAATGATAATTTCAAACGACGACCATTGTTTCCTGTATCGCAGTTTTATACTCCACATTTCTCTTTTTACTCCTTCTTTTTGATTCCTCCTTATTTTAGAGACTTCCGTTTTAAAAACGTATAAATACCTTTTCCATGGCATTAAGATTGTATAAAGATTTTTCGAATTTCAAACCAAAAAACAGGAACCGCCCAAAAGTTTCCCACAACAGTAATGGGGTCTGACCCCAATGTGTGTATATTCTTCTTTTATCGCAGTAACGCATTAATTGGTTAAACTACCGATTTTTCTCCTTTTGAAAGTAGATTCTTTTGTCATAAATATCAAAAAAAGTATTTACAAATCCTTACACATCAGTTATTATGTATATAATCTATTGAGAAGTTCGTGTAGAATTATGCAATTTTGTTTTTAATAAATACTCTGTTTCCTTTCCCAATGGCATTTTGTTGACTTTTTACGTCAAACAGAACGGATCAAAGGGTAAAATACCAAATTTTTTCGCAAAAAATCACTCAACGTAATTACAGATGAAATCGGATCCATATCCCGAAAAAAACATCGCACCTTATTTCGAAAGGAGATATCAATTTTATGTTTCATTTTCTAAAAGGAAAGAGTAAAGAAAATGTTCTTTACGCACCTTGCAAAGGAAAAGTAGTTCCGCTTTCCGAAGTCCCGGATCCTACCTTTTCCGAAAAAATCCTGGGGGACGGATTCGCAGTAATTCCGTCGGAAGGAAAAATTTATGCACCGACAGACGGTGAAATAGCCATGGTATTTGATACTCTTCATGCCATCACGCTCACAAGCAGCTCCGGAACCGAAATCCTGATCCACATCGGCCTGGATACGGTTACACTAAAGGGCGCACCGTTTACCGCACACGTTGCAGCCGGCGATCAGGTCAAAAAAGGAGATCTTCTGATGGATGTCGATCTGGACAAGATCACCGGAGCCGGATTGAACACAGTCACTCCGGTACTGATTTGCAATACCGATGATTACGAGAAAATCAGCTTGAAAAAAGAGGGCGAAGTTTCCTTAGACGAAGCCGTTCTCAGTATTTCCTGATCTTTTTTTGATCTTTCGTCAGATGAATCTTCATCCTCTTCTTTTATGAAATGAAATGTACGCTTGAAGGCTTTTCTCACTTGCTTTTGTGAAATGTACGCTTATAGCCTTTTCTCACTTGCTTTTGCGAAATGCCCTCTCAATGTCTTTTCTGCACTTGCTTTTGTAAGTATATTGGGTGGATTCGGTAAATTCACGTATCTAATTGGAGGTATCCAGTTATATAAATTATCTTTTAAGGAGGGAGAAATATATGAAATTTCTTCAGAAACTAGGGAAAGCCCTCATGCTTCCTGTAGCAGTACTGCCGATCTGCGGTATCCTGATGGGTATCGGATACCGGCTGTGTCCGGCAACGATGCAGGGCGGCGAGATCTCGGGCGTAGTAAACCTGATCGGTCTGTTTCTCGTAAAAGCAGGAGCAGCTCTGATCGACAACATGGCAATCCTCTTTGCAATCGGCGTTGGTGTCGGTATGTCAGAAAAGAATGACGGTACCGGCGGAATCGCAGCTCTGGCATCCTAGCTGATGATCACAACACTTCTTTCTACCGGAGTTGTTACAACTATCATCCCGTCCATCGCTGAGAGTGCTACAAAGACGCTGGCCTTTGACAAGATCGAAAACCCGTTCATCGGTATCCTGGCCGGTATCATCGGATCTGCCTGCTATAACCGTTTCAAAGACACCAAGCTTCCGGACTGGTTATCCTTCTTCAGCGGCAAACGCTGTGTAGCAATTGTTTCCGGTGTTGTTTCTATCGTTGTATCTGCTGTTCTGTTACTGGTATGGCCATTACTGTTCGGTGCTCTGGTAGCAATCGGTAAATCTATTGTCAGCCTTGATGTTGTCGGTGCCGGTATCTATGCATTCCTGAACCGTCTGCTGATCCCGACCGGATTACATCACGCTCTGAACAATGTATTCTGGTTTGACACGATCGGTCTTGGTGACTTGAAGCACTTCTGGGCTGGTGAAACATCTGCTGATGTAACCTGGAGCCTTGGTATGTACATGTCCGGATTCTTCCCATGTATGATGTTCGGTATTCCTGGTGCTGCACTTGCTATGGTAAGATGTGCAAAACCTGCAAAGAAAAAAGCTGCGATCGGTCTGGTAGCTTCTGCTGCAGTCTGCGCATTCATCTGTGGCGTTACAGAACCTTTTGAGTTCGGATTTATGTTCCTTGCTCCTGCTCTGTACGTAATCTATGCATTACTGTATGGTATCTTTACTATGATCACAGTTGCTCTCGGCTTCCGTGCAGGATTCAGCTTCTCCGCCGGTGCTATGGACCTCCTGTTCTCATCCTCACTGCCCGCAGCACAGAAAATATGGCTGATCATTCCGCTTGGAATCGCAGCATTCCTCGTATTCTACTTCGTATTCCTGTTTGCTATCAAGAAATGGGATCTGAAGACTCCTGGACGCGAAGATGACGATCTCGAAGCAGAGAAAAAAGTAGAACTGGCAAGTGATAACTATACCGCAATCGCAGCTAAAATTCTGGAAGGCTGCGGCGGAAAAGAAAACATCACAAGCATTGATAACTGCGTTACAAGACTGCGACTGGAAGTGAAAGATATCACTGCCGTAAACGACAAGGTAATCAAATCTGCCGGCGTGGCAGGCGTGATCAAACCTGGCAAAACCTCTGTACAGGTTATCGTTGGAACAAAAGTTCAGTTCGTAGCTGACGCTTTCTCCAAACTTTGTGAATAATATTTACCCAGGTAGTCCAAAAGGAGCATATCGCTGATGCGGTATGCTCCTTTTAATTGCGCAAAGTTTTCCTTATTTTCTGCCCTTTCGCAGAGCAGGAACCCGGCTGTTGTTTGTCAAATGGCTGCTATCAAAACCAAAGGTCGGATTACTGGTGGTTCCGAAAACGTGTGCATATATGTGGGGAATCGCCGTGTGACCTCAGCTCTTGTTCTAAGCACCGAGCAGCTTTTCGTGACAGGTACAGCACAGTACATCGTTTCGTAAATGTATTTTTTTAAAATCTTGTTATGAAAAGGAGTGCGAAAAAACGTAACTTTGTTTTTTCGCACTCCCATTTTCTCTCCCAAAAAACGCCGCAGCTCTCGTCTTACTTCGCGCTGTCTGCATCTATCACAGACTGGATCTGTTTCATCAGCGTATCATAATTCTCCTGATTGTCGATTCCGCCAAGCATCGGTTCTCCCACAACATTTCCATTTCGATCGACTAAGATTGTGGTAGGAAATGCCATAATATCGGAAGCATACTTTCCTGCCGCGGAAGCAGAGTCAATGGAAAGATTGCGGTATTTCGCACCCTGGCTTTCAAGAACCGCTGCTGCTTCTTTGATCGCATCCTGATTTCCGTCGAAGGTTTCTGTGTTGATACCTACAACCTCGCCTCCCATGGATTTGATTGCATCGTTTAATTCGTTCAGCTTGGATAACTCAGCAACACAAGGCTTGCAGCCGGTAAACCAGAAATTCACGACCGTTACCGCATTTTTGGAAAACAGACTTTCGTCAACTGTGTTGCCATCATAATCCTGACCCGAAAAATCCCGGAACGGAGATGCCTCTTCGGAATCGTTTTTCGCGTTGCTATCTTCCGATGCTGTATTGCCATTTTCCATTTCCGCTATCTGTTCCTCGATTTTTCGTATCGTTGCAATATCATCCGTCAGTGTATTCAGCTCGTCCTCTGAAAAAGAGTCCTTGTTGGCTTCAACCGTGTCTGCCAGATAATCCCCATAATTTCCGCTCGGATCAGCCGTGCTTTTATTCATCATGCCAAACACCTTATTCCATACATCCGCATGATCTGCAAAAATCTGGTTTTCCTGCTGATATAAATCGTCCAGCTTTGTGCCGGAAGCCCCTGCCGTTTCGGTTCCGGATTCCGCAACAGATCCCGTAACAGCTTCTGTGCCGGATTCCGTCTGTGTTGTCTGCGTTTTCTTTGTGTCTGCAGCCTCTTTTCCGTTGCATGCGGTAAGTAATAATGCTACGCTGAGTGTAAAAACAGGGATAAAAGTTCTTTTGGTTTTCATAAGTTATGGCTCCTTTTAAGATAGTATAATGTAAAAAACAAGAATTCAATATCATCCTTCGATACTTCGTGATCTGCTGCTGATCAATGGTTTCTGATCTCTGACTGTTGATCTCCGGTGTCCTTTTTCTGACACGTTTTTCCCAGAAACTGATAGTGGATCGCATCCTTCGGGCAGGCCTTGATGCAGGCTCCGCATCGGATGCATTCCGGATGATTTGGGGTCCGGCACACGTCGATATCCATTTTACATGCCCTGGAACACTGGTTGCATCCGACGCATTTGCTGTTTTCAATCGTGATATGTAAAAAGCTTACCTTATTAAATAAGGAATAGATTGCCCCAAGAGGACAGATCCATTTGCAGAAAGGTCTGTAAAACAAGATGCTGAGCACGACAACCGTAATCAGAATACCGAATTTAAACGAAAACAGCTTGCCCAGTGCAGACCGGATTGCGGCATTTCCGATGGAAAGCGGGATCGCCCCCTCCAGAACGCCCTGCGGACAAATATATTTGCAGAAGAACGGATCTCCCATCCCGATCGAATTCGTTGCAAACATCGGCAGAAGAATCACAAAAACAACAAGGATGATATATTTCAGATACCGCAGCGGCTTCAGTCTGGCCGTAGAGAATTTCTTTCCGGGGATTTTGTGAAGCAAATCCTGAAACCATCCAAACGGACACAAAAAACCACAGATGAATCTTCCCAGTGTCACGCCGAGTAAAATCAGGAACCCGGTTATGTAGTAGGAAAACTTAAATTTGGATGATCCGACAACCGCCTGAAAGGCTCCGATGGGGCACGCTCCCGTCGCGGCAGGACAGGAATAACAGTTTAGTCCCGGTACGCATACCGTTTTCACTTTGCCCTGATATATTTTGCCCTGAAAAAAATTGGGGATATGAGGATTGGTAAGCAGTGTGGCCGCTGCCTGGATCCACCCGCGTATTCCGGCTATTTTCTTTGATCGTAACTTCTTTTTCTTATCCAATTCCGACACACTCCAGACATAATTTAATTGCTTTCCCAAGCACAGCAGCCGCTTCCCCTCTGACGGCGCCATAGCCCATCATCGCTATGCCTGTGATAACTAGAACAATTTGAGATATTTTTCTGCATTTCAAAATGTGGTTGCTCCTTTGATTTTATTGATTGACCAGCTGACTCTGATATTATACAATAGCTGTTGTAAAATCATTGTTAAGAAATGGGCAGGTGAAAAAAATTTTGAGATTATTAATCGTGGAAGATGAGAAACAAATGTGTGACACAGTTGCCAGAAGTCTGTACGCCGCCGGGTACGAGGTAGATACCTGCTATGATGGGGCGGAGGCTCTGGAATGCATCCTGGCAGAAAATTATGATCTGATTGTCCTGGATCTCAATCTGCCCGGCATGGACGGAATGGATCTTCTAAAAGAGCTCCGAAAGGAAAACGAAGAAACGAAGGTGCTGATCTTATCTGCAAGAGGACAGATTGCAGACAAAGTAGAAGGACTCGATGCCGGGGCAAATGATTATATGGAAAAGCCGTTCCATCTGCAGGAGCTGGAAGCGCGGATCCGCAGTCTGACAAGAAGAAAATTTGTGCAGAAGGATGTCTGTCTGGAAAGTGGCGGGATCAAATTCGATACCATCAAACGAGAGGCCTATGCCAACGGAACCCTGGTTTCCCTGACAAGAAAAGAAAACGGAATTTTGGAATATCTGCTTCTCCACCTTGGCAGACCGGTAAGCCAGGAAGAATTGATCGAGCATGTCTGGGATGCCTCCGTGGACAGCTTCAGCGGATCCATCCGCGTCCATATGTCTTCGCTTCGGCGAAAGCTCAGGGCGGTACTTGGATACGATCCGATTTTAAATAAAGTAGGCGAAGGATATCAAATACGAGAGGAGTCCGACCGATGAAAAAAATATCACTGCAGTGGAGACTTACCTGTATCATTACCCTGTATATTGCGGTCATCTGTGGATGTCTGACCCTGCTTGTCTATAAAAACGGAATTTATTATATCGATTCCCTGCAGGAGACCGTAGATGCCCGGGGCGATGATGCCGGAGATCAGGGCGGAGACGGTACCGCAGACGGTTCCGATCAAATCTATATCAGCATTCCGGAGGACAAGTGGGATGAATTTGCCAGGGATTTCTCTGTTCAGGTGTACAACAATAAAGCAGACTACAAAAGAAACAGCCTGATCCTTTCCGCCTTATTGGCCCTTCTTGGCGGTGTCGCTACCTATTTTATCAGTGGCCATGCACTTCGGCCCATTCGTGAGTTCTCCAAAAAAATTGAGGAGGTGCAGGCACAGAATCTGGCCGATTCGCGCATTGAAGAAAACAAAGTAAAAGAGCTGAACCAGCTTCGTATTTCGTATAACAAGATGCTGGAACGTCTCGCAGATGCTTTTGAAATCCAGAGACAGTTTACGGCAAATGCAGCACACGAGCTTCGCACTCCACTGTCTGTCATGCAGGTACAGCTCGATTTATACCATTCCACCCCGCATCCCGGCAATGACGCCGACACCTTACAAACACTGAAAATGGTGACGGAGCAAAACGGCCGGCTCAGCAAAATGGTCAAGACACTGCTCGATATGAGTGAGCTTCAAACAGTAAGCAGGGATGAAACCATTGCCGTTGATGCCCTCGTCGATGAAGTACTGGTGGATCTGGAACCGCTTGCCCAGGAAAAGGAGATAAAACTGATCGGGAACTGTAAAGATACCACTATGGTCGGAAGTGACATTTTGATTTACCGGATTGTATACAATCTTGTTGAGAATGCAATCAAATACAACCATTTCGGCGGACAGGTTACCGTAACCGCATACCGGAGCGGAAAAAACATCTGCCTGTCCATAGAAGATACCGGAAGCGGAATCCCGCCTGAATTAAAAGAACGCATATTTGAACCATTCTTCCGCGTAGATAAGTCCAGAAGCCGCCAGCTTGGCGGAGTAGGCCTTGGGCTGGCCCTGGTTCGTGAAATCGTGCGCGTACATGACGGCAGAATAACCGTTCAGTCCAGCCCGTCCGGCGGAACGATCTTTGAGGTAGTTTTTACACAGTGACATCATCCCAAAAGCCAGTCGATGACATCATCTGTTCTGCAATGTCTGGAGTGCCGATTCCAGCGTATCTTCGTCCATTGCGTATTTTCCGTCCTGCATTCGGACAAGCGCGCCATATCTTTGTTTTTCATTATCCGTTAGTTTCGGAGCATACTCATATTTAAGGTCTTACCAAAACGGCGGGGCCTTGTAAAAAGATTTACCTTTCCCCAGCTGTCAAGAAGCTGTTCAATCAGTCTTGTCTTATCAATATAGCAAAAACCTTGTTGGCGAATTTCCTTAAAATCTTCGACACCAACCGGAAGTTTTAACGTCGCTGCCATTCTTCCACGCCCTTTCCGAAGCTACATTAACAGGCAAAGGATATTATATCCCAGTGCATTTTGATTTTACCATTTGGGAACTCAAATGGCAAGTTGATCCTATCTTCTGCTTTGCCTCGTTTACGGCACATCAATCAGTCCGAAGCGGTAGAACATTCCGTATATGTAGGTCACGCCCCGGATGTCGCCCAGAGCCTTTGGTCCACGCAACTCTAGGGGTCTGACCCTATGAAAATCTGAGTAGACGGGAACTATCGTACTGCTGGAAAACCCTGGTAAAAAGCGAGTAAAACGGCAGCCGTCTCCTTTTCGAGACCCCTGCCGTTTTACTCGCTTTTTCTATTCATTTTCATAGGGCATACCCCCATGTGTCTCGTTTGCTAAGGTCATGGGAATATTAGGAAAATCTTTTAATCTTATCTTTGTATCAGAATTATAGTGATCTTCTTTTGGATTGACCGCCTTGGGACCGGTCCCCGATGTACTATAAGTTACAATATGCTTAACAATAGAATCCTATCTCATCCGTCACAAATGCCTCTTTCCATTTTGCACAAATAAAGAAAAACTGTGCTGATATAAATTCCATCAATTCATTCAGCTCTTTCTTGGAAATTTTACTTCCATTACTTGCCAAAATGCATCCACCTGACTTTGTAAGCCATATTTTAGTCGCATTTGGAGTAGGCTTACCTTTTGATATATGAACATGAATTGGTTCTCCATTTTCATTAGACCAAAAATATACCGTATATCCACATACCATAAACAATTTAGGCAATTTGAATCCCCCCATTCTCCGCATACCGGTATAGCAAATGAGCATTACTATGCAGGAGTTCTTCAAACATTGCTATTTCTTCATCCGAATATCCTTGGCGTTCTGTCCATTTGTAATCAGGCAATTCACACCTTGCCGAATCAAATCCATCTTCTGTTGGTCGTTCAAAGTTTACAATAACTTTTTTCATTCCATCTTTTTCAACAATTTGTGAATGAACAATCTCCGTTTCATCTGCCAGTGTCATATATGGATACATCATACAACGTCACCCCGTTTCTTATTTTTAAACTCATTATAGCATCATACCCTGTCGTTGTCATGTGATTAAAAGCTAAATTCTTTCACTGAAAATTTCAAAAGTAAATTCCATCGTCCGCTTATGCGGTGGAATTTACTCCTACATGAGTGGAGTTTAATCTTTCATATATTCGTGCTATGCTCATGAAGACCTTCTGACAGCAGTAGAAGGAGATCTCTATGAGTAAATATATTCCTGGTAACCAGAAACATCTTTCCCTTGAAGACCGTAAATACATTGAGCGTTCCCTGAATAACGGCAGCACTTTTAAAGATATCGCCCGCTTCTTATGCAAAGATCCTACAACTATTTCGAAGGAAGTGAAACTCCATCGTGTAAGTGATTGGTATTATAAAGGATCCTTCCTTAACGCTCACAACTTCTGCATTCATAGATATCACTGCAGAAAAACAAATGTATGCAGGAAAATCATACTCTGCAACATTAAGTGTACTTCCTGTCCAACCTGTAACCAAACCTGTCCTGATTTCGTTAAAGAACAGTGTAACCGTCTTGATAAGGCTCCTTACGTCTGTAATGGATGTCCGAAAGCCATCCATCATTGTTCCATTGCTCACAAGTACCGTTACGATGCTGTCTTTGCAGACCGCAAATACAAGGAATGTCTGTCTTCGTCCAGAGCTGGTATAAACATGACAAAGCATGAACTACGTCAAAAGGACATGGTCATTTCGCCTCTTATTTATCAGGGACAATCTGGAGATTCCACCTATGCAGATGCCTGCTTAAGCCGAATGACATCCAAGGCATATCGTCTTGAATTTCCTGGCAGAGATCGTAGAGTAAACAACGGTAACTAATAAACCTGCTGAGCTTTGCTCAGTTTGAAGCGGAATGGCGCTCCGTTCCTCTGGAACGGATGCGCAGTTCTTGCGGAATATGCACTATTTTAAAAAAATTACAGAATTTCTTTTTTATTCTTTTTATTTGTAATCTTATGTTCATTTCTTCTATTTTCATAAGCTCTCATTCTTTTCTAATTCCCTGCATTTTCCAGAAAGCTCTTCCTCCAACGCTCTCACATCCCTGCAAATCTTTCCTTGGATCTCCTCTGTAAATTTTTCCGGCAATGGATCTCTCACCTTCAGCTCTTCTCTCACTTCGTCCCACCATAGAAACTCTCTATACTTGCAGATCACCTGCTCCACGCATTTTCCTATCCTCGTCTCTTTCCCACATTCCTCTGCCTTTTTCTCATTCTGTAAACTTGCATAATACAAAATCGTGACATTAAGCTCTTCTATCACCTTATTCATTTTCCTGCAGTCTACCTGGGTTCCATGCGAATTTTCTTTTTCTGCCTTACGTTTTCGTTCTTCCTCTTTTCTTTGCGTAGCTATTACTTCATCATATACAAACAACTCACCATCTTGGCTGATATATCCCACTTCGCTCAATACCAGTTTCAACAATTCCGGCGCTGCATGCAGTGTAGATGAAAGCTGCGATAGCTCCCACCGTTCTGCTCTCCTGATATATTCTTCCAATTGCTCAATAGTCGGTTTCTTCTCGATTCTTTTTCCAAATGACTTCTTCAGCCATCCAATACTCTGATAAATAAAAACTACCCGTGACGCCCAGTCGATTGCATCAGCCAGGGAGTTTATTCCCAGCGTGTCCAATATCTGGGAACTGTGATATAAAAATGTTTTCCATCCCTGCAAAACCGCCTGCGCGATCTGTATTCCATCCCCGCCCATATTGTTGGCTTGTACAAGAATTCCTTTTTCCTCTGCCTCTGGAAATGTGCGAAGGAAATCCCGAATCGTCACCCTGTCATATGGGACATTCCATTCGACACCCTCCTCAAATTGGATATACGGAAACATTTTATAGCGTGTATAGCTATCCATATCATCTTTATAATACGTATAAAAAGAAACATGCCGAATCTCATGTCCATGCTTTTTGCAATAAAACACCAGATTTTCCGACAGCTCCTCCTCATGAATCAGGATCATTTCCGGAATACGATATTCCAGGCAATAGTCAATCTGTAAACTGCAGATCTGTCCATTTCCTTTTATGTATTCCTGAAGTTTTTCTTCTGCATACGTTATATTTTCCCGAATTTTCTCTTCATAACCGTCCTCTACCGCTACTCCATGAAGCTGCCCCAATTCATCCTGATAAACTGGCGCAAAAGCAATCTCATCCACTTGCCGTACATATTCTGGATGATCCTGCAATAATTTTCGCTTTTCTTCTCCTATCTGCATCAATGTATACTCAGCATACGAATAAAATGCCCGATACAATCTATGAATCAAAAGAAAATACTTATAAAAAAGCGGGACACAGCAAAGTCTTGTATCTGCTACTCCATACTCTAACAAATCCTTTTTGGCCTTTTGTAACATCCTTTTTAGATTTTTATTCATCTTCAGATGTGTGGTCTCCAGAATTTCTGACAGATCTAAATAAATTTTTTCTTCATCATAATGAATCGGTATATGGCCATGCTGCATATAGTTTCGCAGAAAGTCTACAATTTTATACTCCGAATATTGATCATATGCTTTCGAAATGAAGTTTTTCTTAAAACTTTTATCCTTAGAAATATAGAATTCATCAAATTTCTCCATAGATTCTATCAATGTCCGCCCTGCGCTGACGGCATTGCAAAGCAACGCATTGATCTGAATCACATCTACAGTTTCTCCTCTCTTAGCGAATATACGATCGTCAAATTGTAAAGAGAATTTCTCAAACATATTTTCCAAGTTAAAAACCATCATACTATATAACTCATCCAATTCACAAATATGCTGTGACATGCTGAGATACCGCCGCAATATCTGTTCATGCTCCCATGGCAGTTTCTCAAGCTGTGTTCCTGGAACATTCCAAAAATCCATTGGAATATACGCTCTTGTATTCATTGACATCCCTCCAAACCTATACAATTCTTTCTTGGAAATGCAAACTTTTTGTATACGCAAATAACGCTCACAAACTTCTCAAATTTATTACTGTATATATACCCCGTACTTACAATATAATTTGATTTTAACACCTATGTTCCAGCATAACAATCAATTCATGACTTTTTGTTTTTTTCTTTTTATAATATTTTTTACTCGTGTTTCTTCCTATTATAATATCTTTTCTTTTAGCATTTACTTTCTACTCTTCTGTTTCTTCTCATACAGCTTCCTTGGTCCGTATTTATGCTATTGAAGACTTATATTCCAAGAATATTCAAATGAGCAGGAGGAACATCTTTATAGGCGTTCTATAACAGCACATTTATAGGGTCTAAATGCTAGTATTCTCAACTCACGCCTTCACGGAAGGCGACTTTAGTTTCTTGTTCAATTTCTCGAATTTATTCATTCTCAACTCACGCCTTCACGGAAGGCGACTTTAGTTTCTTGTTCAATTTCTCGAATTTATTCTTCTCAACTCACGCCTTCACGGAAGGCGACTGCAAATTCAAATAATTTTTGCTGCTAAACACTTCTTATTTTTATTAATTCTTTCCAAATTTCTCATTCTAGCTTTTCTTTTTCACCTAGCTTCTCTTCGCTTTTCTCTTCATCCTGTCATTTTCCGGTGCGAATCTCCCTGTATTTTTCTGTTTATTTACCTTTCGCACTCGAAACATGTACACTCTGTCATAATATTTAATTTGCTTCATTATATCTCTCCACTAATTTTCTATCAACTGAAAATATGTTTTAATTTAATCTCTTTGCTTTTTAAAATTAACTTACTAAAGTTTTTTGTTATTTTTTACTGGCATCGTAAGATGCCAGTAATTAAATTTATAAAATTCTAATAATATCCGAACTTTATCTGATAATTGCAAGTAGGTAATCATCCGTATATTGACATTTTATAAAAGCCATCTGATACTGTT